>JAFGOG010000590.1 GCA_016926595.1 Anaerolineae bacterium
CCGCGGCGGTAGAGAGCACCGCGGCGGTAGAGAACACCGCGGCGGTAGAGAGCACCGCGGCGGTAGAGAACACCGCGGCGGTAGAGAACACCGCGGCGGTAGAGAGCACCGCGGCGGTAGAGAGCACCGCGGTTCCGACACCGACGATCCTGGCAGCGACCGCGGCGGTACAGAACACCGCTGCGGCGCAGCCGGTTCCTATAGAAGGCGCCTACCTGGCGGTCGCACGCGGCCAGGCGCCTGGCCCGGCCGAGCTCACCCGGCGCGCGATCGCCGCCATGGGCGGTATCGAGCGCTATGTGAAACAGGGTGACGACGTGATCGTCAAGCCGAACATCTGCAACGCCTATCACGGCCCCGAGTACGCCAGCACCACCAACCCGGAGGTGGTGGCCGCCATCGTCGCGCTGTGTTTGGGCGCCGGGGCCAAGCGCGTGCGCGTGATGGATTTTCCGTTCGGCGGCACGGCGCAGAACGCCTACCAGACGAGCGGGATCGCCGCGGCCGTCGAGGCTGCCGGCGGGCAGATGGAGCTGATGAATGCCCTCAAGTACCAGGCGGTAGAGATCGCCAACGCGCAGGCGCTGAAAAAGACCGAGATCTATGCCGACATCCTCAAGGCCGATGTGCTCATCAACGTGCCCATCGCCAAGCATCACAGCATGGCCACGCTCACCCTCGGGCTCAAGAACCTGATGGGCGTGGTCAAGGACCGTGGCGCGCTGCATGCCCGGGGTCTGCCGCAGTCCATCGTCGACCTGGCGACGGTC
This sequence comes from Anaerolineae bacterium, assembly GCA_016926595.1. Next base: position 771 of record JAFGOG010000590.1, read on the forward strand.
GTCAGGCCCGCCCTGACGGTGATCGACGCGACCCGCATCCTGATGGCGAATGGCCCGACCGGCGGCAGCCTGGACGACGTCAGGCAGATGGACACGATCATTGCCAGCGTCGACACGGTAGCGACCGACGCTTACGCGGCGACGCTGTTTGGCAAGAGCGGCGCTGACATCGCCTATATCAAGATGGCCCACGAGCGGGGCCTGGGTACGATGGATCTGGGGACGATCCAGATCCAAGAGATCAGCGCGTAGCAGCGTTCGTAAAGGAAGGGCTGATGAAAGCACGTACCGTACGCCGGCTGCGCCCGTGGGTGCAGGCTCTGGCCTTTATCCTCTTTGTCGTGCTGCTGGTCGCGGCCGGGCAGGTTGCTTTTTTGCCGGCGGACCTGTTCTTCCGACTGGATCCGCTGGCCGGGCTGGCGGGCATGGTGGCGGCCCGGCGTCTGGTGCCGGCGCTGCTGGTCGGCGGGCTGATGACGCTGGCCCTGACGGTCGCCTTCGGGCGAGCCTGGTGTGGGTGGCTCTGCCCGCTGGGCACCGTGCTGGACTGGACGCCGGCGCACAAGCCGGCGGCGCAAGAGGCAGACCTCAACCAGCGTTGGCGGCAGGCCAAGTATTTCCTGCTGACCGTGATCGTCCTGGCGGCTGTGCTGGGCAACCTCACCCTGATCTTTTTGGATCCGATCACGCTGCTCTACCGGACCATGACCACCGCCATCTGGCCGGCGCTGGTGGCGATCATCTCGGGGATCGAACGGGCCCTGGTCGGGCTGCCCGTGCCCGGGCTGCTGGATGCGGTGGTGACCGTCGATAACTGGCTGCGAAGCGCCGTGCTGCCGATGTACCAGCCGGTCTATCAACTCGGCGGCCTAACCGCGCTGCTGTTCGTGACGATCCTGGCCCTGAATGCCATACGCGCGCGCTTTTGGTGCCGTTACCTGTGCCCGCTGGGCGCGCTGCTCGGGTTGGTCAGCAAGATCGCCTGGCTGCGCCGCACGGTGAGCGATCGTTGTGTCGCCTGTGCCCGCTGCGCGCGGGCCTGCCCGACCGGGACGATCGACCCCGCCAGGGACTATGCCAGCGACCCGTCCGAGTGCATCATGTGTCTCGAGTGCGTGCCGGCCTGCCCCAAGGACGCCCAGCCGTTCCGCGGCCATCTGCGGCCTCCGGTGCTGTTCACCGTCGCGGCCTGGCAGCCATACGACCCCTCGCGGCGCCAGTTCCTGGCCTCGGCCGGCGCGGCGGTGGTCGTGGCCGGGCTGAGCGCGGTCGAGCCGCCCGCCGAACGTCCGCCGGCGTTCCTGCTGCGCCCGCCGGGGGCGCGCCCCCCGGGAGCGACCGACCCCGATTTCCTCTCCCGGTGCATACGCTGCGGCATCTGCCTCAAGGTCTGCCCGACCTCGGCCCTGCAGCCCAGCCTGACCGCGGCCGGTTGGGCCGGCGTCTGGACGCCGGTGCTGGTGCCGCGCTTGGGTTACTGCGATTTCTCGTGCAATGCCTGTGGGCAGGCCTGTCCGACCGACGCCATTCCCCGGCTGACGCTCGAGGACAAACGCCAAACGGTCATCGGGCACGCTTACGTCGACCGCAGCCGCTGCCTGCCGTGGGCCAGCGGGCGCAGCTGCATCACCTGCGAGGAGATGTGCCCGCTGCCCGAGAAGGCCATCCAGCTCGAGGAGGTGGAGGTATGGACGGCCGACGGACAGCCCCTCACCCTCCAGCGCCCGCACGTGCTGCAAGAGCGCTGCATCGGCTGCGGCATCTGCGAGAACCACTGCCCGCTCGGCGGGCAGGCCGCCATCCGGGTTTACACGCCGACGGATCTGGGTGTTGTGACGCCATGGTAGGATCGTGGCGCCCTGCCGGCCCGGGATCCGCCTGAACGCTAGGATAGAAAGGATGATGCCGGATGATTTACAAACCGTTCAAGGGTCTCCAGATCTCACACCTTGGCATGGGCAACATGCGCCTGCCCACGGTTGGCGATGAACGACGCGGCCCGATCGACCGGGACAGGGCCAGGGCGATCGTCGAGTACGCCTACGAGCACGGGGTTACTTATTTCGATACCGCCTACCGCTACCACAACGGCGAATCGGAGACATTCGTGGGCCAGGTGCTCAACCAGTATCCCCGCGACAGCTGGTATTTGGCCACCAAGATGCCGGGCCACCAGATGCGTTTCAACCAGGGACGGCTGGAACTGGTGGGCTATCTGACCGGCCTGACAGCGACCTCGCCGGCCGATATCTTTGAAGACCAGTTGGAAAAGTGCGGCGTGGACTATTTCGACTTTTACCTGCTGCACAACGTGAGCGAGACCGCTTACGACCTGTACACGGACGAGGATCTGGGCATTGTCGAGTACCTGCTGGCGCAAAAAAAGGCCGGGCGTATCCGTCACCTGGGCTTGTCCACCCACGCGCGGGCCGAAACGATCGACTGTTTTTTAAACTGGAAGGACTGTTTCGAGTTCGTCCAGATCCAGCTCAACTACCTGGACTGGACCCTGCAGGATGCCAAGAGAAAATATGAGGTGATCACGAACCACGGCCTCCCCGTGGTGGTCATGGAGGGCGTCCGCGGCGGCCGGCTCGCCTCGCTGAACGAAAAGGCCGAAGCCATACTGAAAGGGGCCCGGCCGGACGATTCGATCGCCTCGTGGGCTTTCCGGTTTTTGCAGTCGCTGCCCAATGTGTTGGTGGTGCTCAGCGGCATGTCGACCATGGAGCAGGTCGTGGAGAACGTGCGGCTCTTTTCCGAGCCTGACCCGACGACGGAGGCGGAAAAGGAGCTGCTTGAGCAGGTGGTCGCCACCATGGTGGATCTGGTGCCCTGCACCGCCTGCCGCTACTGCTGCGAGGTCTGTCCCCAGGAGCTGGACATCCCCAAGCTGATTGCAATGTACAACGAAGCGAGCTATGAAGCCTCTTTCACCCTGCGCGCTGCGCTGGAAGCCATGACAGAGGAGGAATTGCCCTCGGCCTGCCTGGCCTGCGGTGATTGCAAAGCGCTCTGCCCGCAGGACATCGACATCCCCGAGGTCATGGCCAGGTTTGCCGAGATCATCGCCAATATGCCTCCGCCAGGACCGCCGCCTGCGCCCGCCAGGCCCGCGGCCTCGGCCTGGTGATAACAGCTGCCGCTATGGACAAAACCAGCGCCAACATCCGCGGAGCCGGCCTACTCGTGCTGGCGCTGCTGATCTTTTCCTTGCAGAATATCGCGATCAAGTGGATCGGCGGCGGCTATTCGGTACTAGAGATCGTCGCCCTTCGCACCTTGGTTGCCCTGCCCGGCGCCCTGCTCCTTTACCGTCTTGAGGGCAAGCGGGGGGCGCCCACCACGCAGCGGCCCAGGCTCGAAGCTGTGCGCGGACTGTGTCTTTTTCTATCGTACATCGCCCATATGATGGGCCTGGCAGCTTTGCCGCTGGCCGATGTCGAAGCGATTCGCTTTTTGGCCCCGCTGATGATCACCTTGTTGTCGGTGGTCATGCTGCGCGAAAAGGTTGGGCCGCGCCGATGGTTGGCGCTGGTGGCTGGGTTCGCTGGGGTTCTCTTTATCGTCCGGCCCGGTGCGGCCGCCTTCAATATGGGCTCTATTTTCATGTTGGTATCTGTGTTTTTCTACGCCCTCTCGGTTATGTTCACGCGCAAGCTGCAAACCACCGACAGCAGCGCGACGATGGCCACTTATAGTTCGTTGGTTTACCTGGTCGTCATTTTGATCCTGGCGCCGCTGGCGCTCGTCGTTGGCGAGATCCCCGGCGCCCACCCGAGCATCGCGTTCCTGTTTCGCCCGTGGGTCGTGCCGGCGCTATGGGATGGGGCGATCATGTTGGGGCTGGGGCTGGTTTGGGCCGGGGGCATGGTCTGTATGGCGCGGGCCTACAGCCTGGCTTTGGCCTCGGTCGCCGCGCCGTTTGAGTACGTATCGCTGCCCATTAACGTGATGTGGGGTTTGATCATCTGGCGCGAGATCCCGACCTGGATGACGTTGGCCGGCGCCGGTTTGACGCTGCTCAGCGGGCTGTACGTGTTGTATCGAGAGCGGACGGCAAAACCGCCGGCGGGATGATTGGTAGGGCAAGGCATTCCAGGAAATCGAATGCGTCGACAAATCATGTGCAACCCTGTAACATAATACCAAGTCGAGTTCAGGAAATGCCTTGCCCCTACATATTTCCGAATTCAATCAAAGAAAGGAATCGATCGCAATCATGGCAAGCACAATGCAGTTGAAACGCAGCACCCCCGAAGCCGAGGGCATCCCCTCCGCGGCGGTCCTGGAGTTTGTCCAGGCGCTCGAACAGCACACCCACCCGCTGGACGCGGTGCAGGGTTTGATGCTGCTGCGCCACGGACACGTGGTCGCCGAGGGGTGGTGGGCGCCCTATGGGCCACGTTTGGCGCACTCGCTCTATTCGTTGAGCAAGAGCTTTACCTCCAGCGCCATCGGCCTGGCCGTGGCCGAGGGGCTGCTCACCGTGGACGACCCGGTCCTCACCTTCTTTCCCGACGACGCGCCGGCGGACCCCAGCGAGAACCTGAAGGCGATGCGCGTGCGGCACCTGCTGTCGATGAACACCGGTCACCAGCAAGACACGACCGGGCAGGTGTTCCGCAACCCTCACCAACCGAGCTTGTTTGGTATGGAGGCACGTCCCAGGGCAAACACGGGCGGGCGCGCGCCCGGTGAGGAGGATGACAACTGGCCCCGTGCATTTCTGTCGCTGCCCGTCGAGCACCGGCCCGGCACGTGGTTTGTCTATAACACCGCGGCCACCTACATGCTCTCGGCGATCATCACCAAATTGACCGGCATGTCCCTGCTGGATTATCTGCGGCCGCGCCTATTTGAGCCGCTGGGCATCGAAAACCCCACCTGGGAGACCGGCCCGCGCGGCATCAACCTGGGCGGGACGGGCCTGCACATCAAAACGGAGGACATCGCTCGTTTTGGGCAGATGTATCTGCAACAGGGCGTGTGGAATGGCAAGCGCATCCTGGCCGCGGACTGGATCGCCGAGGCGACCCGGGCCACCTCCGACAACAGCAACACCCAGAGCAACCCCGATTGGACGGCCGGCTATGGCTACCAGTTCTGGCGCTGCCGGCACGACTGCTACCGCGGCGACGGCGCCTTTGGCCAATACTGCGTCGTCATGCCCGAGCAAGACGCGGTGCTGGCCATGAACGGCGGCTTGCGCGACATGCAGGCCGTGCTGGACAAGGTCTGGGAGCACCTGCTGCCCGCCATGGGGCCGGAAGCGCTGCCCGCCGACCTGCAGGCTCACGGCGCGCTGCGCGACAAGCTGGCGACCCTGTCGCTGCCGCTGCCTGAGGGGCAGCCTTCGTCGCCCGTGGCGGCGCAGTGGGACGGGAAGCCGTTCATGCTGGAAAGCAACGACCTGCAGCTCGAGAGCGTGGCGATCCGGTTTGGCGACCGCCATAACGCGCTCGTCGTGCGCGGCCCAGGCGGCGAGCACGCGATCGAGGTCGGCTATGGCACGTGGCTCAAGGGGACGGCGGACGACTCCATCGCCGCGTGTGGGGCCTGGACGGCGGAAAATCGTTACGAAGTACGGATCTGCAACTATGAGGGGGTGTTCTGCCAGGTCTTACGGCTCCACTATACGGCTGGCGGCCTGCAGCTGGAGGTTGACCCGAACGCATCCCGGGGCCCGACGACGGTCAGGACGATCGCCGGTCGCGCCGCGGGGTAGGCGGTCGCGCCGCAGGGTAGGTGGCTGAACACCATCGGGGAACGGGGCCCGATCGACGAGGAAATGGCAGGCGCTGCGCCGGGTCCTAAGGCCTTTAGCTACAAGTTAAGGCCTTGCCCCTACCGCAACACAGGTGGGTAATCATCAGAAGGATCCGTCTTGACCAGCGCAGACTTTGACCAACCTCTCTCTATGTCGCAGCCGCTCCAGGTCGCGCGCCTGGGTACGTGAAACAGGCCGGCCGGACCATCCAACTGGTGAGGGAAGCGACGGGCCGCGAACCCAGGATCGTGGTGGAGGGGAACGAGCTGGTCGTCTCGCTGCCCAGGGTGCGGGAGGGGAGCTAGAGCCGGTGTGAGATGCAGCAGCGCGGCGCTGCGGGGTCCAACCGGACGGCGATGGTCTGCTCGCCTGGATGCGGGGCGCACACGACCTGGACCCGTACACGCATCAACCCTGTTCCTCCACGATCGTCGTCTCCTTTTCGGTTGCCCTTTGGGGACGCAGATTCACGCAGATGCACGCAGATCATCTGGATCCGCGTTCATCCGCGTTCATCTGCGTCCAAATCGTCAGAATCCCAGGCTAAACCAATCGGTGCCGGTGATGACCGAAAAGGCGAGCAGCACGAACAGGATGAGCAGGATGATCCCGCAGCCGCAGCCGGTGCAGGACACGCCCCGCCCAAAGCCGAATTTGTCTTGCAGCCAGTCGAATATCCGGTTCAGGAAGAACAGCTTGAGCAGGCCGGAGAGACAACCTGGTTTGTCTCGCATGGGTTCATTTACCTTTCTAGCGCTTCACGCGCTGCTTCAAAGATGTCGGGATAGGTCAGCTCGGGGTGGAGGGCCAGGATCTGGTCGTAGGTGTGTCCCTGGGCGATGAGCTTGAGGATGGTTACAGAGCGAGCGCTCAGTTCTTTGTGCGTGTGAACTGCTGGCACCTCTTTTGAGATCTCGGTGACAGCCTTCTCAGGACGGTAGAACAGCCGGATCGGCTTGTCCCGGCATGTGACTCCGTCCAACTCGGCCAGGATGGCGGCGACGTAGGCCGGGTTGCGCGCCGAATACTGGGCCTGGATCCTGGTTCGGGTGATCTCCCCCTCGCGCACGAGTTCGCGGAAGGGGCCTTCGATCTCGTCGCGCCGCACGGGCCGTATCTTGCCCGTGCTCACCTTAAGCGCGACCTGGCTGTCTAGGATGTCGACAACGGTAAAGGGCTTACGCTGGTCGAGCGTGCGCAGCGTCTTGCCCTGTAATGTTCGGATCTGGGACCAACAGTCCATGTGAGACCTCCTATGCTGCGAGGACCGTGGTGAGAGGGTGTTGGTTATTCCTCCTCAAACTCTTAGTGCTCGAACTTGAGTGTCCTGCTGTTCTCGCCGAGCGTGCGGTGTACCTCTAGTGCGGCAGCAATGATCCGTGCCGTGATGCGGGATTCTGGGTACTGCGAGTCGACGTATGGCTCAGACATGTCGTTTTCCTTTCGAGTGATCGAATCACTGAAACACTGAACACCGCTGAACTCACTGACTCAGTGCCCTCATTCCCCTCAGCGCCTCAGTGGTTCAAGCACCCCCGGAATCACTGAACCACTGACCCACTGAACACCGCTGAACGCACTGACCAGTGCCCTCATTCCCCTCAGTGTTTCAGTGGTTCAGTCCCCTATCTCACACACGTTCACGACCCGGAGCGTCGCCGGAAAACGCTGCCACGGAGACTGTCGGAGTGAGTGAAACTCGGCCAAGATCAGGCCCACCCCGGTTCATATAGCCCGGCTCCCAGCACGGGCGGATCCAGCCCGCCATAGCACCGTTCACTGGGCGATCCGCGTGCCCGTTACATCAAGCATCATTTAAACTTGAACTCAGGATCGACCTCCTGAAGCAGGCCGTCGATCTTGGCCACTACCTCGCCCGAAGGATGGCCACCCAACTCAAAGCGCACGTGAATTTTGAGTTCGTGCCCGGCTGCCGCAGTCTTGAGATCGCTCACCACCTCTGCCAAATCCTGGAGTTGATACGTCTCCAAGTCGGCTTCTGCCACGCGCACCCCAGGGGGTGGCGGCGGTGGCGGTGGCGGCGCCCCGACCGGTATCCGCACCTTGACGTTGCCCGCCCCGGCATAGCCGCACGGCCACGGGCCTGAATCGACCGTGCGTTCGAGATAGTGGGCGTTAAACGCGCCCTCCACGGCCTTTTGGATCGCCGGCCAGGGCAGCGTCGCGCCGGCGCGGGCGGACAGCGCCGTAGCCAGCGCCAACGCCGACGTCGTGTCTGCGGACCACGCCTCGGGCAGGTTGTCCGGCAGTAGTCCCTTGATCGTCACCGGCTCCGGCGGCAGGCGCAGGGCTGTCGACGAGGTCAGCACCCCAGCCGGGATCGTCTCGCCGCATAGGCTGGCCGGGCCGGACAGCAGCCACAGTTTGCCCGTTTCGACGGCCTGGTTGATGGCCTGGTCGACCACCTCGTGCGGCGCAGCCGGAATGGCCACCGGCTCCTCGTAGCCCTCCTTGGGTACCATGATCACGTTGCCGCCGGTGAAATAATCATAGGTTGCCTGCACGCTCAAGGCAGCATCGCCGTCCGGCCACAGGCCGGGCAGGCTGCCCGGCAGCAGCAGCGACGGCGCGAGTGAGGAGAGTGTGGCTGCCTCGGGCAGCACGACCTCCATCGCCGCTTCCTTGAGCATCGCATCGTCGGGCCGCTCGCGCCAGAATGTGCGCACCGAGCCGTCGGGCCGGGCCAGGCGGAAGACAAACAGCCCCGCCACGCAGCCCCCCACCAGCGTGTCCAGGATCGCGCCCTGATCGAGCATCTTGGGCAGGTGCGGGTGCTGGGCGAACGCGCCGACCAGGTCTTTCAGCCAGCGCGCGCTCTCGCCCTCGTGCCACAGCTCGTAAGGCCCCCCCGGCAGCAGCGCCTCGGCGCTGACCGCCGTCTCCTGGATGCGCGAGCGCCGGTCCTCCTTAACCGCCGCAAAGAGCGGCCCGTCATCGACCTTGACCCGGAACGCTTCTGCCTGTCCGGCAGCCGAGAGGGTGACGACGACGCTGTACGCCTGGCGGATCGCGCCGGAGATACCCTTTTGCGCGCTGCTCAGCTTGCCGAGCAGCATCTGCCAGCGCAGCGGGTCCATCTTGGCCAGGTCTTGCTTCTGCAGTTGCCCGCGCACGTCCTCCCAGCCCAGGCACTGCAGCACGGCCTGGCGCGCCTGCTCCAACCCGGCGGGCGACGGCGTGACGAGGACGACGGCATTTTTGTTGACGCGCGGCTTGTCCGGCGTCGTGGTCTCGGTCAGGAATCGCTTCGCCAGCTCGTGCGGCTGCCCGGGATCGTTGGCTGCCTCGGGCGGCAGGATCACAAAGTGAAAATCGCCGTCATCCTGCACCTGGGCCGGGCTGGTGGGCATGGTGTGCACCCTGGCCCCCGCGCCCTTGGCGCCGGCGGTCAGGCTGTTCAGATTGTCGATCTCTTGCTTTAGCTTTGTCTCGACCAGCTCCGGCGGCACGCGGTTCTGGCAGGCATCGTGGTGCATCTGGGTCAGGTTGGGCCGCGACCCCAGCCGCCAGGCGCGCGGCAGCGCCCCTTCTTGTGCGCTGCCATCGTAGGCCACATCCTCGTCCAGGAACCACGACAGCTCCGTCCAGCGGCGCAGCGCCTTTTCCAGCTCGATGCGGTCGGGCCGGGTCTGCCCGAGCAGGACCATCAGGTCGCGGGCCAGCGCCTTTTGGCCGACCGGCTGGGAGTGCATAAACGTAGCAAAGACGGCTCGCTCCACCTCGCGGTGAACCAGGGCCGGGCACTCCCCCTGGATGGCGCGCGCTTTGGCCAGTTCGCCGAGCAAAATGGCCGACCAGGCATGCCGCTTGCCCTCGTATTCCTCGGTCTCGGCAATGCTGGTCAGCTCGCGCGCCGCCGCGGATAGACTATCTGGGGACAGCTCGTCCGCGCCCGGCGCGGCGAGAAAGACGTTGGCCCCGATCAGCGGGCTGGCGTCCCACGCCTCCGCGTCGCGCAACGCCAGGGCAAAGGTGCGCAGGACGCCGCGCGTGCGCTGGAACCCCTCCAGGTTGGTCCACTTGGTGTAAAAGAGGTCGGTCAAGTCGGGGTGGAAGGGATAGCTGGCCAGGAACCGCGCTTCGGCGTTTTTGCCCTCGGCGGCGGTCTGCTCGTCCAGCGCCGTGATGCCCTTGAGCGCGGCGACGACGTGCGCTTTGAAAGGGTCGCGGTTGTGGATCGATTCGGGCGTAAAAAAGCGCCGCCGCAGCACCTCGGCCACGTCCTCCTTGAGCACCGGCTGCACGCCCTCTTCTTTTTCGCGGCGGAAAATGGCATACAGCTCCTGGGTCAGCTCCTTGCCCAGCGTGTCACTCTTGCGCGGGTCGGTGGCCAGCAGCGAGGCGACCAGCGCGCAGCGGTCGACCTTGGTCACGGCCTGGGTGAGATACTGGAAAAAGTCGATCAGCCGCCCGCGCCAGGCCGGATCGAGGCCCACCTTTTCGCGGGCGTACATCAGCACCTCGTCGATCAGGATCAGGGTCGACAGCCCTTCTTTTTCGGGGATGGCGAGCAGCTCGACCAGCAGGTTTTCCGCCGGCGGGCTCTCGCGCTCGGCATCCTGTCCCTCGGCGTGCAGCAGGCGCAGGCCATCGGCCCCAGCGATCTGGAGGGCGATGGCACTCCAGGGATGCTTGAGCCAGCGTTGTTCGCCCGCCGGCCCGCGCACCTCCATGCCCTTTTCCACGTCGAGCTTGTCAAAAGGCAGCAGCGCCACCCGCGCCTGGGGTGGTGTGATCCCGATGTGCTGCACGAACTCGTGCACCGCGGGCAGGTCGGGCAGCGCGGCCGGGTCGGCGACCAGGTGGTAGAGCGCGATCAGGGTGTGCGTCTTGCCGCCGCCGTAGGTCAGCTCGAGCTGGCGCACGGCCTTGTCGTTTTGCCCGGCCAGGCGCTGCACGACGTCGCGGGCCAGCTCGCGCAGGGTGTAGGTGGGATAGGTCAGGGCGAAAAACTGCGCCGGGTCCTCATAGATCGGTCGCCGGCCCTTGCGCATGGCCACGTCGTAGAGGTCGGCGGCAAAGGCGGCCAGCGAGAGCTCACCGCTGCGCAGGTCGTCGCGGATGTGCACCACCTGGTGCCAGGGTGTCCAGGGTAGTTGAGTCATGTCGCCTCCTTATTAGCCACAGAGAACACAGAGCGCTCAGAGGGTTTCTCGGTGTTCTCTGTGGCCTCTGTGGCTAGAGCAGTCTTTGTACTCGGTGTTCTCTGTGGCTAGAGCAGTCTTTGTACTCGTTCCCCCCGCGCCCCCAAATGATTGCTCAAACTCTCCAGCAGCGCCCGCTCCTCGCTGCCCGCCGGCGCCAGCTCGATCAGCGCCTGCAGCAGCTGGGCGAACAAGGGACTGCGCCGCAGACCGCGCGCGTCCAGGTAGGCATCCACGCGGGTCGCATCCCCCGCTTTCCACAGGTGCATCAGCCGGTGCGCCTGGTCGATCAACGGCAGATCGGTGAAGGCCACCTCCGGGGCAGGCATGCCGGGCAGCATCAACGCTTCCGCGCCGACCGCCTGCGGCGCGTCGAGCACGGGATCGGTGCCCACGTTCGCGCGCGCCGACCAGGGCCGCAGCCGCATGCTGCTGCCGCGCTGTTCCAGCAGGCCGTGCCGGTCGGCCAGGTCACGGTCGGAGAGGTTGCAGGACAGGGCATAGAGGATCACCGCCCCGGCGGGCGCGTCGTCCAGGCCAAAGTCGTGGCGGTGGAGCAGGTAATAGGTGGTGACGTTGTCCAGCCCCTCGATGGCCTGGGCGCCATCGCCGGAGAGCACGCGCCCGACCACAAAATCGACGACCATGCGCCGCACGTGGCCCAGGAACTCGCCCACGGTCATCGTCTCGCCGGGCGCGTTGGCCTTTTTGACCACCGGGTACCTGGAATACGCCTCCAGTGCCGGGCCGGTGGCCGCCCACACAAAGTCCGGGCCGCGGATGCCGGCATCCCAGAACTCGCGCAGGCGCTGGGTGATGTTCTCGCGCATCTCGGCCAGTACCTGGTTGTCCCAGCCGGGACGAGTGGTAGGCGGACGTTTTTTGCAGGCCAACCAGACGGAAGAAGCCAAGGCGGCAGATGAAAGAGCACGAGTACGATTGCCCATCTCCGTTTCAATAGGCCATGAACCGTCGACGACAAATCCCGCGCGTATGATCGCTGAAACTAGAGTCTCCCATGCATCGGGTTGCTTATTGGCAAAGACGACCACTAGGCGGCCATCGTGCACCAGAGATCGGCAGCAATTGGCAAAAACGCGGGCCATGCCGTCCTCGTAAGCCTGTTTGGAGCGTGTTTTGTCGCCATCAAAGCGGCTGGAATCGTCGATCAATTCGCCGTCGTTGGCCTGATGATCCCATTTTGGCGAAAGAGGTTCAGAAAACGCCACGTCGACATCCGGCGAAAGGCCACGCAACGTGCGCCGCAGCCAGACATAGAAAAAGTCCATTGCGTCTGAATAGGGAATGGCGTCGTAGTAAGGCGGATCAGTGACAATGGCGTCAAACAGAATTTGCTCATTACTATGACTGAAGGCGGTGGTAGAGGATCTGTTAACAGCATAGGTAGAGTTACTATCTTGGGCAGCAAAAGTAGCGTGCTCAACACACAAAGCAATCCACTCAATTGCGCCAAGATATCCGCCAGTTGCATCATTGATCGGCGCACTTTCTGCGAAATCCCAAGTGATTGGTAAAGCAAACCTCGTGAAAGTGTGGCCTATCGTTTCGCGAGTTGGAACCATTGTGCAAATTGTACTTGCACGATCTGCAACTCGATCAACAGCCAATGCCAAATACGCACTTACCGCCTCGGTCCAGTTATTCTCATAGCCTGTCTTTATCATTGCCTCGCGGACGGCGCGGGTGTGGCGCACAAAGGTGCCCAGGGCCAGCAATTGGCGCGAGGTAAAGAGCTTGTACCATTGATCAAAGCCGTAGAGCGGGACACGAAAGCCCAAAGCTTCTTTGCCCGGCAACGGCTCATCGGGCAGGCCAAAGGGCACGCCGGCGTAAACGCGCGCCAGGTCGGCCTCGCTCACCTCGGCGACGCGACGTTCCTCGTCCGTCGGCAGGCGGTATTCTTTGCCTTTGTCGCCGTCCACCACCACAGCGGTCATCACTGCTCCCAGCCGCCCGGCCTGTCCCTCGACGCGGATGTCCTCCATGGTCATGATCGCCCCGCAGCAGGGGCACGTCGCCCCGGCCCGCGACATGGTGCCGTCACCCATCCCTTTGCCCGCCTTTTCATCCGCCTTGAGCGCGCGCACGGCAAAGCGAATACCAGCCACAGGGGACACAGAGCTCTCAGAGGGTCTCTCGGTGCTCTCTGTGCCCTCTGTGGCTGGCGCTTTCTCTGTGGCTATTTCCAAAACCACCCGCTTTTTGCCTTTCTTGCACAGCCACGTCGTCTTGAGCAGCGGAATGGTCGCCCGGCAGTTCTTGCAGCGCACCGTGCGCGCCCAGAGGTAGGCCACTGTGGGTTTGCCATCCACCGTCGGGTAGTACGGCGCCAGGTCCTCGCGGGCGCGGTCGAGCACCCACTTGCCCCAGGCGCGCACGTGCCAGGCCAGGTCGGCGTCCAGGTCGACGGCGCTCGCCGCCAGACCAGGCAGCATCGGCGCAGCAGACTGGCCGTCACCCAGCCCCAGCTTGTCCAGTTCGGCCTGCAGCGCGCCGCCGCTCAACCCTTTGCTCTTCAGGTACCCCTCCATAAAGCCCCGGTCTCGCAGCACGAAATCGGGCAGCGGGCGTCTCTGCCCGGCCAACCTCTGCGGGTATTCGAGCGTGCATTTGAGGATAAACCAGGCCACGGGGTTGATGTCCACCGCCGTGGCCTCGCAGCCCAGGCGCATCGCCTCCAGCGGGATCGCCCCGCCGCCGGCAAAGGGGTCGAGCACCCGCGGCGCGCGCCCGCCGTAGGCCTGGCGGATCTTGGCCCGGAACCACTCCAGGTCGGGGCCGGATTCGCGCCCCCAGTGCAGGATGCCGCCTTCGGTCGATTCCTCGATCGTCGTTTCCTCCGTGCCGTCGGGGCGGCGGGCGGTTTTCGTCTTTTGCACCACCTTGCCGCCCAGCCGCTCCAGGATCTCGCGCCGTTCGGCCTCGTCGTCGGGGTCGGGCAGCAAGGTCGTGATCAGCGCCGCGCGGCAGGCGGCCAGGGGACGGCGCGCCGGCCAGATGTGCAGCGTGGAAATGTGCCCGTGGCGCACGTTCTTCTCGTGCACCGAATCGAGCGAGGTTTGCTTGAGCGGAAAAGCGACCTCGATCAGGCGTTTATCCATCGGTTCCTTTCTGATGCGGTCAAGACGTCACTGCTGGCCATGTTATGTTTCCGGCCAGTTGCCGATAAAGCGCACGTCCAGGCCGCTGCCGGCCAATTTACGCACCAACGCCTCGTCGGCCGTGATCAGGGGCAGCGCCAACTGGTCGGCCAGGGCGACATAAGTCGCATCATAAGCCGTGATTTGCCAGGCTATGGCTAAAGACAGCGCTGCTTCGGCCAGCGCAGCCGTCGAGACCGGCTGCACCGGCAGGCGAACCAGGTCGGCTACATCTTGTCGGGCCGCCTCGGGCGGATAGCCGAAACGACGCACGTATTTCCAGAGAATGTTGGCGCACTCGACGAAAAAGAGATCGGGCACGTAAAAGCGGGCCGGCGGCGCGTCGGTGAGATGGTCGAACAGCACATCGACCCGCGCGGAGAGCGGTTCGACCAGGAACAACTTGATGCCCACGCTGGCATCGACGACACAGTCGAACACAGACCGCTCGGCCATCAGCGGGCCCGATCCGTGCGCAGCAAGGTTGTGCTGTCGGGCGCGCCGGCAGCGGCGGGGTCAAAGAAACGGCGGCCGCGAATCGAGGCCAACGTCGCCGCTGCCGTGCGCTCGGTTTCCCCGATCGCCCAGTCGAGCAGCGTGATCACCTCGGCGCTCAACGAGCGGCGCTGCGCATCGGCGCGCTGCTGCAGCCGGGCGTACAGCTCGTCGGGGACATTTCGTACGTGCAAAATAGGCATCGTATCAAACCTCCTTTGGGTGGAATTGCCCTTATTATACGCCCGATGGTTGCAAAAAGCAACACGCTATTCCGCTGCCTGCACGATCTCGGCCTTGTCGATCGACCAGCTCCCGCTGGGGCCGCCCAACTGCTTTTTGAACGGGTTCCGCACGCGCCACAGGAACGGCGACGGCGTGGCGCAGCCGTACACCGCATAGAGCCAGTAAGCGTCTTGGCGGTCGCAGGCCTTGATCAGTTCGTTGTAACTCAACTCGACCTGGCCCGACGTGCCTGCCCGCCCTTTGACTTCGATCAGGCGAATTTCTCCCCCCGGCCGCTCCGAGATCAGGTCGAAGCCGGGATGCGCCTCCATCCCGGCTTCCATCGCCAACTGCGGCGTGGACACATTGCGTACCGCTGCGCCAAAGGATTGTTCGAAAGCGATAGCCTGGTTCATCGCCTCGCGCTCGGTCTCCTGGCGATAGGCCTTCTCCTCTTCCGGGTCGTCGGAAGGCATCACCAGGGCGTGGGCGACAAAGGTCACCTGGCCCGGGGCGATCGACGCGGGTTCACCTTCCAGTGCGGCTATGGCGGCCTCGCGCTGGGCGCGCAAGGCCTGCTGCTGCCGTTTGATCCGCGCCAGTTCGGCTTTGGCCCGGGGGCTGCCGTCGTCCGCCTGTTTGCGATAGTGTGTGCGTCGTGCGGCGAGCTCTGCCTCGCGCAGGTCATAGCCGCGCCGCATCGCCTCGCTTCGCTCGGGCAGGTCAGCCAGCAGCGCCTGGCGACGATCGTCGACCATCTGCCGCGTCACCTCGTCTAACAAATAGGCCTGTGCGGCGTCGCGCAGCGCGTCGGAACGCGCCACCAGCGACAAATAGTCACCGTAAGCAGGCGGCCCGCCGCGCAGCAGCAGCAGATGTTCCACCGGCACGACCGTCACCTCGCCCGAAGCGGACTGCCGCAGCCCGACCAGGCGCGATTCCAATCGCGTCTCCGCCTGCATCACTTCCACCTGCGCCAGGTGAAACAGGTAAGGTTCGTTGGCCAGCGGGTCGACGAAGGTGCCGCCCCGCAGTGCGTCGTCCCCAAACCGGGCCATAAACAGCCCTGCCAGGCGCTCGAACAACGCTTCGCCGGGGCGCACGAACAGGGCCTCGTCGTCTTTGCCGGCGCGTTCGCGGTACACGGTCAATCGCCCGCGCTGCCGCTCGGAATACGTCTCCAGCACCGGCCACAGCGGGTCCAGCGCCCCCGTCTCCAGCGGGCGCAGGGCGAAATAGCCATCCAGGTCGCCGTCGATGGCGATGCCCAGCATCGGCGCGGCGCGCTCCAGGAAACGGCGCACGTTGCCCGGCAGCAGTTTGCGGTAGTGCTCGATCTGGCGCTCCTGCTGCTGTCGCTCCAGGTCGTCGCGCGGGTCGGCGCGCTCGCCATAGCGCGCCTGGCGTTGCGCAGACGCCCGTTCGACCCGCGTCTGGGTCACCCGGGCGTCGATCTCTTGCGCGGTCCGTTCGGCGTCGCCGCCGGCCATCAGCCGTTCCAGGTAGGCCTTGAGCGAGACCCCTTCCAGCAGCTCGCCGACCACGTCAAAGACCTTGTCGTGGCCCAGTGCCTCGCCGATCGTCTCCAGCTTGTCCAGCAGCGTCTTGATCACCTTGCCTTCGCGCGTCTGGCCCGCTACCAGGTTGAGGATGACCACCGGGTCGTGCGCCTGGCCGTAGCGGTGGATGCGGCCCATCCGCTGTTCCAGCCGCGCCGGGTTCCAGGGCACGTCATAGTTGGCCATCAGCCAGCAAAACTGCAGGTTGATCCCCTCGCCCGCCGCGTCGGTGCCCACCAGGTAACGCGCGCCGCCCTCTGCCAGTGGCTTTCGAAAGAACGCCACCTGTTTTTCGCGTTCTTTGTAGGGCATGCCGCCGTGGATCTGGGCTACCTCGCCGGTGTAGCCGTACTGGGCCAGCTTGCGGGCCAAAAAATCGAGCGTGTCGCGATGCTCGGTGAACAGGATCATTTTTTCGTCGCGATAGCGCGGATCGCGCAGGATTTCCAGCAGCCGGGCAAACTTGGCATCCTCGTGCGCCGGGTTATCCAGCAGCTGCCGTGCCATGTCGTGCAGCGCCTGCACCTGCAGGTGCTCGGCCATCAGTTGGGCCAGGTTGGTGGCCACCACGCCGCCCAGCGCCTCGTCTTCGGCCTGCTCGTGTTCCTCGATGCCGCCCTCGCCGCCCTCTTCGTCGGCCGTGCTCTCCTCGAGCAGGTCGCGCGCTTTGGCGTCCAGTTCGTGCTGCCGTCTCTCCAGCTCATCCTCGCCGATCTCGCCGGACTGGATGGACGCGATCAGCCCTTCCAGCTTGCGCATGCGGTTTTCGAAAGAACAGCTCAACGCATAGGTGGAACTCGCCAGTCGCCGCTGAAAGACGCTCATCGCCAGGCGCGCCGCGGAGCGGTTGAGCATCTGCGCCTGGTTGTACTGGGTCTGCATGTAGGCCGTCACCTCATCGTACAGCCGCTGCTCGCCGAGCGGGCCCTGGGTCAGCTCATAGCTCAGCGTATCGGAGACGCGCCTGGGATAGATCGGCTTGCCCTTAAAGTCGATCATCTCTTCCTTGGTGCGGCGGATGAAATGGCGGCGCCGCGCGGCAGGGGGATAACACTGAAAGGCGTCGTTGGTAGAGAGTATCTCCGGTTCGAGCAGCCGCCACAGGCAGTAGTAGGGGAAGTCTTTGCCCATATGCGGCGTCGCCGTCAGCAGCAGCAGGTGGTGGGCGCACCACTCCAGCCGCCAGCGATCCTGTTCGGCCTGCATCCCGGCCAGCGCCTCGGCGAGACGATAGCGGTTTGTTTTCCGCAGATACCCATCCGGCTCGCGGTCGGCAGAGAGCTTGTGCGCTTCGTCAAAGATGATCAGGTCGTAGGGCGCGATGTCCGGCTCTTGCAGCCGGCTGAACATGCGTTCTCCGGCCAGTGTGTCCACGCTGACGATGAGCAGATCGCTCTCCGGCCCGAAGAAGGGATTATCCGCCTGAGCGTCGCTGCCGGTCACGGCCCGGAACGGCAGGCTGAACAGGGTGTGCATCTCGCTCTCCCAGTTGCCCACCAGGCCGGCCGGCGGTACCACCAGCACACGGCGGATCAGGCGCCGGGTCAGCATTTCGCGGATCAGCAGCCCGGCCATGATCGTCTTGCCCGCCCCGGCGTCGTCGGCGAGCAGAAAACGCAGGCGAGCCCGCAGCCGCCCCTCATAGCGCAGCATGCGCTCGTAAACGGCGGTGCGCTGGTGCGGCAGCGGGTGGATCTGGGAGATCTCGGTGGCAAAGACGGGATTGGTCTGGTAGCCATAGGACAGGCGCTGGCACTGCATCACCAACTGCACGATCTCGGCATCGGTCGTAAAAGCGAGTTCGGGCGGCCCTTCCGGCACGACATAGCCTGCCCTGGCTTCCTTGATCGCACCGTACGCTTTGCCCATCGCGTGGACGTCCAGGGCGTGGATGCCCAGCGCTTCGGCGCGGGCGATCTGCTGCCATCGTTTGAGCGACGGGCTGGCCGTGCCGCTCTCCCACTGGCTGATCGCAGCCGGGGTCACTTCGATCAACTCGGCCAGCCGCGTTTGCGTCAGGTCGTGCTGCGCGCGCAGTTGTTTGATCCGCTGGGCGTAGTCAGATGGGATGCTGTCTTTGGCCATGTCGGAACCTTGTGTGACAAAAAGGACCCACCACACCGGGACTTGCGGCGGGCGGGCTGGTAGGTGAGCATACCAATACCCTGGGCATCGCCTCGCCCCGGCGACCACGTTTTACCTGGAACCTTCTGGTTTTGTCTTGTTGTGTCGTGCATAGACATTATACCACCCAAGCCCGTTTCTAACAAGGTCTATGGATGAGGATCAGGGCCCCCAATCAAAAACGGCACTTGACAAAATTAGAACACCTGTGCTATGATAGGGCCAACTGAACAACAACACATCCGCTGGCACCCCGGGATGGCCTTTCCGCTCTCATTTGCTCGACCGGCTATGGTGACCGACAATGTCCTTTCCGCTCCTTCTTGTGACATTGATTCCGTCCTGACTCAGATGGCCGGCCGCCAGGCTCGCCTCGCCACTGACATCGCCCGCCACTGGCCCGACCTCGACGACCGGCGCCTGGCCCGCCTGCTGCACGACTGGTACGCCATCAACGGTCCCCCTCCCACCTTGCAGCAGCAGCTCATCAGCGGCGCCCTCGCCGAACTCGGCGCCGAATGGGGAATCGATCTCCTGGGCGATGGTCCACCGGCGTCTTACCGTTTCCCGCCCGTCGACATCCAGTCCGTCATCGCCGACCTCGACGCCATGCAGGCGCGCCTGGCCGGTTCTGCCGCCTCTTTGGTTTTCTTTGCGCCCTTTGCGCCTTTGCGTGCGCTCTTTGCGTTCTTGGCGTCTTCGCGGTGAAAAAAAACAAAAAAAAACGCCAAAAAACAAATACCGGAACCGGGATCGGTGCCCGGCTCCGGCCACAAACAACACTCTGTTCCTTAACAACCTCTAGCCCGTGCGCAAGGCGGGCCATATTCGATCTGGCGACCATGGTGGTCACCTATGCCGACTGAGGGGGCAGGCAAATGGATCTAGCTTCTCGTGATCAGCGCGACGCTGCCTTCCGACGGCGCCCGGAATACCTCGACCCGGTACAGCTCCCTGCTGACCTGGCCAAGCATCCTGTGCACGCCGGGGAAACGCGCGTTATGGACAAAGACCCCGGTCTCGTCGTGGGCCAGCTGTTCGGCGTTCTGCCAATCGCTCATTGCCTCCGCGAATGACTTGCCCGCGTCGATAAAGATCAGGTCCATCTGGGGCAGTGACGCGACCGCTCCCGGCAGTGTTTCCAGGGTGTCCCCCTCAAACAGGGCCACGGTGCAGCCCAACCTCTCCAGCTTCCGCCTGACCTGGTCTGAAGTGGCATTCACAAAGAGGTCGAATCCATAGTATGCTACCTCGCGTGGATCGGGCGCGTGCGCGACCGCCGTCTCGACCATACTGACGGCGTTTTCGCCGGTATAGACGCCGATCTCCATGAGCCGCTTGCAGTGATGCTGGCTGATATAGTCGTTCAGATAGGGATGCGAGCCGTACCAGGGCATATTGTCAGCTTGTACCTGGAACCTTCCAATTTGATCCTGTCGTGTCATGCATAAACAGTATACCACCCAAGCCCGTTTCTAGCAAGGTAACGTCATCCTTTCGTTTGCTGCCTGATCGTACCATTGCCCACTTGTCTTGCGCCACTGTTTAGGGTACAATGAGCCATACAACTGGCTGTGAATGCGTCACGTGGAGCCGAGGTGAGAACTCGCCCCAGAAGGAGAGCTAGTATGACACTCAAAGAACTGGAACCAATCGATCTCAATAGCGCCGATTTGGAGACCCTGTGTCTCTTGCCGGGCATTGGTCCAACATTGGCGGAACGGATTATCGCCGCTCGGCCCTATGAGACCGTCCAAGACCTGACCCGAGTCCAGGGTATCGGCCCTGCCGTGCTGGAACGCTGGGTTTCCCACCTGACGGTGTGGCCGGCTGCCGTTGAGCCGCCGGTATCCGAACCAGATACAGGCACAGGTGAGGGCCGTCCGGCCGAGGTCGCCTATGTAGAGGTCAAGGTTGGTGACGTCGAACCCTTTGCCGATGCCGAACCTGACCAGGTGGAAGCCGAACCTGCCCGGCCCGTCGACGAGGACGAGCCCCCCGCACGCCCAGAGGCCACAGCAAGGGCCACGTCCAAACGCCAGCGGCCTGCAGCCACGCATAGTTATGTCGGCTGGATGGTCGCCGTCAGCGGCCTGGTTTTGCTTGCGCTCTCTCTCTTGTTGAATCTTGGGATACTGGCTGCGCTGAACGGCAACCGGCTTCAGTTCGCCTCACCCGATCAGATCAGCGCCCTGACGCTGCGCATCGAGGGGCTGGAGACGCGCGTTGACGGCTTTGGCCAAGATGTGGAGGGCCTGCGTACGCGCCTGAGCAACCTGGAAGCCATGGGCGAGCGGATGAGCGCAGTAGAACTGGCCGCCGAGACACTGCGGACCGATGTGGATGCGATCGCTACCGACACCTCGGATCTGTCAACGCGGGTCGACGCCATTGAGGGTGATCTGGTGACCGCGTCAGAGCAGCTAAGCGACCTCGAGACAAAAGTAGAGACGCTGCAGGCCCAAGGAGGGCGTTTCCAGACGTTCCTTGAGGGACTGCAAGCATTGATGGATTCCCTGTTTCGAACAGAAGGAGGCCAATGATGGGTCAAGAACACGTGGCTACCTCCCCTTCGTTCTGGTCACGGCTGGGCAAGGTGTTTGCCTGGTTGGCGCGGTTTCTGCTGCGCCTGCTCGTTGTGCTCGCTGTTGGTACAATAGTCGGTGCTGGGCTCTATTTCGGTGGATTGTTTGTCTACCGGCAGTTCCTTGAGCCTGTCCCGGTCCACGAAATCCGCCTTGACGTTCTGGAGGGGCGGCAGACCCAGATCGCCGATCAATTGGCCCAAAAGCAGAACGATCTGCAAGTGCGTGTCGATGAACTGGAGTTGCAAAGCGATGCCCGCAAATTGGCTCTGGACGGCCTGCAAGAACGGCTGAGCACGCTAGAGACCTCTTTGGCTGATGCGACGCTTGATCTGGATGAGGCGTTTGTGGAACTGGAGCTGATTGAAACGGCATTGGCGGAAGCACAACCGGCGTGGGACGCGATCCAGCTAGAGTTAGGTACGTTGCAGGCGGCGCAGGACGCTGGGCAGGTAGACCTTGATGCGCTACGACTGGATCTGGAGACGCTGCAGGCTGGCTTGACGACTATCGAGAGCGCCTTGAAAACGATGCAGGGTAATCTCGCGGCGATGCAGACCGGCGTAACTGACTTGTCTGGACAGGTCGATGAATACGGTCTCGCTGTTGCTGACTTGCGTGAGGAACTGGGCGGAGAAAAGTCGCCGGCCGCCTTGCTTCGCGATCTGCAACTGGTCAAGGCCATGGAACTGCTAACGCGGGCCCGGCTGGTGTTGGTTCAGAACAACCTTGCCCTCGCCCAGTTCGACATTCAGGCCGGGCGTAGGATCCTGGTCGATCTGCAAGCGGAGGCGCCTGCTTATCAATCGGAGCAGATTGCCAGGATCGTTGCCCGTCTGGATGCTGTTTTGGGGTACCTCCCGGATGCGCCGGTGGCGGCGGCGGATGAGTTGGAGGGCGCCTGGCAACTGCTCGTGGCTGGCCTGCCCAAGGAACCACCGGCTGCCCCAGAGTTAGTGGCTACACCAACGACAACGACAACGTCGACGCCCGAGCCCACCGCCACTGCGAGCCCGACCCCGCAGTCTTAGGGAGTGAGCTGTCCAAGAAAGACCGGCAGGCCACCCGCGTCGCCAGCAAGAGCGCGGCGCGGGTCGATATGGTTATCGCCTTGCCAGACTTGTGGCGAGGCCGGCTCTTAAATTCTTATGCCCCCAATGGCCCGGGGTCGGCATGTTCAGCAGGGTAGGTGACGCCGAACCGCTCGTGCAGCCGTTCCAGGTCGCGCACGTGCTCTTCCGGCAGGGCATAGCCGGTGTGGCAGACCATCTGCATATGTGGGGAAATGCACGGCACGGCGGCCCCGGCGACGACGCCCACGCCGGACAGGTCTTCCCTGGCAAAGAGGAACCCCTCTGCTGCCCACGCCGGGATGCCATTGCCCCGATCGTCCAGGCGCATGGCGTGCACGTCCAGCTCGCGTCCCGTCGCATCGCCCAGGACAAAGGCCGTTGGCGCCTCGATCCCATGGGCGTCGACAGTCCAACGGTTCTCGGACCACAGGTACTGTAGGGCATAGCCGTCGTGGCTCAAGAGCGCGCGCATGGCGACGACGTCGTCCAGCAGCACGATCACGTCGAGGTCCTTGTGCGGGCGGGTTTGCTCGCCGAGCAAGGCGTCGATCCCCCAGCCGCCGATCAGCCAGATCGGGACGCCGTGGGCAAAAAGGCGTTGGTAGATGGCGATGACATGCTCAGCATGAACCATTGTGATTCCCTCTATTCACTCGGGCCATTCCAGCCCTGTCCTGCCAGGAACCTGGCGATGGTCTCGGCGATCATCCTGGGCAGCGCATCGAAATAGGCTCGCACCGGGCCCAGATAGGTTTCATAGTCCGCCGGGGCCCCAAAATACCCCAGGGGGGTCATGTGTCGCGCCGCCGATCCCCCTTGCTGCCACGTGAGCACGTCTTCGAAGGACAACTGCGTGGGCGCCAGCTCTTTGGCCGCCCCGGCGTTCACCTGCGCGGGGAAGTAGGCCATCATCATGGCCGTTTCGATGGTCCCGGCGTGGATATCTACGGACTCGAGCTCGGGTCCATCGGCCGGGGGCGTTCCGGTCACCACAAGGGTTGCTTCCTGTCCGGTCAGTCCGGCTAGCTCGAGTTTGAAATCTTCGACGATGGCATAGGCTTCCAACCCTAGCGTCACCCGGGCCTCCTGGACCGCGTCTAAGAGCACCCGCTCGTGTTCGGGGTCCGCGTGGGCATTGATGATGAACACATACCTGACCCCCCATGCGCTCAGGCTGGCAAAGATGTCCAGCAGCAGGGCCTGGAACGTCTCCCGCCGGACGGCGAACGATCCGGGAAAAGCCTCCGTCGCCCTGTTGACGCCCCAATAACAGGGTGGAGCGATCAAGGTTGGGATCCCTTGGGCCTGCAGGTGGCGGCGGGTGAGCTGGCTGCACAGCCAACTGCTGTAGGTATCTGTGGCCAGGCCCAAATGGGGGCCGTGCTCTTCGATCACGCCGGTGGGCAACAGGACGATGGCGCCTTGCTGAATTGCCTTTTCCACCTCGATCCAGGTCATATCGGCCATGGTGTCTTGAAAAATCGAATAGCCCATTGTGATTGTGTCTCCTGTGAACAAGAATGACTAGAACGGTTGGCGCATAACCAGCGGCAGATTGACTTGCCATTCCCTCAGGCTGATGACCGCGCGCACCTCGTTGAGCGCCGTATCGATCGCCAGGACATTGTCCGACAGTTCGTTCACCACATAGAGCACGCTGCCATCGGGGCCCATCAACAGCCATACCGGCTCGGTGCCAAAGAAGGGGGCGCGGCCGGTGTCGATCTTGGCCGCCACCTGCCAGGTGCTCGTGTCGAACACGGTTACCGCGTTCTCGTCAGGCATGGCCAGGTAGCCCAGGCTGCCGTCTGGACTGTACAGGAAATCCTGTCCCAGGGTCAGCCAGGTCGGATCGAGGGTTTCCAGGTTCACGTGGCCCACCTGCGTATTGGACGCGGCCTGGTAGACATAGAAATCGAAAAACGCACCGACCACGTACTCGGCCGAGTCGGGGCGGATGCCCAGGTAATACAGCCACTCGAAAGACATGCCGCCGCCGATGTGGATGGTCTCGACCAGCGTATCAGTGGTCAGATCCAGTACCGAAAAATCGGCGCTGCAGATGACATAGCCTCGCTGCCCATCCGGCGAGAGCTTGATGACGGTGCAGGCCTCGGTCGTGTCTATGGCGCCAGTCACATAGCCTTCCGGCAGTTTGGTGACATAGACGTCGCCGTTATAGTCGAGTACATAGGCCCGGTCACCATCCGGGTGCACGGCGATGTGGCTCAGGAACATGGCGCCGCCGTCTGCGGGGCCGATACCCGTTGGCATCTGGAAGCTGTCCACGATCTGCCGGCTTGCGGTGTCGATGACCAGCACGCAGCGGTTGTCCGAGCCCAGCACATAGAGCGTCCGGCCGTCGGGCGATCGATCCAATCCCCAACTGGGCGAGCTGCAAGGGCTGCCTGGCCCGGCTACGACCTGGCCCACGACCCGGGCGGCGGCGGTGTCGATCACGCTCACTGTGGTTTGCTGCCGTCGCCAGCTGGCCAGGTAGAGAAAAGCGCCGTCTGGGCTGAGCACCCCCCGCAGCGGCGCGAACTGGGGCAGGGGGTTGGTCAGGATGATCTCCACCTGCGCCAGCGTCTGCGGGTCCACGACCGCCACACTTTCGCCGTCGATGCTCGCCACATAGAGCGCGCCGCCGTCAGGCGCCAGGGCCAGACCCAAGATGTCCGAGCCAACCAGGCGGGGCGCTCCTGGATGCACTAGGTCGACGCCGGCGACGGGCTGCCCCGTCGCCGTGTCGAACATCCACAGGTGGTGGTCCGATTGGCCCTCCCAGCCAAAGGTGCCCACGTACAGGCGGCTGCCGTCGGCGTTCAACGCCAGGCCCTTGGGCCTGCCCACCGGCAGCGTATCGCTGACCGTCTCGCCTACCAGGTCGAGCACCACCACCCGGTCGGCGTTCAGCGCAGCCAGGTAGCCCCGGCGGCCGTCGGGGCTAATGACCAGGTCGCCGGTGTGGCCGCACTGTGACACCGGGATGGTTCTGCTGATGGCGTGCGTGGCCGGATCGATGACGTGCACGGCATCGTCCTGAACGGCCACGTAGCCCCGGCTGCCATCGGGCGCGAAGGCGACGGCAAAAGGGCCTCCCCCGCCGGGCACGGGGATCGTGTCCACCACCTCGAGCGCGGTCAGGTCGATGGCGCTGACCGTCCAGTCATGCTTGTTGGGCACATAGGCCAGGCTGCCGTCGGGTGAGATAGCCACGTCCTCGGGGGACCGGCCCACCGCCACCGTATCGAGCACGGTGTGAGTCGCCGTGTCGAGCACGATCACGCTGCCGTCGTGCGCGTTGATCACCAACAGGCGGTCGCCGGCGGGCGTGAGGGCCAGGCGCACCGGCGCCGGGCCAAGCGGATGGGCAGCCTGCGGGTAAAGGTCGATCACCTCCTCGATCTGGCCTGTAGTGAGGTCCAGGACCAGCAGGTTATCGGTGCTGCGGTTGGCTACGTAAGCTTGTCTCCCATCTGGGCTGATGACAATGTCAAATGGGTCTTCACCGCGCGCTACGGGGTCCTTACCCCCTTGCACCGCCCGCACGTTGCCGGCGGCTCCTCTCGCTCCCGGCCGAGGCTCGTCAAACCATGATACCTGCGACGGGTTCGGGTCGTGCACTCGCTGGCCGATGGCAGGCCCAGCCGCAGACAAGGCGCCTGGTTTCGTTGGCCAGGTTTGCAGACCACAGGCAACCAGCCAGATGCCCAGCACCAGGCACAATCTAGCCGTCACGGATCTCTTGGCCATTGTCGATACCTCCTTGTCCCTAAAAGAAGCGGTAAGCGGATGACACTGTCTGCTGTACAAGAGGTTGTTCGCCTGAAGGAGGGATGAGAGCGGCCGGAGTGTGGCAGACTGGTCTATTATATCCGCTTTGCGCCCAACTGACAAGTCGACCGCGCCCTGACCGCGCGCTTGTTGTTTCGGGCAGACGGTTCTTAGCCGGGCAAAGTCAAGGCCACGCCCAGAAACCACAGCATGGTGGCGATGAAAACAGCCCACTCGAGCATGGCCAGCAGCCAGAAACGAGGGCGTCGCTCGAAAAAGGCGGCCGGGTCCAGCGCCTGTCGGGCCTGGCCCGCGGCCGGCTTGTGCCCGGCGAACACCAGGAACGCGGCATACGCCAGCGCGGTCAGTCCGCCAAAGAGGTTGGCCGCCAGGGGCACTGCCCGCTCGCCGGCCGGCTGGGCAAAGATGGCGATGCCAAAGAGCAGAACGGTCACCAGGCCGAGCCGGAAAAAGGTCATGGCCGCTTTGGTATGGGGTGCAAGCCGGTTCATGGGCAGCAGGCCTACCGCGACGCACGCCCCGCTCGCTCCCAGGCCGGCGAGCATCCCCAGCGTGCCCCACACACTATTCAGACTCAGGCCCAGGCCGACCAGAAAGGGCATGAAAGCGACCCCTCCCAGGATCAGCCCGCCGTTAAAGAGCCAGGCCAAACGCGAGACGCCCAACTCGCCCAGCTCGGAGACAAAGTGATTGAGCGGCGAATAACGCTCTCGCTGCCGGCCCGCATAAAACACGGCGGTCAGGCCGGTAGCCGCCAGGATGATAAGCGTTCCCGCCAGACCCGGGTAACGGTACCGATGCAGGAATTCAGTGAACATAGGCGCAGCCCTCTCCAAACACGAACGTTTTTTGCCAGGTGATCCGGTGTGGGCAATCACAGACTGCCCAGGATCACCGCCAGGCAGATCAGCGTGCCCGGTCCCATCATGGACACCAGGGTGAGGATGTAGGCCATCCGGGCGGTGGGCCGCAGGACAAAGAGCAAGGCCACCGCCGCCCCGATACCGACAAAGGCCAGGTCGAGGTAGAGCGGTCCGAATTCGCCGGTGAGATAGACGGCCAGGCTCAGCCCGTAACAGATGAACAGACAGATAGCCGTGAACCACGCCGTGCCCTTCACCCCATAGCGCTTGGGCAGCGTCTGCACGCGCGTCTCAAACAGGGCAAAGGGTGTGGAGAAACGAGGATTCATTTTATACCACAACTCTCAATGGCTTGTGTTATTCCCATTCACTGCTCAACGACCCCTTACGTTTGCTCAAGTCCTCCAGATGATTGGAGAGGCGAACAACCCGCCCCCCCACCACAAACTGATCGAGCTGCCGGTAAGGAATGAGCGCAACCCGCCGGTAATCGGATATCTCTTCCCACGGAAAGAACAAGGGCGGCGAAAAGGGAAAACGCACTGTCAGCTCTAACCCGCGCTCATAACTGCGCGCCGTGACCAGCGTCCCGTATCTCACCAACCCCACCCACGCCTTGTACTGTCGTTTCTCTTCCAGCAGCCTGCCCTTGTCGGTTTCGGGCGCAGCCGTATAGAGGCGAGCCAACGCTCCCCATCCTCCCAGGTAGCTCAGGGCCAGGAGAAGGCCCAACACCAGGGCGACAACAGCCAATCCAATGCCCAAAAACAAGACCAGCCAACCGATCAACCCGTTTATCATGGGTGCATACCTCCATTCTTACCTTAATCGCAGTTCGGAGCGCCGAGAAAACAAGGCATTTGGTCGACAAGGATGGCGACCCACACCCAGGCGATGAGCACCAGACAGACGACCTTGAGCAGCAGGCCGATGGGATCGGCCCAGATCCGTTTTCCGGCGCGCACGGCGCGCACAAGTGGTGCCAGGATGAGGATAAAGATCGCCGCCAGGAGCCACAGGATGGCAAACAGCATGACCGGGAAACCCTCGTTAAACGGTCGCCTGTTGATCCACTCCAGGGCCGCGAACGGCAGCACGAGCAGCAAGCCGATCAACGCCGGCGCGCCGAGGTTGGCCCAGATGCCCTTCCAGGTCCGGCCGGCGCGGCGAGGTGAGTCGCCTGGTTTTCTGCCCCACTCGTCCGCCAGCACACGATAGATCACTTTGTCTGGCGATTCCCCTGGCTCGTGGGGTTCGCCCCGCAGCGGGGTCTCGCATCTCATGCCCAGGCGCTCCATCACGCTCCACGAGGCCAGGTTGTCGGGGCTCGTATCGGCATAGATGCGCTGCAGGCCCAGGGTGTGGAACCCATAGTCCACGAGCGCCCGAGCCGCTTCGGTGGCATACCCTTGCCCCCGGTATGCCTCGCCGAGGGCCCAGCCGATCTCCGCCTGCTCAGGGTCCTGGCGGACCATGCCCAGGAACCCGATCACCCCGCCATCCGCTTTCCGCTCGATGGCCAGCTCAAAGACCTTGTTCTGTTCAAAGGGTTGGTACGCGTTCTGCAGGTCGATATATTCGCTGACTCCCTCTGCGGTGGCCGGCACGCGTCTGGAAAAGACCCCTGCCAGCGAGGGTTGGGAGACCAGGGCCAGCACCGCCGGTATGTCGGCGTGCGTATATCTGCGCAAAAGCAGGCGTTCGGTATGGATGTTCACTGTCATTTTTCCAGGAATTCGCGGATGCGCTGGTTGAACACCCCTGGCGAGATCAGCGCCAGCGAATGGGCGCCGAGCCCTGTTTCAAAGATGTGGCATTCAGCGCTGGGGTAGACCCTCCGCAGCCCGTCAAAATACTTGAAAACGATGTCGTCTTCCGCAACCGTGATCAACATCTTGCCTGTCCAGGCCGCCAGGTCGGCGGCGTGAAAACAATAGTTCCGGAAAGTCCATCATCAGGTCGATATGTGTGATGATCGTCCCCTTGGTAAGCCTGGTTTTGAGTTCTCGGAAATAGCGACCGTTGAAGGTCACCACCCACTATACTCCCGAAAGCGCCCCAGATCAAGTGCGGTTACGCCATTTCGGGAGCGAGCGGTTTTTCGATCAACTCGGACAACCTCTCGATCTCATAGTCAGGTGGATCGTCCCTGGCCATCGTCCGCGGCTCGTGCCGGCTGTTGAGCCAGGCCGTCCGTAACCCCACGCGGCTGGCCCCCACGATATCCTGGTGATAACTGTCGCCCACAAACAGCACCTCGTCGGGCCTCAACCCGGTTGCCGTCAAGGCGCGATAAAAGATCTCCGGGTGCGGTTTCATGTACCCCACATCCGAAGAGATGATGACCGCATCGAAACAGCTCAAGACGCCGGCGCCCTGGAGTTTCGCCTTGAGCAGCTGGCCCGGCAGCATCATGTTCGAGACCAACGCCAGCCGGAACCCTCGCCGCTTGAGCTGATCGACCATCTCCACCGCCTGCGCATCGATCTGGATGGTGCGCATCGTGTCCAGGTGAGCCACTACCTGGTCGACCAAAAGCTGATCGATGGCACCGTCAAAGACCAGGTGGAGCCGGTCCAACAGGAGACCGTTGCTCTGCGGGTCCACGGCATCGGTCTGCTCGTGTTCGACAAAAACGTGGTAGATCTCGCGTTGAAAGAACGCCTCCAACTCAGCCGACCCCACACCCGCTCGCAGCCGTGGCGCTAGAGCGTGATCTTGCAGCATGGCGCCGATCCCGTCCCAGTTGAGATAAAGATACCGGCGCGCGATGCCGGGTAGGGGATAGCCGATGACATACCCAAAGTCAAAAAAGAACCCTTTTATGGCATCTCCCGAAAACAAGAGCCCGTTTGTGCACATCCTTGATCTGGCCGAGGTTGTTCTGGTGACCCAGGCGCTTGGCGAGCATCCTGACCCTGGGCAGGTCGCCCGCCGAATAGAAACCGGGTTTTGCGGGGCCAAACCACCCGCCAAAAACCCGGTTTCCATTGAAAGTAGATCAGTCGCTCTTGGCTACAACCGGCATGTAGATGAACGCATCGGTCTTGGCCAGGTTGCCGCCGCCCCAAAAGCCGCCGCCAAGCCTGTAGGCGCCGCCGCTCATGGCGCCCGCGTCGGGCTGGCCGAGCGTGCCGCTCATCTTGTAAGTGCCACCCGTGCTGGCGCCGCCGCCGTCGTCGACCGTCCACCAGGTGAGGTCATAACCGCCCTGGGCCAGGAGGATCGTGCCGCCAAGCAGGAGCAAAGCCAGCAGGAGCAGGATCAGGCGGATGCTGTGCATACGAGGGCGGATAGAAACCATCCAGTGACGTTTCACGGCTGCGCCTCCTCCGCCAGGTCGCGCGTCTGGGGCAGGGCGTAGGCCTGCGGGTGCAGGTAGGTGCCCCGTTCCGCAAGCGGCTTGTCCTGCTCGACCACGATGCGGTTAGCCTCAGCATAGGGGTCGTGGCGGACGCCGGTCACCTGCCAGGAGACGGTGACCTCAGGCTTGTCGGTCTGGATGACGAACCGGTTGTTCTCGATCTCTTGGGCGATGATCGCCTGGGCGAACGTCCCGATCACCGTGAGCTGGTAGCAATAGTCCTTGTTCAACGCCTCGAAATAGTCCGGCAGCGTCACCGTGGCGAAACCGTCTTTATCCGTCATGACGTTGCCATTGTAGATGTTCATCATATCCGGCGACTCGACGAAGGAGTGGGAGAGAGTCTTGTTCTCCGGGTCGAGGGGATGGTCGATCTGGAAGGCGCCGCCGCCCTTGGTAAGGTTGCCGGTAACGGTCACATCGCCGTTGAAATAGCCGGCGTCGGCGCTGGCCGAGGCCACGTAGACGCCAGCCTGGTCGGCGTGCCCGACGTAGAGCCCATGCCCCGCCGCGCCCTCGACCTCCAGGCCGTTGTTGAGAGCTGAGACGGTGCGCGTAGTGGGGCTGCCGGCGCTGTACACGTGCACGCCGTCGCCGGTCGCATCGCCCACGTACACGCCGTCGTTGCCCGCCGAGCTGACGAACACGCCGTACCGGTCGGCCCGCCCGATAAAGATGCCGTGGCCCTGGGCGCCCTCGATCTCCAGACCGTTCGCTTGAGTCGAGGTGTCGCGCCTGCTGGGATTTCCCGCCGAGCGCACATAGATGCCGTCGTCGCCGGCTGAAAAGACGCGCAGACCATCGCCGGCCGCGTGGCTGTTGCTCAGCACCAGCGCCGCATTGTCCGGGGCGCCGAACGAACCGTCGATCTTGAGCGGGTTGTCGGCGCCCGTCCAGGTCTGCCCCAGGTGGTGGTGGTCAGAGCGGGCGACGTCGTTGCTGGCGCCGCTGCCCGCGAAACTCACCTCGAACTGGTTGCCGTTGAGGATCAGCCCCGGTCCGGCAGAATGGCTCGGGCCGCTATCGCAGTCCCAGGCCAAACCGTCCCACCTGGCCACCTGTCCCTCGGTGCAGGTCAGCATACCGAGCGTATCGGCGTCGTCGCCATCGGCAAAGCCGGCCGGGACGCCGGCCAGCCCGCTCCATGGCACCTTGGCCGCATAGAGCGCGTAGGGCGCGGCGGTGAGCGCCTGGCGCGGGCTAAGGGGGATGTAGCTGGCGGTGCTGCTGCCGGGGCGCACCGCCGCCTCCAGGTAGCGGGCCTGGCCGTCAAAGGCCACCGCCCCAAAGTCCAGGCTCACCACGAACATGCCATCGGCAATGGTCACGTTCTCTATGCTCACCGCGTTGCCGACCTGCGCCCCGCCGCTGCCGGCGTCGTACAGGGTGAACAGCAGATCGTAGCTGCCGTTTGCCGGACTGCCGCCGTCCTCCAGGTGTCCCTGGTAGGTAAACTCTGTGCCCAACGCGGCCTGCAACGCCGTCTGCGGCGCGGGGCCTTGGGCCCCCACGCTGCCGGCCATCGCCGCCAGCGCCACGCACAATACCACACAGCCGAACAGGCGCGATTGTTTAACGATCCGAAACCTTGTCATGTTGCTCTCCTTTCGCTGAATTGAACATGGGATGAGACAGCCGCTCACCAGGCTGAGTCACTTACGGCCCGGCCGAGTCCCCCCGGCCCGGGATAGGCTGTTTGGTCAGGATGCGTATCCTTCCCAACGATATGATGGGTGCACGAAGGTGACTGTGCACCGATACGCTTCTATGATACCACGAAAACGGGGCGAGTTCAATAGCCCATTGGTCACAGTGTTGCTGGACGCGCCACGTCTTTCGGGCGTCATCACAGATGCGGAGCGTCCGGTGGGCGAGTGGCACGCCCAGGGACGCAAAGCATCTGGCGCATGCAATGAGTGCGCGACCGTTATGGTGGGGATTGTCGTAGCGAGAGAAAATACAAAACAGCCTAGTGGTGTTCGGCCGCCTCGGCTGCGTCGGCTTCGGCTTTTGTCTTGTGTACCGTTCCATCTGGATGGTTAGGTGGCGTATAGATCGTGTACAGCTTGAGCGGTTTGCTGGGAGAGACATTGATCACGTTGTGCTCGATGCCGGCCGGCACGACCACCGCATCGCCGGCCCGGGCCAGATGCTCTTCGGACCCTTTGAAGATGAACCTGGCTTTCCCCTCCTCGATCCGGAAGAATTGATCGACGTGTTCGTGCACCTCGTCGCCGATCTCTTCCTTTGGCTGCAAACACATCACCACGAGCTGCATGTGCTTGCCTGTGAACACCACTTGGCGAAAGAAGGTGTTCTCTTCGGTGATTTTTTCAATAGGTCCTACATAGCCAATCATGTTTTGCCTCCTGGTTTGCTGATCCTGGATCCGGTAGTTGAGCGAGCGTCCCCGCTCGCATCTGAAGGGAGCCAGGGGGGTGGATGCGGGATCTCTGCTCCCTGCTCCCTGGATGATACAACGAACTCGTTCTCTTGTCAATCCGACGGGTAGCGCCAGATCAGCTCGCGCAGGCGCTCGTAGAAAGTGCGGTAGTCATCCCACGAGACCTCGTTGGTCACGCCGTGGTCCAGGCTGGGGATGGTGCGTCCTTGTTCCAGCATAGCCGGAACCGCCTCCAGCGCCCGGTCGATGGCCTCGCGCCCGCCGGCCAGCGCGCTTTTGTCGATCCCACCAATGATGCCGATCGTCGGGAACTGGCGGCGCACCTCGCGCATGTCCAGGCCAAACTGGCTCTCCCACGGCGGGATGGTATCCACGCCGCCGACGACCCACAGCGGGGTGATTTGATGGGGCTGCGTGGCTCCGATCAGGAATGAGCGCGGGAACGCTCTATGCCGCTTCCTTTTGCGGCAGCAGGAAATAGCCAAAGCCGATCGCAAAGAACAGGTAGATGACCACGGCGAGCCATCCCAGCGGGCCCAACACGGACCATTAACGTCTGGAATTTCATCGTTAGCCTACTTTCAGGCTTGGAAAATGGTCTGCTGAAAAACAAACGATCAAGCGTATCCCGCGCTCACTGTCTGATGTCACTCCCACGTTTAACCGCCGCAACGGGATGTTGGGCCAAGATCAGCGGCAAATAGAACGCGATGGTGTCTCGCCACTGCCGGACATAGATCTCACCGTCCCCACCGCTGCTGTCCCCCCAGGCGACATACGCCGCGCCATCCGGCGCAACCGCGATCGACGGGCTGCTGGCGCTGCCGGTCGCGCTGACGCCACCGCCGGTCGCCGCCCCCTCGCCGACCTCTTCCCACGCGCTGCCGGTCCAGCGGCGGACGTAAACCTCGCGCTTGCCACCGTTGCTCTCGTCATGCCAGGCGACGTAAGGTGTGCCGTCCGGGGCGATCGCGATCGACGGAGCGGAAGAGACGGCGGCGTTGTCGCTGATCCCACCATCACTCGCCGACCCGGTTCCCATCTCCTCCCAGCCTTCGTCATTCCAGCGCCGGACATAGATCTCTTCGTCGCCATCGTCATCTTTCCAGGCAACAATGGGCACGCCAGATGGCGCGCCATCAGAAGCGACGGCAATCGACGGCGCCCAGGACCGTGTGTCCGGATTGTCGCTGATCCCGCCGCCGCTGTCCGAACCGGCTCCGACCTCTTCCCAGGCGCTGCCATTCCAGCGGCGTACATAGATCTCACTGGTGTCCGCTCCAAGGTCAAGGTTGGCCCAGACGGCATAGAGCTTGCTATCCGGCCCCGCAGCGATCGCCGGGCAGAAGGGAAAGTCAGGTCCACTCATACCCCCTGAGACCAGCGGGCCGCTGCCGACGTTTTCCCAGGCGCTGCCCGTCCAGCGCCGCACATAGACCGTGGTGCTGAGGTCATCCCAATATAACCACGCCAGATAGACGGTGCCGTTCGGCGCTATGGCCAACTGTGGATCACGCGACCCGGACATCAGGCCGCTTTCCAGATCGGCGCTTACCGCTCCCTGGCCGACGCGCTCCCACAGCCCATCGATCCAGCGATAGACATAGACATGCTCACTGCCGTCCACGTCGCTCCAGTCCGACCAGGCGACATAGGGCACGTCCCACGGCGAAAGAGCGATGGACGGCGAGTTCGAGTCCTGCTCGTTGTCGCTGATCCCGCCGCCGCTGGCCGAGCCGGCGCCCACCTCTTCCCAGGCGCTGCCGGTCCAGCGCCGGACATAAATCTCGCCGCCGGTGCCGCTCGTTTCTCGCCAGGCCACATACAACAAACCGTTCGTGTCAAAGGCGATGGCCGGAGAAGCAGAGTGGGACTCGTTGTCGCTGATCCCACCGCCGCTGGCCGAGCCGGCGCTCACCTCCCGCCAGCCGGCGTTGGGCCTGGCGCTGCTGTCGCCCCTGGCGATCGGACACAGGCGCGGTGTGGACGGGACGACCATCGTCGCCAGCGCCACGACAACCAGGGACAGCGCACCTGGCAAGACAACCCGGTATTTGTTCATCTTGACACCTCCTTTTTGTAGCACCTTGCGCAACACCACAGAGCGGCGGTGCGCTTTTAACCCAAACCGCGCGTACCGTTCTCTTGTATGTGAAACGCAAACAGCCGATCACAATTTACTGGGATCATTTCCAGGCTCGTGATCGGCTGCTTGCAATAAACCCTCCTCGGTCAACTGGGTGCGATGAGGGCGGCGATGCGGTTATGCGGGATGGTTCATTTTCCAACAGAAATAGGGTAACACTTTTCCAGCACGTTAACAATCAAACTATCGTCTGCTCAGACAACTGAGA
>JAFGOG010000096.1 GCA_016926595.1 Anaerolineae bacterium
CGGTGGCGGAATTGGCATACGCGGCAGGTTGAGGACCTGTGCCCGCAAGGGCGTGGAGGTTCAAGTCCTCTCCGGGGCACTGTTCGAGGGGCGCAAGTGAGACTTGCGCCCTTTTCCATTCCTCCAATAGAAGCCATAGCCGGGTCAACGCTCGGGCCAGCCCCAAGCAGCCATGCATCCTGTGTCTTGGCTCCCGCCGGCCGCTTGCCCCGTGAGCCCACCCGTGCTATACTGACAGCACGTCCCATACTGCCTTGCCCAGGGAGGGCATAATGACAACAGCCACCCATGCGATCATTCACCCCCTAAGCTTGGAGGGAACCGCCTACCAGCGCGGACTGTGCCACGGTGAGACCCTGAGAGCCGAGATCCAGGAAGTGATCCAGATATGGCAAGCCGAGCTGGCTGCCGGGTTCGAGCTGGATGCGGGCCAGGTCATCCACCGCTTCCTGCAGCGGACTGACTTTGTCAACGCCATCCAAAAGTGGACGCCCGACCTGCTCGATGAAGTGCGCGGCATTGCCGATGGCTCGGGGCTGCCATTTGAGACCATGCTGGCCTTCCAGCTCATTGATGAGCTGTGGGCCAACGGCGACCTGGTCGTCGGTGAACATTGCACCGCCATTGGCTTTCCGACCTCCGTCGAAGAGCCAGCCTACCTGGGCCAGACATTGGACTTGGAGACCTTCCGTGACGGCTTTCAGGTTGTCCTGCACATCAAGGATCCCAACTCGGAACTGGAAGCACTGGTCGCCAGCATTGCCGGGCTGATCGGATTCAACGGCATGAACAACAGAGGCATCGGCGTTTGTGTCAACACGCTCCTGCCGCTCAACAGCCGCACCGATGGCCTGCCCGTGGCCTGCATCGTCCGCGGCGTCCTCTCTCGCCTCTCCGCCCAGCAGGCGTGCGACTGGCTGCAGCACATCCCTCACGCTTGTGGGCAGAACTATCTCGTTGGCGGGCCAGATCAGATCGTCGACCTGGAATGCTCGGCCAACCAGGTCGTCCAGTACCGGCCCGCCGGATGGGATGGTGTCGTCTGGCACGCCAACATGCCTCTGGTGAATGACGACTACACCCCGGACTTTCGAGCTGCCCTTGACAAACAGCCGCCCGGCCCTTACGCCCAGAGCAGCCAGGCCCGCTTCCAGTGCGTAGAGCAGCATCTAAGCCAGTCGCCCAGGGAACGCCGCCTGGAGTTCATCAAAGAAACACTGGCCTCTCGTGATTCCGCCCAATATCCCATTTGCTCGATAAAGGATCGAGACGAGCACAATGCACAGATAGGTCTCTTCTCTCTGGCCTCCACTATCATGAAACTCGCCGGGGATCCCGAGTTTTATGTCACCTTCACCCCTACCGATCCCTCCTCCTACACCCGGCTGACCTTCACCGGTCGTGGACACCAGCAAGGTTGAATCCAAAGGAGTATCTGGTTATGGACAAGCAAGGTTTCAGCGTGCAATCGCAGATCACCTTTCTCTACTACCAGGATCTCCAGGCCGCCACCCTGTTCTATGGCGACATTGTAGGCCTGGAGATGGTAGAAGATCAGGCTTGGGCCCGGATCTACCGGGTCAGTGGCAACGCATTCCTCGGGATCGTCGCCGGAGAGAAGGGGTTCCACCGCCCACAGGAACGCAGCGCCGTCCTGGTTACCCTCGTCGTCGACGACGTGCCTGGGTGGTACGAGCGCCTCAAGAGCCAGGGCGTCAAGCTGTTGAGCGATCTTGAGCACCGGGAAGAGATTCAGATCCGCTGTTTCTTTTTCGAGGACCCCGGCGGCTACACGCTCGAGGTTCAGCAGTTCCTAAAGCCCAACCTCACCGGCATTTTTCACAAGGGCGCGTGAGTGGGTGTCTGGCACATAAAAGCACCGCCATCCACCGGGTGACTACCAAGCCGTCGAGAAACGGCATCCGTAGTTGGATCAACATCACGCCCGGGCCGAGCCACGCCGCCTGAGCGCCAGGGTAGACGAGTCCTGTTGTCCGCGAGACGACGGCGGGCACGGCGAACAGGTGGCAGCTAGCGAGACAGAAAGCGCCCCAGCACGCGCGTCACCGCCTCCGGGCGCTCGATCATGATCATATGCCCCGCGCCATGCACCACGTGCATGCGAGCCACCGGTAGTCTGTCGCGCAGCGCCGTCGCCAGGTACACCGGCATCATCCTATCTGCCGTGCCACACACCACCAGCGCTGGCGCCATAATAGCGCCCAGCCTGTCGCGCACATCGAACGTGTCGCACGCGGCAAAATCGCCATGCAGGACAGATGCCGCCACCTTCGCCATCTGCCCGCGAGCCATATCCACCAGATCCGGCGGCGCCTGACTGCCAAACGCCCAGTCGCAGATCAGGTTAACAGTGCGCCTCGGGTCGTCACGCAGACTGTCAAAGATCAGGGGCGCCACGCGCAGCCTGGCCCCCGTGGACACGAGCCCCAGCCCCGCGACCCGCTCAGGGTAGCGCAGTGCGACATCCAAGGCAATTCCGCCCCCCATCGAGTGGCCTGCCAGCATGACACGCTCGATCCGAGCCGCATCCAGGAAGCGCACGATCCAATCCCCATAGCCCGCAACGGTATCATGCCCGGCGCCACCCGATCGGCCATGGCCCGGAAGGTCCACGGCGTACACAGCCGCGAGCAGGTCGCGCACCTGGTACAGCCACTGCTGGTGGCTGCCGCCTGCGCCGTGGATCAACAGAACCGGCGGGAGGTGCTCACTCCCTCGCCGCCGGCTCACATAGTAGACAGGGTCTCCTGCCACATCGAGGAATGGCATCTAGCCCACGAACTCGGTCGGCACCTTGGTCGCGCAGTTGACCAGCTCGGATGCTGCCTTGGGGAAACGCATGATCTTGCTCATCGTGCCCTTGAGCTTTAACTGGCCGGTCATCATGCCGCGGATCGGATCGAGCTGTTTCTCGATCACGCGCCGCCAGGTGGCAACAGGAGCGCTGATCGTAAACTCGGGCTCCTTCTCCCCCTCGCTGACCTCTCCTGCCTCGCGGCATTCCCCGTGCCACAGGTCCATATAGAGGTACACTGGCTCGGGCAGGCCGGGACCCGCCTCGGCAATAAAGTAAAAGTCGCCCTCCCACTTGGCGGCTGCCTTGCGATACGCCTCGCTGGCATTCAGCTCCTGTGCCATCGCCTTGATCCACTCATCCGACGGAAACTTGGCCATTCTCCTCCTCCTTGAGTTTTGATAATAGAGAGTTCTGCATAAAAGATCTAGCCCGGCGCAGGTCGTGACCTGCGCCCACTGAAAACTTGAAGGGTGGACACATCTCCGGCAC
>JAFGOG010000591.1 GCA_016926595.1 Anaerolineae bacterium
CCGGTCGTCGGGCCACAGGTCGGGCTGGAACACGCCGCGCAGGATCGGCTCGTCCACGCCGGCTACCCGGCTGCCATCGGGCGCGACCAGGTGCACAAAGGCCGTATAAGCCGGCCCTGCCCCGTCCAACGCCTGCCAGTCGAGGGTGATCTCCAGCGCCTCGCCCGGCTTGGGCTGGCCCGAAGACAGGCCAAATCCAGCCAGCGCCAGCTCGCCATTGAAATCGGCCTGCCGCTGGCGCTTAATGGCCGGCTGCGACGTGGGGCTGTACCCCTCGCCGCGAAAGATCATAACCCCCCGCTCGTTATATTCGAGGGCCATCTGGTCCAGCACTTTCAGGATAAAGTCGGCCTCGTAACGGGTTTGGAAACGCCAGCCGTCGACCACGAACCAGAGGCGGGGCGCTGTGGCCAGCAACTCGGTCAGGGCCGTAGTCGTAGTCATGATCGGCGTGGCAGTCCACAGGTCGGCGGGCGCCCCGTCGGCGGGCCGCGGCACCACAAACTCCTCATAGCCGCGCTGGATGGCGAAATGGTCACAGCGGTCCAGGTACAGCCGGCACGCCGTCGTCATCGGCGTGGCGACCTGATCGCCCGCCTCCGGTTGCCATCGCTCCTGGAGCGCCCTGAAAGCCTGGTCATAGCCCCACACCTGGACGTAAGCGCTGCGGGCGCCGGCAAGCCCGACGCCTACGGCCAGGGCTGTCAGTACGGCCGCGACTGCCGGAAGCGCCCCTGTCCAAGAGCGGGTGCGGCCTCGGGCAGGCAAACGCGCAGCCAGCGCGAGCCCCATCTGGTGCAGCGCCTCACCGGCGACCAGGAACAGGAGGGGCAGGGCCAGGAAGAAATAGCGCTCGTTCTGCCAGGTCGGGCCGGCCAGCAGGAACAAGAGCGCGCCCAAGCCGGCCAGGATCACATACAAATAAGCCAGCACCAAGCGGCGAGCCTGCCTGCCCGGTTGTGGCCTGCGCCACTGCCAGAAAAGGAAGCAAAGGCCGGCCAACGCCAGTATGGTGAAGGGCAGGCGGTGGAGCCGGGTAAAGATCGGCGCAAACAGGGCCGGTCCGCTCAACAGGGCCTGCACCCCGATCGCCAGGTAAGGGCGGGTCTCTTGCAGCGTTTCCAGGTGGCCCGGCTGGCCGAACTTGGCGATCAGGAAAAAAACGCCTGCCCCTGCCGCGCCGATGGCAAAGGGCAGGATCACACTCCAGCGGAACAACCGGCGCCAGGGCCAGGCCACCAGTGTGGTCAGGGCCAACACCGGCAGCAGGAAGGCGGCCTCGGCGTGGGTAAAGATGGCGACGACCAGCAGCCCCATGGCCAGGTAGCGGTACCGGGGCCGGTCCTCGGCCAGACCCCGGTAGAAAAAAAGGACGACGAGCAGGGTCAGGAGCTGCAGCAGGCCGTACATCCGCGCCCGTCCCCCCCAGACGATGCACTCTGGATCGACCGCCATCGCCGCGGCGGCGACCAGCCCGGCCGTGTCTGATAGGAGCCGCCGCCCAACCCAGAAGGCCACCGGCACCCCGACCAGGCTGATGATCAGGGCGGGGAGGCGGGCCAGCGTTTCGTCGAACCCGCCCGCGACAAACGGCGCTTCCAGGTAGGTGAAGGTCAGGCCATGCGGGTAAAAGTCGCCGGAGGGAAAGATCGGCAATCCGCGAGCCAGGACGCTGCGTGCAGCCCAGGCGGTGACGAACTCGTCTACAAAGAGGCTGATCTCTTGGATATAGCGCCAGCGCAGCGCCAGGGCAATGCCCAGCAGCGCCACGAGCGCAACCCAGGTGGGCCATGGAGGCCTTTTTTCCTGGTGCGTGTCCATGCTCAGGTGACCGGCAGGCGCTCCAGTGGGTAGCGGCGGTAGCGTTCTTCCTCAACCACCTGCCGGATCCGGTCGACGGCAGCCCACACGTCGGCAAAAGAAGTGTAGAGCGGCGACAGACCCAGCCGGATATTATCCGGCTCACGAAAGTCAGGTAGGACGGCCATCTCCTCGATCAATGCCCGGTTGATGCGGTAGCCTTCTGGATGGCGGATGCTGACGTGAGAGCCGCGGCGGGCCGGATCGCGAGGCGAGCCCAGCGTAAAGCCCAATGGCGTCAGAACCGTGTCCACCAGGTAGATCAGGTACGACGTCAGTTGCACCGACTTGCTCCTGATGCGATCCATGCCCGCCTCGAGGATCAAGTCGAGGCCTGGCTCTATGGCCTGCAGCGACACGATGGGCGGAGAGCTGACCAGGAAGCGTCTTACTCCCTCTGCCTGCTCATAGTGCAGGTCAAAGCCAAAAGGATTACGCCGACCGAACCAGCCCCAGATGGGCGACAGCGCCGTCTCCTGCAGCTCGCGCCGGACATAGAGAAAAGCCGGGGCACCGGGGCCGCCGTTGAGATACTTGTAACTGCAGCCTACGGCCAGATCCACACCCCAGCGGTCGAGCTCGATGGGAACAACCCCGGCCGAGTGGCTCAGGTCCCACAGCACGAGCGCGCCAGCCCGGTGCGCCCGTTTGGTCACTGCGACGGCGTCGTACAGGTAGGCGCTCTTGAAAGCGACGTGTGACAGGGTCAGCAGCGCCGTCCGCTTGTCCAGGGCAGCAAACAAGGCCGGCTGGTCGGCCGTCATGCCGTCGGGCGAGGGGACCAGGTCGAGGCGGTGGCGGCCGCCCAGCAGCCGGATGCAGCTCTGTAGGACGTACAGATCGGTGGGAAAGTTCAGCACGTCGCTGACGATCCAGTCACGTTCCGGTCGCAGCGCCAGCGCGGCCATGACCAGCTTGAACAGGTTGACCGACGTGGAATCGCTGACCAGGACCTGGCCCGGCCCGGCGCCGACCAATTGCCCGATCTTGTCGCCAATCCGGCTGGTTGCCTGGTACCAGCCGGCGTTCCAGCTCCGGATCAGGCCTTGGCCCCATTCCTGCTCCACCGTGGCCCGCACCCGCTCTACGGTCCGCGCCGGCAGGCGGCCCAGCGAATTGCCGTCAAGGTAGATCAGATCTGCATCGGCGGCGACAAAGGCGGCCCGAAAAGGGGCCAGCGCGTCCTGTTCGTCCAGGCGCCGCGCGAAATTAGCTCCAGGTTCTAGGCTCATCTGGTCCATCCGATCCCCTTTGCTTGGTCATTCCCCAACAGTATACCACACTTGCGCCAGTTTGTGAATCTGCTCTGGCAACAAGACCTGCCGAAAGTGCCTGGACCAGGCAGCAGCTCTCGGACCATTGTTTGTGAGGGAAGGTAGATTTGACAGGCGGGAGGGAGTGTGGTATAAGGCTGCGGAACACCCCCCAGGGGTATGTGGGCCAGAGGGGAGACGAGGAGCCGGAGAAACGGATGTCGATCATCGATACTACCAAGGCACAGATCACCGCCATCCCATCGGTGCAGGACGACCTGTGCCGCGCCTGCCCCAAGTGTGTGGCGCAAAAAGCCTGCCGCACCAAGGCCATCATCCGCATTGACCCAGGGGAGCCGGCTTTTATCGATCCCAGCCGCTGTTACGGCTGCCGTGCCTGCATCCTCGCCTGCCCATTTGGGGCCATCACGATCAACGGCGCCAAAGAGCATCCGTAGTGGAATCCGGGCCTGGCCTGACAGCTATCCGGTCAGTTTTGCCTTTTGGAGAAAAGTCCAGTATAATAGAAAGGTGTGTCGGTAGAGCGGCGCAGTCCCGTCTCTATCGTTCGCATAATCGATGTGGGGGTAGGCCGTTTTTATGGAGGACAAGCAGATCAGCGATACAGGGCTTGTGGAAGGAGGGGACCTCCAACAGAGCACTGAAGACCAGTCGATGAGTAGTCTAATGGAAGAAGCCTTCAGCTTTCGCCGGTTGAAGGCGGGTGACATCGTCGATGGCACGATCGTCAGCGTCAGCCCGACTGAGGTCCTGGTGGACGTAGGGGCCAAATCAGAGGGGGTTGTGCCCAGTCAGGAGCTGGAACGGTTGGGACATCAGGGGTTGGAGGACCTGCATGTCGGCGATCAGTTGCCGGTTTTTGTGGTCAGGCCGGAGGATCAGGACGGGAATATTATCCTGTCGATCCGGCGGGCCGAGGAGGAAAGCGATTGGCGCCACGCCCAGAAGCTATTCGAGACGGCTGAACCGTTCGAGAGCCAGGTGGCCGGTTTTAACAAGGGCGGATTGATCGTCCGGCTGGGCAAGCTGCGGGGCTTTGTGCCAGCCTCGCAACTGATTCCAGAGCACCAGGGGAGCAATAACCAAGAGCCGGAGGAGCGTTGGGCGCGGCTGGTGGGAACCAAGACTCAGGTCAAGGTCATCGAGCTGAACCGCAAGCGCAAGCGCCTGATCTTTTCCGAGCGAGCGGCCGTTCGCCAGTGGCGTGACTCGCAGAAAGACAAGCTGTTGGAGGAGCTGCGCGAAGGTCAGGTGTTGAGCGGCAGAGTGAGCAGCCTGTCTGAT
Organism: Anaerolineae bacterium; assembly: GCA_016926595.1. Next base: position 4,419 of record JAFGOG010000591.1, read on the forward strand.
TTCGGCGCGTTTGTGGATCTGGGCGGCGCCGACGGGCTGATCCATTTGTCAGAGCTGTCATGGAACCGGACGGCCAAGCCCCAGGACGTGCTTAAGGTCGGCCAAACAGTCGAAGTCTATGTCCTGAACGTGGATCGCGACACAAAGCGGATCGCGCTTAGCCTGAAGCGCCTGGAACCGGAGCCGTGGACCACAGTCGAGAGCCGCTATTACGTAGGACAACTGGTGGAAGGTCGAGTCACCAAGCTGTCCAGCTTTGGGGCCTTTGCCCTGGTGGACGACGAGCTCGAAGGGCTGATCCATATTTCCGAGCTGAGCACCCAGCGGATCAACCATCCCAAAGAGGCGGTGCGCGAAGGCGAAAAGTATGTGATGCGCATCATCCGCATCGACCCGGCGCGGCGCCGCATGGGGCTGAGCCTGAGGCGCGTCACCGATCCGCAATACGCCGATCTGGACTGGCAGGCTGAGCTGGGCGCTGACGAGCCCCCTGACGAATTGTACGAATCGGATCCCCCTGAAGCGCTCGAGTACGAGGCCGGAGAGGCAGACGTTCCGGATCAGCAAGAGCCGGAGGGCGACTTGCTTGAGGTGGAGGAACCCTTGATCGAACAGGGCGAGGAGGAAGAGGCATAGACCGAGCTGCCTGCCGCAGCCGCGAACGGCAGCCACAAGTCCCCTGGCGGGGATCTCCCGGTTCTGCATGCCTGCCTGTTTGTGATTGCTTGGTGATAGCCGCGGGCGACCCTGCGTTTCACCTGGGGGTTGCTGTGTCTGCGAGGTTGAGTGAGGCGGTCCGGGTTGAGTCTTGGAGTTGCCGATCTGCATTAAACGGGGCTCACCCGGGTCAGGGTGATGTCCCGTTTTTGTTGTTGTGTAACAGGGCTTACCCACCGGAAGGCATGGCTGGTGTATAATTGACTCGATTGATGCTAGCAAGGGGATAACTCTATGCCTGATAATTTCGATCGCTTCACCAAACGGGCGCGCCGGGTTTTGACCAGAGCCCAGGAAGAAGCTCGCAATCTGAACCACCGCTACATCGGAACTGAGCACCTGTTGCTTGGGCTGGTGAGTGAGGAAGGCAGCGTTGCCATGCGGGTGCTGCATGAGCTGGGCATCGCAGCGGATCAGGTGCGGCAGTCTGTCGAGCGGATGGTGGGTCGGGGCACCCGACCATTTTATACCCAGCCAACCTTGACCCCTCGGACGAAACGGGTCATCGAATTGTCTGTGGAAGAAGCGCGAAGGTTGGGGCACCATTACATCGGCACAGAGCATCTGCTGCTGGGCTTGGTTCGCGAGGGTGAGGGGGTGGCAGTTGACGTGCTGCGCCAACTGGGAGCCACGCCTGAAAAGATCGAGGAGCGTATAGTCCACATTGTGGCAGAAGTCCCCACCCATGCTGGCGCCAAGCAGTCCAGCACGACCCCAACTGTCGACCAGCTAGGTACCGATCTGACGGCGCTGGCCGAGGCCGGCAAACTCGACCCGGTCATCGGCCGGCAGCTAGAGATAGAGCGGGTTATCCAGATTCTGGCCAGGCGGACCAAGAACAATCCGGCGTTGATCGGTGAACCGGGTGTGGGCAAGACGGCCATCGTCGAAGGGTTGGCACAACGGATCGTGACAGGCGATGTGCCTGAGCCCTTGTTGGATAAGCGGGTGTTGCAGCTCGACATCGGCAGCCTGGTGGCAGGGACGATGTATCGCGGGCAGTTCGAAGAGCGATTGAAAAAGGTCGTAGACGAGATCAAGGGCTCGTCCAGTATCCTGTTCATCGACGAGCTGCACATGCTGGTCGGCGCTGGCGCGGCGGGCAGCTCGGTGGATGCGGCCAACGTCTTAAAGCCGGCGCTGTCGCGCGGCGAGCTGCAATGCATCGGCGCGACGACACTGGACGAATACCGGAAGCACATTGAAGGCGATGCCGCGCTGGAGCGCCGTTTCCAGCCGGTATACGTGGACGAACCGACTGTTGATGAGACGATCGACATTTTGAGGGGCGTCAAGCGATTGTACGAAGAGCATCACAGGCTGGCGATCAGCGACGAGGCGATTGAGGCGGCAGTCCGCCTGTCAGCGCGCTATATTACCGACCGCTTCTTGCCCGATAAGGCGATCGACGTGGTCGACGAGGCGGCATCTCGGGTGCGCATGTACAAGGTGCCTGCTGCGTCGTCACTGAAAGATACATTTTCCGAGATCAAATCGGTCCAGCACGACAAAGAAGAAGCCGTCGACGCGCAGCAGTGGGCTGAGGCCGCGGCCCTCCGTGACCGGGAGCAGGGGCTGAAATCGCAGTTGGAGCAGTTGCGCTTGGGCTGGGATTCGGCGTCGGCGTCGGTGGCAGTACAGGCCAACGACGTGGCCGAGATCGTCTCCATGTGGACCGGAGTGCCGTTGATGCAGTTAGAGACCGAAGAGTCGAAACGGTTGCTGCACATGGAGGAGGCGCTTCATCGCCGGATCGTAGGCCAGGATGAGGCGATCCAGGTCATCTGCCGTTCGGTACGGCGGGCGCGGGCGGGCCTCAAGGACCCGCGCCGGCCGATCGGCTCCTTCATCTTTCTCGGCCCTACCGGCGTGGGCAAGACCGAGTTGGCCAAGGTGCTGGCCGAGTTCATGTTCGGCACGGAAGATGCCCTGCTGCAGCTCGATATGTCCGAGTTCACAGAACGCCACACCGTGTCGCGTCTGGTGGGCGCTCCGCCCGGTTACATCGGCTATGAGGACGCCGGGCAGTTGACAGAAACAGTGCGCCGGCGGCCCTTTACGGTGGTATGTTTCGACGAGATCGAAAAGGCGCACCCCGAAGCGATCAACATGCTGCTTCAGATCATGGAAGACGGTCACCTGTCGGACGCCAAAGGCCGCAAAGTGGATTTCCGCAATACCATTATCCTCATGACTTCCAACGTTGGCGCGGATGTCATCAGGCGCTCGCCGATAGGTTTTCACAAGACGGGTGAAGCTGCCCAGAACGAGGCCGACGCTTACAGCGAGATGAAAGAAAAGGTACTCGATGAGCTAAAGAACAGCTTCCGGCCCGAGTTTCTCAACCGGGTGGATGGCATCATCGCCTTTCATGCCCTGAACAGGGAGCAGATCAAGGAGATCGTCGATCTGGAAGTGAACAAGGTCGCCGAACGGATGGGTGAGCACGGCATTCAGTTGCATCTCAGTGAGGCAGCTCACGATTACCTGGCCCAAAAGGGATACGATCCCGCCCTGGGCGCCCGTCCACTGCGGCGTGTGGTACAGAACGAGATAGAAGACGCTCTGTCAGAAGGGCTGCTGGCCGGCCGCTTTGGCAAGAGCGAACAGATCGTGATCGACGTGCAGGATGACCAGTTGGCGTTCCACCCGGAACAGGCCGATATCGAAGAAGCCTCTCCCGAAGAGGATCTCCATCAGACGCTGGAAGCGGTACTGACCTAACGGTATCGATCATCCTGCGTCCGATTGGAAGAATGGCAACCCGTTCTTCCAATCTTTCATTTTTCGTGGAGGAGTTGGCATGGCCAAAATGCGGGTCCAATACGTTTGCCAGTCATGCGGCGCCACGTTTATGAAGTGGGCCGGCCGGTGTACATCGTGCGGTGAATGGAACACGCTGCTTGAAACAGTCGTTGAGACGCGTTCGAGCCGTGCGGCAAAGGCATCCCTGGCGCCGGCCAGCCAGCCCCAACCGTTGCCTGATATCCAGGCCGATCAATTCCATCGCCTGCCGGTTCGTTCTGACGAACTGGCGCGGGTATTGGGCGGAGGCATCGTCCCAGGGTCGGTGGTGCTGATCGGCGGAGACCCAGGCATCGGCAAGAGCACGCTGCTGTTGCAGGCTTCGGCGCAACTGGCAGCCGACAGCGGGCCGGTGTTGTACGTTTCGGCCGAGGAATCGGTGCAGCAGATCAAGATGCGCGCCGACCGGCTGGGCCTGGCGCAGCCCAACCTGTATGTCGTGTCGGAGGTGTCGCTCGACCAGATCGTGGCTGACATTGAGCAGGTCAACCCTCGCCTGGTGGTGGTCGATTCGATCCAGGCCATTTCGTCCGAAGAGCTCGAATCGGCAGCCGGGAGCGTAAGCCAGGTCAAAGAGTGCGCCACGGCGCTGCTGCGCCTGGCCAAGGCCAACGGTGTGCCGGTTTTCCTGGTCGGCCACGTCACCAAGGCCGGCGCTATCGCCGGGCCGCGGGTGCTTGAGCACATCGTCGATGCCGTGCTCTACCTCGAAGGCGAGCGATTTCACGCCTATCGCCTGCTGCGGAGTGTCAAGAACCGGTTCGGTTCGACGCATGAAGTAGGTGTGTTTGAGATGGGCGAGCAGGGATTGGTGGAGGTCCCCAACCCCTCCGAGGCGTTCCTGGCCGAGCGGTTGCCTGATGCGACCGGTTCGGTAATCGCGGTGACGATGGAAGGCACGCGTCCGCTGCTGGTTGAGATCCAGGCGCTGGCCAGCACGACGAGCTTTGGTCTGCCGCGCCGGACGGCCAACGGTGTGGACATCAATCGCTTGCTCCTGTTGGTGGCAGTGCTTAACAAAAGGGTAGGGCTGCGCCTGTTCGATCAGGACCTGTTCGTCAACGTGATCGGTGGGCTCAAGATTAACGAACCGGCGGCTGACCTGGCAGTAGCTACGGCGATTGCTTCGAGCTTTCAGAATGTGTCACTGCCCAGTGACCTGGCGGTGATGGGCGAAGTGGGGCTGTCGGGCGAGCTGCGGGCGGTGAGCCACCTGGGACGGCGGCTGAACGAGGCGGCCAAACTGGGATTCAAACGCTGCATTGTGCCGGCCACCCGTCACCGTGTTCGGGACGTGCCGGAGGGGCTGGCGGTAATCCCTGTGCGCTCACTATCTGAAGCGCTGGCCTGCGCTGTGGGGCAAGCCGGTTTGTCCCGGCAAAAGTCGGAGACGGCCTGAGGCGGATGGCAATCCGCATTGACAATTATCGGGGAATGTGCTAAAATACGGTTATCATGGAGTTTGTTCGATTGTTCAGGCTAAAGGCCACAACCGGGTGTGCTCCTGATCGAGGGGCAGTAACCCGTCCACCGCAGAAGGGCGGAAATGGAGGCGGCTATGTAACCTGTGGGTAGTTGGGCAAATAAATAACGTGGAGGTGGAGTACAATGCTTTTAGAACTTATACTACGTTTATTGGGCATGTTACTCCTGGGAATCGCTGGGTGGCAGTTGGGTGAATACCTGGCCGGTAATGCGCCAGCGGAATATTATCTCCGCTACGTCGTGGTCCTCATGTTGGCCGGGGTGGCCTTGGGTGGGTTGATCACACCGTGGATCACGATCAAGCCAATCCAGCTCATCCGGCGCAAGATCCGGCAGTTGCCGGCCCAGGAGCTCTTTGCCATCATCATCGGCTTGATCGTCGGCTTGATCGTCGCCGCACTGCTGTCGCCGGTTCTGTCTAACCTTCCGCCACCCTTTGGGGAGTTTATGCCCTTCGTCGCTGCCGTGCTTTTCGCTTGGCTGGGCATGGCAGTAATGATTATGCGCGAAAAGGATATCCTCGCGCTCATTGGCGCCCGCTTCTCTGGCGAGAGCCTGGCGCCGGCGGATGAAAAACCGATTTTGCTGGACACCAGCGTGATCATCGACGGGCGGATTGCCGACATCACCCAGACCGGCTTTATCTCAGGCACGATCCTGGTGCCCCGTTTTGTGCTGAATGAGCTGCAGCATATCGCCGATTCCCCCGACGCATTGCGGCGAAACCGGGGGCGACGGGGCCTGGACATGTTGAATCGACTAAAAGAAGAGTCGGTGATGCCAGTGCGGATTACGGACATGGAGGTCGAAGGCAGCCATGACGTGGACGACAAGCTGATCATGCTGGCCAAGAACCTGCGCTGCCCGATCGTCACCAACGACTATAACCTGAACCGGGTGGCCCAGTTGCAGGGTGTGCCAGTGTTGAACATCAACGAGCTGGCCAACGCCATCAAAGCGGTTTTACTGCCCGGCGAAACGATCGAAGTCAAAATCATTCAGGAAGGCAAGGAATTCGGTCAGGGCGTTGGCTATCTGGATGATGGAACGATGATCGTGGTTGAGGATGGCCGTTCATACCTTGGCCAGACGACTCCGGTGATAGTCAAGAAGGTTCTGCAAAAAGCCGAGGGCCGGCTGGTATTCGCCCAGCCGGAGGAGGTTGCTGGTTAACGCATGACCGTAATAACAGTTTCCCGCCAACTCGGCAGCCATGGCAAGGAGATCGCAGATCAAGTGGCTCGCGCCTTGAGCCTGCGCCTGATCGATGCCGAGACGATCAGTCAGGCGGCGCAGCAGGCTGGAGTGCCGGAACGGGCGCTGGCTGAGCTGGAGCACGAAGGAAGCCAGGGCCTGGTCAGCCGGGTGCTCAAGGCGCTGCGGACCATGCCCGCCCTGTCGCCAGGCGGTGAGGTGAGCCCAACCCAGGCTGAAGCACCCAGTCTTACATTGCCCTTCGTTGGGCTGTTCTCACCCACCGTGTCGCCGCTCAGCGCTTCCCTGGAGGGCTATGTGCGCGTGGTCGGGTTGGTGGTCCAGGGATTGGCCAAAGAGGGAAATGTGCTGGTCATGGGGCGGGGCAGCCAGGTCTTGCTCAGGAAACATCCCAGCGCTCTGCATGTGCAGATCGTGGCGCCCATCCCTGACCGGGTCAGGACCGTCATGGTCCGCTACAAGCTCGACAAGAAGGTGGCCGAGAGCCGGGTGCGGTCCAGCGATCGAGGCCGCGCCGATTACCTGCGCCGCTATCACGGCGTCGACTGGCTGGAGCCTACCCTGTATCACCTAGTCATCAACACCGGTCGCATCTCAGTACCGGCGGCGGTGGACCTGATCGTCCGAGCCTCCCAGGCGGTGACGCCGGCGGGTGACAAGACCTCTGGAGGTTGAACCTTGCTTTCTCGTGGGATCTGGACCTGCATCTGTATGGTGGGACACGAGGTGCGCCGCGCCGGTGGCTGACGGCGGCGCCTGGTGTCCCGCCCGGCATTGACGCGCAATGCGGTCCAAATTCCACAGAAAGGGGTAAGCCAAAATGGCACTGACTGTATACAACTATTCGACGCGCCGCCAGGAGCTGTTCAAGCCAGTCGAGGAAGGTTTTGTCGGCTTTTACGTCTGCGGACCGACGGTGTACGAGCACGCCCACATCGGCCACGCCAAAGTGTACGTGTCGTTCGACGTGATGGTCCGCTACTTGCGCTACCTGGGCTACCAGGTGCGCTATGTGCGCAACATCACCGACGTCGGCCACCTGAGCGACGACGCCGACGAGGGTGAGGACAAGATCCTGCGCCGCGCCGTCCGAGACCGGATCGAGCCGATGGAGCTGGTCGAGACCTACATGCGCAGCTTTTTTGAGGACATGGACGCCTTGAACGTGCTCCGGCCCAACATCTCGCCCCGCCCCAGTGGTCACATCCCTGAGCAGATCGAGCTAATCAAGCTCCTGCTCGAACGAGGCCACGCCTACGAGTCCGGCGGTTCGATCTATTTCGACGTGACAACCTGGCCGGAATATGGCAAGTTGTCGGGCCGCAAGGTTGAAGAACAAGCGGAGGGAGCGCGGCTGGCGATCAACCCTGAAAAGCGCAACCCGGCCGACTTTGCCGTGTGGAAAAAGGCCGAAGCCGGCCACATCCTGCGCTGGCCCAGCCCGTGGGGCTGGGGCTATCCCGGCTGGCACCTGGAATGCTCGGTGATGGCCACCAAGTACTTGGGCCAGCCGTTCGACATCCATGGCGGCGGCCTGGAGAATATCTTCCCTCACAACGAGTGCGAGATCGCCCAAATCGAGGCCGCCACCGGCAAGCAGTTCTGCAACTACTGGCTGCTGAACAATATGGTCATGGTCAACGGCGTCAAGATGGGCAAGAGCCTGGGCAATTACACCACCATCAAGGATGCCTTGGGCCGCCACAAGCCGATGACCATCCGCTTCTTTATCTTGAGCAGCCATTACCGGTCGACGACCGATTTTAGCGACGAGGCGCTGGAGGCGGCTGGCCGTGGCCTGGACCGGCTTTATGGCACTATCCGGTTCATGCGCGAGCGGCTGCGCACCGCGACCGGCGAGGCGGTGGACGGTGACTGGGCTGCCAAGCTCGACGGGTACAAGGTCCGTTTCCTGGAGGCGATGGATGACGATTTCAACACACCCCAGGCCATCGCCGTGCTATTTGATCTGGGCCGCGAGGTCAACAGCTTGCTCAACTCCGGGGAGCCGGCCAGCAGGGGCACGCTGGAGGCCATCGACGAGCTGTACGGGACGCTGGGCGGCGACGTGCTGGGCC
>JAFGOG010000097.1 GCA_016926595.1 Anaerolineae bacterium
CGCAGTCCTGATTACTGCCGGATCTTTGCCAGGTGTGAATAATGGGTTTCATCCTTGACGGGCTCGATACCGAAGCCTACGACCGCAACTATAGCGACCGCGAGCTGGTCGCGCGCATCGTGAGTTATTTCAAGCCCCACGGCCGGCAGATGGCGGTCGTGGGGTTGATGATCTTTATGAACTCGGCAGCCGGCACGGGCGGTCCGATCCTGATCTCAAATGGCATCGATCTGATGGCACAGGACCCGTCACTGACCGCGATTCTGCTGCTGGCCAGCGGCGTGCTGCTGCTTGGGGTGGCCGGCTGGGGATTCAATTATGCCCAGCAGTGGTTGTCTGCGCGGGTGGTGGGCAACGTCGTTCTCAAGGTGCGCGAAGACGTGTTCAGCGCCATCATCCACAACGACCTGTCATTTTACGACGAGCATCCGTCGGGCAAGATTGTCAGCCGGGTGACCTCAGACACACAGGATTTTGCCGAAACGGTAAACCTGACGGTCAGCCTGCTCAGCCAGGTGCTGTTGGTGGTCATCCTGTCGGTAGTGTTGGTCAGCATCAACCTCTGGCTGACATTTTTGTTGCTGGCAATGACACCCCTTGCCGTGGCGCTGGCCCTCAGCTTCCGGCGCATCGCCCGCACCGTCACCCAGCATGCCCGCCGGGTGACGGCCAAGATCAACGCCCAGATCCAGGAGTCGATCAGCGGCATCGTCGTGGCCAAGAGCTTCAGGCAGGAGCACGCCATCTATGACACCTTCCAGGCCAACAACCGCCAGGCATACCAGGTCGGGCTGCGGCGCGGGCTGACCCTTAACACGATCTTTCCGGTGATGGGCATGGCCTCGGGGCTGGGAATCGCCTCGCTGGTCTACGCCGGCGGCCTGGCCACGCGCGGCGGAGGGATGAGCCCCGGCGACTGGTACCTGTTCATGCAGGCGGTGGGGTTCTATTGGTGGCCACTGCTCAGCATCGCCTCCTTCTGGAGCCAGTTCCAGGACGGCCTGTCGGCGGCCGAGCGAACTTTTGCCCTGATCGACGCCCAGCCCAAGGTAGTCCAGGTCGCCGCCGAGCCGGTGGACCGGCTGAACGGCCAGATCGAGTTCCGCAACATGGAATTCACCTACACGGGCAATGAAGTAGTGCTGCCTGGCTTTTCGCTGGATATCCGGCCCAGGGAGACGCTGGCGCTGGTGGGCCATACGGGGGCGGGCAAGAGCAGCATCGCCCGGCTGATCGGCCGATTCTACGAGTTCCAGGAAGGGGAGCTGCTGATCGACGGCCGCGATATCCGCCGGTTCGACCTGCAGCAGTACCGGCAGCAGATCGGCGTGGTGCCCCAGGAACCGTTCCTCTTTTCGGGCACAGTGCGCGACAACATCCGCTACGGCCATCCCGACGCCTCCGACGACCTGGTGCGCGAGGCGGCCATGCGCATCAGCAAGGGCGAGTGGCTCGACGGTCTGTCGGCCGGGCTGGACACCGACGTGGGCGAGCGAGGGGCCAACCTGTCGATGGGCCAGCGGCAGTTGGTGGCCCTGGCCCGGGTGCTGCTCAAAGACCCGGCCATCTTTATCCTGGACGAGGCGACTGCCAGCGTCGACCCATTCACCGAGGCGCAGATCCAGGAAGGACTGGAGACGATCATGCGCGACCGGACGGCGATCATCATCGCTCACCGGCTGTCCACTGTCCGCCACGCCGACCGGATCATCGTCATGAAGGAAGGCCAGATCATCGAAGAGGGCACCCACGATCAGTTGATAATGCAGGGCGGCCACTATGCCGAGCTGTACAACACCTACTTCCGCCACCAGTCGTTGGATTATGTCGAGAAATTCAAGGAACTGGTAGCAGCCTGAGTGGGGTTGGGATATAATAACCATCTGGCAAGATAAGCTGGTCCGCCTGCGGGCGGTAGAGCCAGAGGGTTGGGAAGCTGGTGTTTGGAACAACGATACGAGAAAAGCGAAGGATCCTATGAAACAAGGACAGGTAAGGCCGATCGCCATCTGCATCTTTCGCCGGGAGGACCAGATCCTGGTTGCAGAATGGTACGATCGGAGCAAGGGCCACCACTTTTACCGGCCGCTGGGCGGCACGATCGAGTTTGGCGAGCGCAGCCAGCAGACCATAGAGCGTGAGCTCATGGAAGAGCTCGGCGCCCAGGTGACCGATCTCCGCTATCTGACCACGGTCGAGAACCTGTTTGTCTACAACGGGCAGCAGGGTCACGAGATCGTCCTGCTCTACGAAGGAAGCTTTGTCGACCACGCCCTCTACGAGGTAGAAGTGATCAACGGTCAAGACGACGGCGATGTTCCCCTCAAGGCGGTATGGAAGCGGCTCGATTCGTTCGGCCCCTCCGCGCCGCTCTATCCAGACGGGCTACTAGAACTCTTGGCAGCTCAAGCTTGACGGCTCACCCTCCTGTTACACAAACCTGCTGCAGGTTTCTGAGTCTGCGGGAGGTTTTTCAGTTCGGAACTGGAGGATGACCGGTGCCCACAGCGGGAATCGAGCTTCCGGGCCAGGTTCTCTAGCAGAGCACTAGGGCAGTTCGGAAAGGAAAGTGTTGATGGCGTCGACGATCTCCAGGACTGTATCGGGAGTGTCGGCGGCACCATCGACGGCGACCATGTTCTTGACGCGGCCGCCGTCGTTGACGGTGATGCTGTAGGTGTAGCAGTCGTTGCACACGGCGGACAGTCCGTATGAATCCTCGAACTCGAAGAAGCCCAGGCCGCTGATCTCAGCCAGGAGCGCCTGAACCTGGCTGGACGAAACCGATTTTTCCTCGCCCCTACCGGTCACTACCCGGCCATCGGGATAGACGGCCCACTGCAAGTCGCTCGGCAGGAGGCCGCCGCTGCGCTGAAATAGGATGGCCACGCCGCCCGTTGGGTCTGCTGCGGGAGGCGCAGGCACGGGGGTCGTCCCCGCTGTGCAACCGGCCAACACCACGGCCGACAACACAAACAGCACGATTCTTCTCATCACCCACCTCACGCGAAAATCGGCAAGTCAGAGCTGTATTGTAACTGCAATGGACCAATCGACCAAAATCGGTGGACAGACGATGCGGGAGGAAAGAAGGTTCCCGTTGGAGGGAGTTGCGAAGGCAACCACAGAGGGTTGCCCCTACAGTATGGGGTAAGGGGGCAGGAAGGAATTCAGGAAGCGCAGGGATGGTGGTATAATTGGGGCATGGGTGAGCTGGGATTGTTGGGGTCGCTGGCCCGGCGGAACGTGGCGAAGCACCGGCTGCGCAGCCTGCTGACCGGACTGGCTATCAGCCTGGGGGTGGGGACGGCGCTGGCCGGGGCGATCGTGGGGCAGGCGGCCGGCAGACAAGCCGGGCAGGTGTCGGCGCAGGGTACGATGGCCAACACGGTCCTGGTACAGGCCGGGCTGCTGGCAGCCGGGGGCCTGCTGCTCTTTGCCTCCTGCTTTATCATCCTCAACGCCTTTGGCATGTCGCTGGCGCAGCGGATGCACGACATTGGCACGCTGCGGGCGGTGGGCATGACCCGCCGCCAGATGAGGCAGATGGTCCTGGCCGAGGCTGCATTGCTGGGCCTGGCGGGCGCGGCCGGCGGGATCGCCGCCGGGCTGGGGCTGGGCTGGATCGTGATGCGGGGCATGGGCAACCTGGCCGGTGCGCCGCTCCAGGCGCCGTGGTGGGGGCTGGTCCTCAGCCCGCTGCTGGGCGTGGCAGTGACGGTGACCGGTGCGCTGCAGCCGGCATGGCGCGCCGGCCGTGTGACGCCACTGGCTGCCATCCGGCCGCTGGAGACGCTGGCGGCGGGCTGGTACCTGCGCCGGGGTGGACGGCTGGGCATGGCTCTGCTGGTCCTCACTGTGCTGGCAGCGACCGCCTTGGGCCTGCTCGCCAGCCCCACTATCTGGGCCAGCCAGGCAGCCAACCTGGCTGCCCAGGCAGCCCTGCTGGCCGCGGCCGTCCTCCTCCTGCCGGCCCTGATCGACCGGCTGGCCGCCCTGTGCCGGCCCTTCCTGGCACGCCGGCTTGGCGTCGCCGGGCGCCTGGCCGCCGGCAACGCCGGGCGCAACCGGCTGCGCGCCGCGCTGACGGCGGGCGCCATGACCGCCGGCCTAGTGGCCATCGTCGCCACCAGCGGGCTGATGACCGCCGGGCTCAAGGGAGGGCTGCGCCGCTTTGGGGCAATGCTCCACGAGGACCTGTTCGTCGTCCACGACCTGCCACTGCTGGTGGCTTCCGGCAAGCTGTCGGTCGAGAATTTCTACCAGTTCATCGCCGCTGAAGGAGACCGGTTTGAGCTGGATCCTGTCGTCGACGCACTACAGCCGCTGGTCGAATCGGGCGCGATCCAGATCGAGCGCCACCGCTTTGTGACGGTCCCGCCCGAGCTGGCTCCCGTGCCCGGCAGCCCGGCCATCGCCGTGGATCCCGAGACCTTCCTGGAGATCGGCAATTTCGACTTTTACGAGGGCGATGCCCAGGCAGCCCTGGCCTGGATAGAGCGCGGCCCGGCCGTGCTGATCCAGCCGGTCGTGGCCGAGCGGCTGCGAGTCCGGGTAGGCGACGCCATCCCGGTTCAGACCAGGCAGGGCATCGTCGATTTCACCGTGGCCGGCATCGGCGGCAGCGGCTGGAATATGACTGTCATGCCGTATGACCAGGCGGTCACTTACCTGGGGGCGACCGGGCCGACGCACATCGGCATCGTGGCACGGGATAGGTCCGGCGTCGATGCAGCGCTGGCCCAGGTGCGCCAGGCGATCAGCCCCTTTGCCGCGCAAGGCGTGATCGCCTACCATTATGACAACTTTTTTGATCCGCTGACCGCCATGGTCGGCCGGCTGGAGAGGCTGATCGACGGGCTGCTGCTCCTGGCAGTGGCAGTTGCCGGGCTGGGGGTGGTCAATGCCACCGTCGTCAACGTCGCCGAACGGCGGCGCGAGATCGGGCTGCTGCGGGCGGTGGGCGCGACGCGCGGCCAGGTGCGCCGGGCAGTAGTGGCCGAGGCGGCGCTGCTGGGGCTGATCGCGGCCATCATCGCCGGCGGGCTGGGGCTGCTGATGCTGTTTGCCTGGCTGGTGCTCACTCTGCCAAACGGCACCACGTCGGTCGGCGTCCGCCCCGACTGGACGACGGTCCAGATGGTGGCCCTGGCCGCCGGGCGAGACCTGGGCATGGCGTGGGCCGCGGCGCTCATTGGCGGGCCGCTGGTCGCCGGGCTGGCGGCATATCTCCCAGCCCGCGCTGCCGCAGCGATGAACGTGGTGGAAGCGGCCAGGTACGAGTGACAGAAAGCTCTATTGTCCGGGCCGATTTTGACCGGATTGCGCTGGTTGAGGACGACGATTGGAACCACAACAGCCTCTATCACGGCATGTTGCTCAAGCACGTGCCGCCCCACTGCCAGACAGCACTGGAGATCGGCTGTGGCACAGGGGCATTTGCCCGGCTGCTGGCCGAGCGCGCCGGCCATGTGCTGGCCCTGGACCTGTCGCCCAACATGGTCCGCATCGCCGCCGAGCGTTCGGCTCACTGTCCCAACATCGACTACCAGGTGGGCGACGTGATGGCCTGGACCTTTGCGCCCGGGCAGTTCGACTGCATCGCCTCGATTGCAGCCTTGCACCACCTGCCGCTGGAACAGGTTTTGCCGAGGCTCAAACAGGCGCTCAAGCCGGGCGGGGCGCTGCTGATCCTCGACCTGTTCAAGGCAGAAGGGCTGGCCGGGCTGCTCGGCAGCGCGCTGGCGATGCCGGTGAGCTTGACTCTGCGCCTGCTCAAGACGCGACGGCTCAAAAGCCCGCAGAAGGCTCGCCAGGCGTGGCAGGCGCATGGGCAGCACGATTTGTACCTGACGCTGTCAAAGGCGCGGCGGGTGTACGGGGCGCTGCTGCCCGGGGCGAAGGTACGAAAGCACCTGTTGTGGCGGTATTCGGTGGTGTGGAACTCAAGAGCTGGAGCTTGAGCGCGCCCTTAATCCAGGGGATCCAAACGGTCCGCCGGGCGGTCAACCTCTCCATCCGGCTGGCCTGGCAGGACAAACTTGAACCACACGATGGGGAGCGATATGACGCAGGCGGCGACAGTTACCCAGAAGGGGACCTGCGGACCGAAACGCTCCCACAACTGCGCGCCGATCCAGGGGAATGGCAGGGATAGCAGCCCCAGCGACGTGCCAAAGAAGCCGTAGGCCAGGCCGCGCCTGTCTTCTGGCACGACCTTTGACACCAAAGAATCGTACGCCGGCATCAGACAACCGATGCCCAGCCCATAGGTCGCCATGGCCGCCAGGAAGCCGGCCAGCGCCTCGGCCTGCAGCAGGATCACCAGCCCTCCGGTTACCAAAAGAAACCCGCCCAGGATCACTTCTCGCTCGCCGACCTTGTCGGCCAGCCAGCCGGCGAGGGCTGAAGCCACGATCGTCGCCGCTCCCCAGGCAGCGTTTAGACAACCGATCTGCTGGACGTTCAGGCCTCCGATCTCGGATAGATAAATGGGGTACAGCTCGCCGATCAGGTTAAAGGCCGTGTCGCGGATGGCATCGGTCACCCAGATCCAGGTCAGGATGCCGCCCGTGAGCAGCAGGGCAAACATGGCGCCCAGTTGGCTCTTGAGCCTGGCCATCGTCGGCCTCTCGGTGCGCCTGGGAGCAAAGCGCTCCGCCGTGCCCATCCAGATGCGCACACCGGTGGCGGCGGCAAACAGGATGAGCGCCGCCAACATCATCGACCGAAAGCCAAACCGGTAGGCCAGGAATCCCGCCAGCGCCGGGCCGACGACCGTGACGATCATGAAGATGCTTTTGGTAAGGCCAAACACCCGTCCCCGCTCCTTTTCGGACGACTGTTCGGCGATGTAGGCGCTGAAACTCGGCCCGACCACGGAATTGGAGACATAGTCCAGGCACAGCCCCACCAGCACCCATTCCCAGGAAGGGGCAAGGAAGAAAACCAGCCAGCCAAAAACCGAGACAAAGCTGCCAATGGCGATGCTGCGCAGCCGCCCGATGGTGTCGGACAGCCATCCCCCCAGGATCTGCAGCGCCGTGGGGACAAGCGACGCCACAGTAAAGACCAGGCCGACTTGGCCGACGTCGGCCCCAAGGTCGATCAGGTACAGCGACAGCATGCTGTATCCCATCTGGCCGGCGATGTTGGCCAGGATCATGGCCAGCAGGAACCAGCGCAGGTTGGCATTGAGGAGCGGTCTGCGTTCTGATGTCATGGGTCATGCCGTGGGAGCCGGCCTGTCGCCTCTCGCTCTACAGCTCAGGCCGATCACAGTCTGGCTGTGTCAGAACCTCTTGATCAAGCAGTACTGCGTCACGGGGCGGGGATATCCGTCAGAGATCCCATAAACCTCATAGCCCAGTCTCTGAAAGAACTGGGGGGCCTGGAAGGAAAAGCTGTAGGTCTGGCAGGCTATGCAGCCCGCCCTCCGGGCGATCCGCTCGGCCTCGGTCATGAGCCTGGCGCCGAGACCCCTGCCGCGGCACCGCTCATCCAACCACACATCGTCGAGGATCATGTTCCTGAGGGTCGTCCAGGCCAGCAGGCCGCCCATTACCTGGCCGGTGGCATCCTTGACGACCAACCTGATGCCGATCCCCGGATTGTCCCGCTCGGCGCCCACGAATTCGTCAACATGGGCGCCCAGCCCCCAGTGAACTGCATTCAGCTCCTCCGGGGCGGCCGGCTCGGTGATGGAGAAATCACCTGGGGCCTCACCGCCAACCGTCCGCATCCCCCCGGCAGGCGCCAGGCCGCGCGACCGCAGCCTCTTCATGAGGGTGTATTCGGTAATGCCGTCTGGATAGCCATCATAGATTCCCAGCACTGTGTAGCCGATCTTTTGGTAGAAGCCAGGCGCCTGGAACGAAAAGCTCTGCGTCTGTGAAGCGATGCAGCCCTTTTCCAGGCCAATCCGCTCCGCCCGCAGCACAAGCCTGCTTGCATGGCCCAGGTTACGGTACTCCTTGGCCACCCAGAGGGCCTCCAGGTGCATGACCCGCAGCATCGTGCTGGCCGTGACCCCACCGACGACGCTCCCATCCGAGCCCCTCAGCACCAGGCCGATCTCGATGCCAGGCTGATCGTATTCCCCGTGCGTTTGGGCCCGATTGTACTGCTCGAGGCGATCGTGGACAAACCGAGCCTCTTCCTCGGTCGGGGAATCGCTAAAGGTCAGGCGAATTGTGTCAGCAGCCATGTGGCAACCCTTTATGACAGCCAAACAGCAGATCCAGGCGAGCCGCCAGCCGCCCTGCGCAACTATAGCACATTTGTCGCCCCGTGGCAAACGGTCTTGCAGAGTATGGTTGAAACGCGTCAGGTACCGGTCCATTACAGCACGAGCATCATGTGCCGCCAAGGTCGCGCCCCCTGCTTCACGGATAGCACGACAAAATGTCTGGCGCGCCGCGCTGCTTGCCGCCCTCCTGCTCTTGGGCTATAATGCCTCGCAGGCGAGCGATTTCTTGCCTGAAAAATCCAGACCATGAGGAGGCACTGATGCTAAAAGATCTGGTCGTCAGGAACCGGAGCTACCGCCGATTCTATCAAGAGGTCATGATCGCGGGCGAGACGCTGCGCGAGCTGGTGGACCTGGGCCGGCTGTCGGCGTCGGGGGCGAACCGGCAGCCGCTGAAGTACATGGTATCGTGCGAGCCGGAGCAGAACGCCCAGATCTTTGCCAACTTGAAGTGGGCGGGCTATCTGCCGGAATGGGGCGGGCCGGTGGAAGGGGAACGGCCAGCGGGCTATGTGGTGATTCTAGGCGATACAGCCATTACGCAGTCGTTCGGGGTGGATCATGGCATAGCGGCGCAGAGTATCATGCTCGGGGCGACGGAGAAGGGCCTGGGCGGATGCATGATCGCCTCGATCGACAAGGAAGGGCTGCGCCAGGTTATGGCCATCGACCCACGTTACGAGATCCTGCTGGTGCTGGCGCTGGGCAGGCCCAAAGAGACAGTGGTGATCGATCCGGTCGGGCCGGATGGCGACATCAAGTACTGGCGCGACGCCGAGCAGGTGCACCACGTGCCCAAACGGGCGCTGGAGGAGGTTCTCATCGAATGACGCTGAGAATGGCGTTTGCTGGCTGCGGCTATATCGCCAAGGTCCACGCTCGAGCGGCCGGCAAGGTAGAGGGGGTGGAGCTGGCGGCGGTGGCCAACCACCGGCCCGAGTCGATGGCAGCCTTTGCCAACGAGTTTGGCATCGGCCGCCGGTACGGGACGGTGGAGGAGATGCTTGCCGGCGGCGGGATCGACGCGCTGGTGGTCAGCACGCCAAACTACTTGCACTCGCCGCAGGCGATTGCGGGGCTGGAGGCCGGCGTGCACGTGATGGTCGAAAAGCCGATGGCTAGGAATGCAGCCGAGGCCAAGGAGATGGTGGCCGCCGGCCAGCGTTCAGGGGCACTGCTGATGGTGGCCCACTGCTGGCGCTTTGACCAGGAGGCGCGGTGGGTCAGGGAGCAGGTGGCGGCAGGCCGGATCGGCCAGGTGATCCGCACAAAGGGGTGCGGGGTGCATGTCAACTGGGGGCCGAGCGGGTGGTTCACCCACAAGCGGGAGGCTGGGGGTGGGGCGGTGGCCGACATGGGTATCCACGCCATCGACACTGCCCGCTTTTTGATGGGGGATCCGCTGCCGGTTAGCGTCTATGCCCGGATAGGGACCTATTACCGGCAAATCGACGTGGACGACACTGGGGTGATCGCCATCACCTGGGACAACGGCGCAGTGTCGATCGTCGAGGCGGGTTGGTGGCAGCCCTACGCCGACGGGCCGAACGCCAGCACGCAACTGTACGGCAGGAAAGGGACGGCCTTTCTGTTCCCTACCAGGCTGGTCCTGGCCAACGAGGAAAACCAACAGCTCGAGCAGGTGGATTCGCAATTCCCGGCAGTGCGCGAAAACCATTATCCCCAGGCAATGTACGACGCGCAGATGGCCTACTTTGTCGATTGCGTCAGAGCCAATCGGACGCCGGTACCGGGCGGGGTTGAGGGCTGGATCAATATGCAAATCGTGGACGCGGTCTATAAGAGCAGCCGGACCGGGGCGGTGGTGAAGACAGGGGGATAGGGGGGAGCTTTACCCCTCATCCTTTCCTCTCCCCAAAAGGTAGAGGGAGTAGGAGGGACATGAAGGTAGCAATCATCGGCGGGGGATCGACCTATACTCCAGAACTTGTCACTGGCTTTCTGGAGCGGGTGGGCCGCTTTCCGCTTACCGAGCTTTGGCTGATGGACCTGTCGCCGGAACGGCTGGCGGTGGTTGGCGGGTTTGCCCAGCGGATGGCGGCGGCCAAGGGCGCCCCCTTCCAGGTGCGCCTGACGACCGACCAACGCGAGGCGGTGCGCGGGGCACGGTATGTGGTCACCCAGCTCCGGGTGGGCGGGATGCAGGCCCGGCGTGAGGACGAGTACCTGGGGCGGCGGCACGGACTGATCGGGCAGGAGACGACCGGCGTGGGCGGGATGGCCAAGGCGCTGCGCACCATCCCGGTCATTTTGCAGGTGGCCGCCGACATGC
>JAFGOG010000098.1 GCA_016926595.1 Anaerolineae bacterium
GCCGCCCTGCTTGCTGCCTGACCCAAAACCTGGGAAAAGGGGAAGCTATACTCGCCTACTGATTGTCACCAATTTTGAAACGGTCACGTTCCGATGATGGCAGCATGATCGCCTCAGGCGCGGGCGAGCGATAGTTCAACGCGCTGTGCGGTCGGATGGTGTTGTACTCTCGTCGCCAGTCCTCGATCAGGACTTGTGCTTCCTTGAGGGTATAGAAGATTTCGCGGTCGAGCAACTCATCGCGCATCTTGCCGTTGAAGCTCTCGATGTAGCCATTCTCCCAAGGGCTGCCTGGTTCAATGAACAAGGGCCGCACCGCCAGGCTTGGCCAACCACTCCCGAACGCGCTGGGCCGTGAACTCAGGGCCGTTGTCAGAACAGATATGGGCGGGCACGCCGCGCGTCCAGAACAACCGGGCCAGCGCGTGCAGGACATCTTCGTGAGAGAGCTTGCGGTCAACGCGACACAGCAAGCATTCGCGCGAATACTCGTCGATGATGTTCAAGATCCGGAACGCCGCGCCGTTCTCGGTGCGGTCCTGCATGAAGTCATAGCTCCACACATGATTGGCATACGCGGGCCGCAGCCGGATACAGGAGCCATCGTTGAGCCACAAGCGGCTCCGTTTGGGCTGCTTGGCTGGCACTTTCAGCCCTTCTCGCCGCCAGATCCGCTCCACCCGCTTGTGATTGACCGCCCAGCCTTCGTTGCGCAGCAGCGCTGTGATGCGCCGGTAGCCATACCGTCCATATTCGCTGGCTAAAGCAATGATCCGTGCCGTTAACCGCGCGTCCTCGTCCGACGAGATGCCTTGATAGCGCTGGGTGGCTCTTGGCTGCTTGAGTACCTGGCATGACCGCTGCTCGGACACCCCTAAAGCTTGCTGAACATGGTCGACCAACTGGCGTCGCCGGGCCGGGCTGGTCATTTTTTTGACAGCGCCTCCTCCAAAATCGCTTTGTCCAGCG
The DNA here is from genome assembly GCA_016926595.1 of Anaerolineae bacterium. The sequence continues at coordinate 970 of JAFGOG010000098.1, forward strand.
ACAGGTCGGCCACCAGCTGCTTCAACCGCGCATTCTCTCGCTCCAGTTCTTTGAGCCGCCGTGCCTGGCTCTTGTCCATCCCTCCATATGTCTTCCGCCACCGATAGTAGGTCTGCTCCGCGATCCCCAACTGCCGGGCTGCTTCTTGGGCTGTGTGTCCCTGACTCAGCAGCACCTCAGCCTCCCGCAGTTTGTGGATGATTTCTTCTACGCTATACCGTTTCCCTGGCATCTTTCCTGCCTCCTTTTCGGCTTGATCCTAACATAACTCCTGGATCAGTTTTTGGGGGCAGGTCAAGTTGTCCAAACCCCTTGACACATTCCGGTTTCTTTGTCAGTCTCCTGTCATGCGAGCAGAAGATGATATGGTGTTGGAGCCAGAGAACATGAAACCAGGGGACGAGATATCCGCTGTTTATCGCGATGTCTCTATTAAGACGGCCAACGATCTGCGCACAATCGCTACTCAGATGAATCTGCGCGAGTTGTCTCGTCTTACTCTACCGGAGATTGAACAACTCTCTGATGAGATCGCTCGTGTAGTCCCGGCAGGAAATGTGCCCGCCATTATCCTAAGCGGGTTGGCCAAACTGCGGGGCAGGCAGGTCGAAGCGAACGATGCGCAGAAACATTTGGGATTGTTATTCAAAGGTGTGCGCCAGTCTTTGGATGAGGCTGTCTATGCGGCCTTCTTTGCCGGACCTGCGGCGGTGCTCTACGGCTACCAGCAGCTACTGCGCTTGGCGGGAAAAGATGTCGCTTCAGCTTTTCCCGACGGGACCTGGCAGTTTTACTTGGAATTCGCATTGCGGGAAGACAGTGCGCGGCACGCCAATGAGACCACGGGTTTCCACCAAAAACTTGCGATGCATGGCCTCCATCTCGACACGGAAAGCCAGCTCGCCTCGTGGGTTATGGCGACCCTGCAATTCATCCGTGATCTGCCCGAACACCTGGCGAACGAGTGGCGAGAACCCATCGCATTCAGGTTACTAGCCGAGGTTGTGCAGGCACATGGGGTCACGGAGTCCTTTCAGCCTAAGGCTTTGCATACCGCGTGGGAGCGGGCGCGGCCCTATCAACGAGGCGCGGATGCCGGGCAAATGGCTTATTCAGCGTACCGGCAACGCGCGTTTGATGCATTCCTGAAGCCATACCTTGCCCAGCTTTCTCCAGAGGCACAGCAGGACTTCTCCCGGCGTTTCGAAGAGATCGCTCGGCGCGAACTCCCTGCATACCAGCGCCAGCTCTCCTGGCTGGCCTATCTGGAACCTGAGGCGTATCAAGAGATACGCGTTCCATTCCCAGTCGAAGAAGCGTTCATAGGCGTCGTCTGGCAGGGCCGCTATCACTTGTTGCCCATCGTCGAGTTGACTGATCCGGAAAAGGTTCGCTCGATGGTCGCGGCCATTCTGAGAGGGCATCCTGAATATGCTGCCGCCACGCTTGACGATACGCTTGTGGATGTCAGGCGTGCGGAGCAAGCTGCCCTGCGAAAACTTCTGGATCCCGCCACCCGCCAGGAGATCGAAACCCTCCGCCATACGCCGGTATTGCTCAACTGGGACGAACGTGATCCGCATCTGCCGTTGGCGATGATTCGCCAGGGCAAGCGGGGGGTTGGCGACCACGCATTGACGATCTTCCGCACGTCTGAAAGCATCGTGCTCGATCAGTCGCATATCTTTTTCGATGGTGCCTGGGGAGCGGCCGTCGCCGAGATCATGACCAATGAAGCGCTTTCGTGGGCTCAGTACTTCGGGCAGCTACCTCTCGCTTCGCCGGCTCCATGTCTCTGGCTGCAACCTGCCCTCCAGGCATCCGATGCGCAGATCGAGAAAGCGCGTGGCGTACATCTCCCGGCAGAAGCCAGCGCGGAGACCGATACCATTCGTGTTGGGCCGATCCTGTCACTGCGAAAGCTGCTTAAACAACGTAACGATCTCGCGCAGGTCACAGTCAATGATCTGTTTGTGTTGTATCGCGGCTTGCACGCCGCCTCCTATCAGCCATCACCAGAGTTGCAGCGGGCCCTTGACGATCTCGGCCATGATACCCGCCCTGAGGCAAGTTATGCTCTCAATTTGATTCGAAAATCCATCAAGCAGCTTGCCAGCAAGAATCCGGCTGTTTTGATCCCGATCGATGCCAGGGCGTCCAACCCACGGGAAAGGCTCTTTACCACCACCTTCCGTAATCCCTTCACAGATTTCGCCGCGCACCATCAACGGACTCTTGCTGCCCTGCGTGTGTACAAGGCGGATGTGCCCGGCACGCGGGGTGAGACATTTCAGGTCTTCTACGAGGCCCAGTTGTACTACCTGCGTCTCATTGCCGGCTTCGGCGAACTGCTCAGTCGCTATAAGGATGTCGCGATGGCAGGCTACAGCACCAGCACGACAACCCTGCGGCTCCTTGGTCATCTGCCTGTCCCGCTGCAAAAGCTTCTGGACACCATCCCAAGCAAGTTCGATGTGCTGAACGAGATTATCAAGGGAGAAGAAGTCTTTTCCAATGTAGGCCGTGTGTCCAAAGGCTCCAGTCTGCGTCGTTTCATCACCGCCAAGGATGACAATCAGCAGAAGATGTTTATGTGGGGCGTCATTACGGACGACAAAGATATCGTTCGGCTGAGCCTGCGTGACTTCCGCCCTCATGTTACGCTTTTACTTCGCTTAGGAATGCAGGATCTGACTCAACTAATCACCCAGGACTATGTGGATGCTTATGCACGGGGTATGAACCAGTATGTGACCGAACTCCGTGAGATTGCGGTAGCCAGCCGCGAAACCAAGCTCTGGGCCAGGAATGAAAGTCACGAGGAGGCGCGCGACTCATGAACGACCCGCTCATTGGCAGACAACTAGGGAACTATCAAATCATCAGCGCATTGGGTCGGGGCGGTATGGCGCGTGTCTACAAAGCCCGCGATCTGGCGCTCAATCGACTGGCCGCCATCAAGATCATTGAGCCAGCACTGACTGATCAGGGTGTCTACTCGGACCGGTTCCGACGCGAGGCTCGGGCGATTGCCGCTCTTGAACATCCGCATATCGTCCCGGTCTACTACTTCGCCGAGCAGGACGGACTGTACTTTCTGGCCATGAAGTTCATCGAGGGCGAGAATCTGACCACCCTGATGGAACGGTATGCCATCCAAGGTGAGTATCTGCCTCCCGATGACATAGTGCGTATTGTCGAAGCAGTGGGAAGCGCTCTGGATTATGCCCATAGCCGCGGTGTGATTCATCGCGATGTCAAACCGTCCAACGTCATGGTCGACCTGGATGGACACCCCTACTTGACAGATTTTGGACTGGCCCTGGATGTAACTCAGGGGACGCTGGGCGAGGTTTTCGGGACGTCACACTATATTGCGCCGGAACAGGCGCGTAGCTCGGCCAATGTAGTGCCGCAGAGTGATCTGTATTCACTTGGGGTGATGCTTTTTGAGCTATTCACCGGTGTTGTGCCGTTCGACGACATTACACCAACCGCGATTGCGTTGCAGCATATCCTGAATGAGCCACCCTTGCCCCGGACCCTGAATCCGGCACTCCCGCCTTCGATCGAGACGGTCATTCTCAAGGCAATGATCAAGAACCCGAGCGATCGGTATCAGACGGGAAAGACGCTCACGCAGGCCCTGCGCACTGCTCTTGACCAAGCAAACGGGATCGACGACACGGTGCAGCCAACGCTACCGCCTCTGCCACCAGGCGTCAAGCTTCCATCGCCTCGCCAGCCTTCGCTTCAGTCGGTCGCTACCAAAGTTCAAGAGTCCCTGGTTGAGCGCTCTGCATTCATGATAAAGCTTGGAGGGCAGCCGGACAGCCAGCCGGAATCGCTCAGCACGCCGCCTGCGTATCCTGTCGCGGCCACTACAGCGTCGCGATCTGGACGGCGCTGGCCTACCTGGGCACCCTGGTTGGTGGTTGGTCTTTTGGCGGTCGCCGCTCTCCTGATCATTGGAATGAGTCTGCTTGTGGGACGCAGCACGTCCCAGCTACCCGGCTTGGCCCAATTACCCACCTTGACTGCAGCCCCGGCGGTGACTGCAACCGCTGTAGCCCCTGCTACAGAAGTGCCTTTGGCCGCTTTGTCGCCCACCCCCGGACCGGCGGACACACTGGTGCCTACACCTGTACCGGCCATGCCCACGGCGTTCCCGACAGTTTCACCACTGCCCAGTTTAGAGCCGGCTGTCTCCCCATCCATGACACTGTTGCCCAGCGCGACTGTGGAGGTTCAAGGACCGACGCCTGCACCGGCGGACTGGCTTCCCGTACGGTTCATCTACGGACCAGATGCCTTCTACTGGCTGAATGATTCGACTCGTAGCCTCAGCTCCCAGTTCATTGTCTTTCAGCAGGTGGATGGTTCCAAGCATTTCGAGGGTAATCGGTGGGCTTATTGGACCATGGAAGCAGGTCGCTGCATGGAAATTGCTTTCGCGGATGTCGGTGCTCCGCCGCGTCCGGCAGGCTGCCGCCCAAACGCTTTTTTCACGCCCACCCGGAGCCAAGGGGTCGACTTCTGGATCGGTACGGGCCAGTTCCGTGTGTTGTGGAACAATCAGGAAGTGGCGCGCTGCGAAATCGCAGCAGGGCAGTGTACGGCGTTCATTCCACCTGCTTGACCGTAGATTCAAGGAGATGTTCCCATGACCGAGGAATTTCAGGGCTCATTGTTGGGTCGAGAAATCGATGGTTATCAGATCGAGATCCTGTTGGGCGAGGGAGGAATGGCGCGTGTCTATCGGGGTCGCGACGTTCGCCTCAATCGCCATGTGGCCATCAAGGTTATTCAGCCTAGTGCACGAACTGACGCGGCCTATATGGCCCGGTTCGAAAAGGAGGCGCGTGCGATTGCCCAGCTTGACCATCCCAACATCGTCAAAATCTACCGCTTTGGCGATGTTGGTGGCCTGTACTACATGGCGATGCAGTATATCGAAGGTGCCGATCTCGGATGGATCCTTGAGAACTACGCGGCAGACAATGAGTTTATCCCTCATGACGAGGTGCTGAGAATTATCACCGAAGTCTGCCATGCCCTCGATTATGCGCACAGCCAGGGGGTTATCCACAGGGATGTCAAACCCTCGAACATCATCCTGAATCAGAAAGGTCAGGCTTTCCTGACAGATTTCGGTCTTGCGCTCTTACAGGCCGAAGGCACGCGCGGCGAGATATTTGGCTCTCCTTATTACATCGCTCCGGAACAGGCGATTAGCTCCGCGGGGGCGGTTCCCCAAAGCGATATCTATGCGCTGGGGGTTGTGCTCTACCAGATACTCACGGGTAGCGTGCCATTCGATGAGGGTTCAGCAATGGACATCGCCATGGCGCATATGACCGATGCGCCGCCGCCACCACTGATGCGCAATCCACAGCTTCATCCTGCATTCACGCCAGTACTCGATATGGCGTTGCGTAAGGAGCCTGCCGCGCGTTACCAAACTGGTGCGGCCCTGGCTGCCGCGCTGGCCAGGGCGATGACGATAAGCACGCAGCCTTCTCACGTGGAAAGACTATCCACGACGCGATTCTCCTCACTGTCTGTGCCAGACAAGGTGAGCGAGTTTCGCAAGAACAATCCTCTGCCGCCGCTTCCCATTGCAGCGCCTCCAACAACTCAGGCTGAGGTCACAAGTTTCAACCTACCATCGCCGCCAACTATCCCGGTTGGTTCACCGAAGGTAACAGGAGCCAGGCACTGGGGTCTACTTGCAGCCGCCAGCATCGGCGTGATCGTTTGCCTGGTGGTGTTGGGGAGTCTGTTGTTCAGGGGGCCTGATGAGCAAATGGCTCCGGTGCCGACGGAGACCGAGATCCATATCACTGTGACTTCAGCACCTGTCGTTCCGCCTACTCGCGACACGGTTGGTGTTTCTACGCCCTGGCTGCCAAGTCCAACGGCGTTGGTCTTGGTACCCTCTGCTGCGGCTCCGATCCAGGAGCAGTCAATGGTGCCTATCTTGATCCCCACGGTGGGGGCCTCGTCCCAAGTTGGGGAACCGACGTCTGCTGCTGGGACCATGCCAATCGTATTTGAACTTCGGCTGGTCAGGAATCGAGAGGATAGCCTGTTTGTGATCAACCAGACTGCTGATGGTGGCTTTCCGCTGGAGCCACTCCAACTGGGGGATGGCCGTAGGACAATTCACGGTTCGGAATGGGGTGTGGCGATTCTGGACACTGGGGCTTGCGTCACTGCCTGGAAGGATGGTGGCAATCCCCAACCGCCGGCTGTCACCTGTACGCTTGTGGGCGAACGAATCGTCCGGCGTGGGCCGGAGCGCTTCTGGAAAGATAGTTACAATGTCTATTATGCAGGTGTCCTGGTTGGGACGTGCACCTCGGATGATTGCACCGTGAGTATTGTGAGCGAATAGGTTGCCCGCTGTGCCAGAATGGATGCAACAACTCTGCTCCAAAGTTTAGAGTAGAATGTGGGGCGGAGCAAAGGACGACACAAGATGACAGCAAGCAGTGGCAAGTACCCACCAGGCGAGGTGCAGCCCCGCGCCACACGGCGACGATTCACGGCAGTCTACAAGCGCCAGAGCGTCGAAGCAGCGGCCCAATGTGGGTATAGAACTCAATGAAACTTAACGGGCAAAGACGTGACGCAAATTGATCATAGCAAAAGCGAGGAAATGCCCACCCATGAAGAACACATCC
>JAFGOG010000592.1 GCA_016926595.1 Anaerolineae bacterium
ATAGCCGGCGTAGCTGGGCGTGCGGGTCAGCTCGCGCACGTCGTCGCCGCTCCAGTCCAGGCCGTCTTTGCGAACAAATCTCTGGGCGTTGAGCTCGCCGGCGACCAGCGCCCAAGGCACCTTGCCGTCTGTTTCCAGCTCGGGAGCGCGGCGCAGGGCGTAGGCGATGGCCTGGGAGGCGGGTGGGTCGGGCACGATGCGGTCCCCCTCGCGGCGCAAGCCGTAGGGCACGGGCGTGCGCGGGCCGCCCAAGCCCTCCCCGCCAAAGCGGACGAAGCCGGCGTGGTGCAGGACCTGGGTGACTTGCGCGTTGGCCAGGTGAGGGGTGGTGGGCAGCTCGGCGGCGGGGACCAGGTAGGTGTACGGCTCGCCCCGGCTGGTGTGCCTCTCTTCGGCGGCGCGCACCTTGAGCGTGTCCATCAAAGCCTGGATGGCGGCTTGCCTGATTGTCCTGGCCTGGTCGCCAGGGTGTGCTGCTCCTTCCAGGATTGCTTCCAGGGTTCCGGCCGGGTCGGCTGCCTGGATGCCTGCGCGCGCCAGGGCGGCCCGGAGCAGCCTGGCCAATTCCGTGCGGGGCACGTCGTTGCTGACAGTAATCGGGCGGCCTCTCATCAAGGCTGTCAGGATGCGCCGGTAAGTGCGCACCCGGTTGAAGGCGACGTGGAGCCGCGCCTGGTGTTCTGGGAGCGTTTCTTGAAATCTGACCTTGGTAAAATCACAATGGTTCATCGAATCCTCCTCGTGGCCTCACGCGCCGAACAGGTAGCGGGCGTAATCGATCACTTGCTGGGCCCCGCCGGTGGCCACGTAGGCGGTCAGGGCGGCAAAGATGGCAAAGATCACGACGTTGGCTAAGGTGACCAGGAACGACAGGTCGCCGGCCAGCTCGGGCAGGACCGGCCGCCGGAAGCGCGGCGGCGCGGGTGGTGCTTGCTCCGCCTGGGGTTGTTCCTCTTCGAACTGCACCGGCCTGGGTGTGACGGCGTCGCCGCGCCGCCACACGCTGAGCTTGCGGCCGGAGAGCTGGAAGGCCAGGGTGCGATAGAGCCAGGTTTCCAGCTTTTCGCCCTGGAGGGTGGTAAAGGCCAGGGCCAGGCCGGTCCCGGCCACGAGCGTGCCGAAAAAGATGCGCACTGCCAGGTCGCCTGGGGCGCTAAAGACGAGCGCGACGGCCAGGCCGAAAAAGATGGCCAGGATGATGACCTCGCGCAGGTCGAGCGTCGAGATGGCCAGTGTCCCCTGTTTCTTGATGGGTGGTGGAACTTGTCCTGTCATCGAGTGTCCTCCAATTTCACGCTGCGCTCACAATGTGTGTCCCTTGCTCGTCTGCTGATTTGCTCATTTGCTGCGCGAAGCGTGCCATTTTGCTCTCTTGCCGATTTGCCCATTTGCCGATTTGCATCCCTATGCCTTCTTCAATTGGCCCAGCTCGGCCTCCCAGGCTTGCCAGCTTTCGTGAGGCTGAGCCGGCACGAGATTGTGAGCGCCCAGGTAATCTTCGGCCTGCTGGCCAAAGCGCGCCCACACATCTTGCATGTCCTGCACGCCGCCGGCCCGGACCTGGTCGGGCAGCGTGGCCAGGTAGCTGATGTGCGCGGCGGCTGCCTCTGGGCTGGGGCTGGCCGTGCGCACGCCGTGCACCAAGCCGGCGTAGGCGGCCGCGTTGGCCGGGTTGAGCCGGCGCATGTTGGCGGCCATCTGCCCGCCGTAGGCATACTCCTGTGGGGTAGGGCTGCTGCTGGCCGGCAGGCGAGCCAGGTCGCGGGGGTCGACGCCGGTCTCGGGATAATCGCCACGCGAGGCCTGGCCGCGGGCGGCCAATTCCGAGCCGACCAGCCCGCGCGTCATGTCGCCCGCGTTGTCAAAGCCCAGGGATTGAGCCATCTGGCGGGCGCCTTCGCCGCCGGCGGCGTTGGGCATGGCAGCCAAGCCCAGCATGGCGTTGCGGGCCGCCATGCCGGTTGGCCCCGATCCGTGCCGCTGGCCCAGGGCGGTCAGCGCGCCGGTCATCTGCTGGCCTTCGGGCGTGCCAGGGTTGATGCCCATGCCGGCCAATACGCGGGCGCCGTCCGAATCGATCATGCGCTGTCCCCACGCCTGGCTTTGCTGCGCACTGCGCTCCTCACCGGCTTCGGTCGCGGCGCTTGCGGCTGCTTCGTGCCGCTCCTCGCGGTCCTGCGCCTGGAGCGCCTGGCCGACGCTGCGCATGGCGGCCCCGGCCGTGCGGCCCAGCCAGCCTTGCGAGCCGTACTGCATCACGCTGCCGGCCCCGCTCAGGCCTGCGCCGGCGTCGAAGTCGTTCTGGCCGGCCAACTTGGACAAGGCCGTGCGCCAGGCGCTGGCGCCGGCGTTGGCTTGCCCGGCTTGCACGCCCGCGCCTCCTGCGGCTGCCCCACCTGCGGCTTCGCTTGCCCCACCTGCTCCGGCCGCGCCTGCCGCCGTCTCGCCTGCACCGGCGGCTGCTCCTCCCGCTCCTGCGCCGCTTGCACCTGCCCCAGCGGCTGCCCCGCCGGCGGCCAGGCCGATCCCACCGGTGGCCAGGCCGGTGACGGCCGCCGCGGCCACCGTGAGGGTCGCTTTGGCTGCCGCCTGGGTTTGCTCAAAGACCGCGATGGCGGCCCCAAACGTGGCGCGCGCCAGCTCATAGTCGAGGGCGATCAGCAGCGAGAGCATGCCCAGCACGGCGACCAGGTTGATAAAGTATTGGGCGATGTTGCCCGTGCCGATGCTAACGTTGGACTCGATGGCGGCGTGGGTGGCCAGGCCGATCAGCAGAGCGTTGACCGGGCCGACCAGGGCGACGACGACGTAGCCCTTGAGCCACATGGCATAGATCCAGCGGAAGGGCGGCAGCACGCCCAGGCTGATGGCCAGGGGGGCGATCACGATCAGGACGTACATCAACGCGTAGCGGGCCAGGTAAGCGCCGATCAGCGAGGTCAGCACCGTAAAGCCGAGGATGATGTAGAACAGGCCGAGGAATATGCCGCCGGGCATCATCAGCAGCGTGACCAGGAGACCGGTGTTGAGCACGGTGCCGACCAGCAGGAGCGGGGCTTGCTCGGGGACGCCGCCGGACACGCTGGTTTCCAACAGTTTCCAAGCGACCTCGTCGGCCAGGCCGTTGAACAGGCTGAGGAGGTACAGAGAGCCCACGGCCAGCACGCCGGCTGTGACCCACTCGCCCAGGTTCACTTTCAAATCTGCCCAGCCGGCCGCGCCTGACAGCGAGGTGTTCTGAGCCGTGGCGACGACCAGCAGGGCCAGAGTGATCGGCCAGAGTGTGACCGAGACGGTGAGCACCAGGTTCCACGGCCCTTCCCAGACGTCCCGCTGGGGGGCCTTGTGGTACACGCCGGTCAGCGCCTGGGTGGCTGCCCCTCGAAAGACGGAGGCGGCCGTGCTGGCCGAGCCTTTGAACAATTCCTGGAGCGATTTTTGCAGTGCCTCGACCATGGTGGGTACCGGGAAGCGGATGACGTGAAAGATCCTCGAGACCGCGCCGGCGATCCCGCCAGGGCTGTCGCCGCCGTCCGAGGCATCACCCGTCTCTTCGCCGCCGGGTGGGTCGCCGGTGTCGCCTGTCTCGTCACCGCCGGGCGGGTCGTCGTCTGCCAGGACGCGCGCGGCAAGCTCAAGCCGGCCTGGGGCGATCGGAGCCTGTTGGTGTGCCACAGGCGCGGCGGCCGCCCATCCCGCCTGGGTGAGCAGGCCGGCCAGGACGATGCCGGCGGCGATTCTCAAAATGATGACGTGGCGCTTGTTCATACGAGCTTCGAGCTTCGAGTAACGAGTTCCAATCATCCCCCAAAGGTTGGGATGTCGACCCCGCCGGCGATGCCGGACATGGTTTCGATCACCGTGCCGGCGATGACGGGTGAGGCGAAGGCGACCACAGCCAGGATGATAATCGAGAGGATCTTGAACCACGACTGGGCCAGGACGTAGGGCGAGCCGGTGGCCGCGCCGAACATGCCGGACACCGCCCCTGTGGCGATGCCGACCACCAGCAAGGCGCTGGCCAGCACCATCAGGATGGTCAAAAAGGTCTTGGCCAGGGTCTTGATAGCGCCCGATATGGCCCCCACGCCGCCGCCACCGTCTCCGCCTCCTCCACCGTCGGGACCCTGGTGGGGTGGGGCAGCCAGGGCTGGCGCGGCCGGGCCGGAGACAGAGCCGGCGATCAACGCCAGCGCCAGGAGCAGCCTGGCCAGTTGCAGAGATCGATTGATTCGCCGATACGCGTTCATAGCTTTCCTCCTCAAGATATTCTTTGCGTCACCTGCAGCGCCATCCACATCGTCGTGACCAGCACCACGAGATACTTGCCCGCTTCCACAGCCATGGCCAGCGCGAGCCGGGCCGAGATGCCCGTGTCGTCCGCCACCCCCCGGCTCAGCAGGCTGATAACCGGGGCGTATGATTTCAAGCTCAAGATGGCCAGGACGATTGGGATCACCGGCGTACACCACGCCAACCTTGCCAACGCGCGTTTCATTCCGCTCATCCCCCTTTCACCGCCGCCACGACCAGGTGGGCGATGGGAATGGTGAGCAGCCCGCCGCCGCCCATCACGATGGCGCCCACGATGCGC
>JAFGOG010000593.1 GCA_016926595.1 Anaerolineae bacterium
CCCTTGACCTGGGTCAGGATCAACTCGACCAATCTGGCACCTATACCACCTTGGTCAAGGCGATCACCCTCCGCGAGGTGCTTGAAGGCGAACTCCCCGAGAGGTTCTCCGTAGTCGGCAGCCTCCCCTTTAACTTCCAGAAGGCTGAGAAGCTCATCTGGCTTTTTCAGGGAGTTGACTACGCAGAGCAAAGGACGACGACCCGATACCAGGGCAGCTACCAAGGAGTGAGCCTGAGGGTTGCCAAGGGCGTGTACTACCGGACCGGGGGATTCCGGGGCAACCCCATTCCGGTTACCGCCACCGTGACAATTGACAAGGGCGTACTTGCAGTGACACAGAAGCACATCTACTTTGCCGGATCCTCCAAGTCCTTTCGAATCCCATACTCAAAAATCGTCACCATCACCCCATTCTCAGACGGGATTGGGATCCAGCGCGACGCGGCATCGGCAAAGCCACAGCTATTCACTACAGGCGACGGCTGGTTTACATATAATCTTCTCAGCAACTTAACTAAAGGTGCGGCGACAGAATAAGAGCGCCTGACAGAACCGGCGGTTGTGGTATAATAGGCGCATGGCGAAACCAATACTACCAGACGAACTATGGACAATCATCGAACCCTTGCTGCCACCGGAGCCACCCAAACCGAAGGGTGGGCGGCCGCGCGTGGCGAATCGGGCGGCACTCACCGGAATCCTGTTTGTGCTGCGCAGCGGCATCCCGTGGGAGATGCTTCCCCAGGAGATGGGCTGCGGCAGTGGTGTGACCTGTTGGCGACGGCTACGCGATTGGCAGAAAGCGGGCGTGTGGCGCAGGATACACCAGGTGCTGCTCGACAAGCTCGGGCAAGCGGACCAAATCGACTGGTCGCGGGCGTCGCTGGATTCGGCCAGCGTACCCGCCCCCGGGGGGCGCTCAAACCCGGCCGAATCCGACAGATCGCGGCAAGTCGGGCTCGAAGCGCCACGTTGTGGCCGACCGAAACAGTATCCCGCTCGCCATAACCCTGTCGGCTGCCAATGTCCATGACTCCAAGATGCTGGAGGCGACAATCGATGCCATTCAGCCCATCAAACGTCTGCGGGGATGACCTCGAAAGCGACCGGGCAAGCTGCACGCGGACAAAGGGTATGACTTTCCGCGGTGCCGGCAGGCTTTGCGGAAGCGAGGCATCACCCCGCGCATTCTGCGGCGCAAGATCGATTCCAGCGAACGCTTGGGGCGCCACCGCTGGGTGGTGCAGCGGATCCTGTCCTGGCTCAATCGCTATCGCCGGCTGAAGGTTCGCTATGAACGGCGAGCCGACATCCATCAAGCATTCCTGTCGCTGGGCTGCACCCTAATCTGCTGGAACTCTCTCCAGCAGGGGTTCTGTTAGGCGCTCTTAATTCCCCCGCAAGCAGGGGGACTTGCGAGCGGGGCGACTGGCGCGTTTGCCTTTGGACCCCAATTGTGTTATACTGCTCGTGTTGACAGAAGGAGTCTCGCGGCTACCTACGAGGCCACAACCGGGACAGCCCTTATGCCTAATACCCTGTACCGCCCAACCCCGGTGCGACGGATTCTTTTCGCGCATCTGAGGTTTGCCGGCGATTCGGTGAGTTGTGTATGGCCGCCAGATCCTTGGAAGCTGGGAACCACCCCATGGAATACCTGTTTTGTGAGTGGCACTGATGACACAAACACAGAAACCCGCGCCGAATGAAGCCATAGGTTATACCCATTGGTTCGTTCTTGTCACTGCGATCTTTGTCACATGTCTTATTACGGCCAACATCACGGCGGTCAAGCTGATAAGTGTGTTCGGCATGGTCCTTCCGGCTGCCATTATCATCTTCCCGCTCAGCTACATCTGCGGCGATGTGCTAACCGAGGTCTATGGCTACCGCCGAGCACGGCAAGTGATCTGGCTTGGCTTCGGCTGCAATCTCATTGCCGTCGCCGCCATCTGGCTGGGACAGATGCTGCCGGCCGCCTCGTTCTGGGACGGTCAGGCGGCCTACGAGCGTATCCTGGGCTACACACCTCGGCTGTTAGCCGCTTCCTTCCTGGCCTACCTGCTGGGTGAGTTCGCCAACTCGTTTGCCCTGGCCAAGATGAAAATCGCCACCAGGGGCCGCTGGTTGTGGATGCGCACCATCGGCTCCACCCTCGTCGGCCAGGGGCTTGACTCGCTTGTCTTCATCACTTTGGCGTTTGCCGGCACTATTTCATGGGCAGGATTAGCTTCAGCGATTGTGACGCAATGGCTTGTGAAATCGGCTTACGAGGCACTGGCGACGCCGCTAACCTACGGGGTGGTCAACTTTCTAAAGCGGCAGGAAAGAGTAGATGTGTACGATTGCGAGACACGGTTCAACCCACTGATCATCAGGGAGTAAAAGATGGTCGAGGCTCACCGGTTGCTGATTCTGGCATGCTCTCAGCGAAAGCGGCCTGACCCCGGGGATATGCGGGCCATTGACAGGTACGACGGACCGGCATTCCACGTTCTGCGCCGCTACCTGCGCCAATGCACTGGGGAGGCATCCGGCCTCGATGTGTACATTGTCTCGGCGGCCTATGGCCTGATCCCGTCCACACATCCCACCATTTGCTATGACCAGAAGATGACGCCGTGCCGTGCCGCCGAACTCCGTGACGAAGTGCAGCACCGTCTGCTAGATCTGCTTGGTGCCGGCTACGGGGGCCTATGCCTGGCCATGAGCGATGTCTACCTCCTTGCATTGGATGGCTGGATGGAGTATGTGCCGCCAGAGACGCAAGTGGTGCTAACCAAAGGACCACAAGGGGCCAAACTGGCACAGCTTAAGCGCTGGCTGTGGGCAGCAACTCCTGATGAGGTAGCTAGCGAGCAATGGGAACCTCAGCAACGGGATCATCCTGTCCTAAGAGGGGTGGAGATCCGGCTGACAGCAGAGCAGGTGCTGGAGGCTGCGCGCCAGGCTTTGGCCCAAGGTCTGGGTGATCCTGATAACTACCACGCATGGTATGTAGAGGTAGGCGAGTATCGAGTGGCTCCGAAATGGTTGGCCAGCCAGTTGACGGGGTTACCGGTTTCTCGTTTTCATTCTCAAGAAGCACGGCGAGTGTGTACGCTGCTGGGCATGCAGGTCTGTTCAGACAAAGCGAAGGAGGCATGATGACTGAAACCCCGATCGTGGTCGGTACAGTGGTTTCTGACCAGGACACCCCAACGTACGAGCTTGTGCGGATCAAGCTGAAGGCCGATCAGCACCTGAGACCGGGTACATTGGTCAAGATCGACACCGAGAGAGAAGGGAAAAGCACGCTGATCGGTCGAGTACGGAGCGCCTACGAGCACAATCCAAACGAAAACCCAGAGGACATCAACGTGCGTGACACTCTGGGTATTGAGCCGAATTACCCGGCGGAACAAGATAGCACCACCATATACCGTTTGGTTGAAGCGGACCTGATCGAAGAGATCTTCAGCGAGGACAAAAAACAGAAAATCCGAGCACCTCAAACTCTTCCCAATTCGGGCGCAGACGTGTATATTGCCAATGGAGATGAGATTGCCTTTGCACTTGGGCTGGTCCAAGATCCTGCCGCTGGGCTGTGCATAGGTGAAACAGTTAGTGGCACGATAACTCCCATTATTCTCAAGCGAGAGGTCATTCAGCGGCACCTCTTCATATGCGGAACAACAGGCAGCGGCAAGAGCTATTCAATGGGAGTTGTTGTTGAAGAACTCATCAAACACCATCTACCAATTGTCTTCATAGACACACAAGATGAATACTCAAAACTCGTCAAGAAACTGGGAGGAAAGGTACTGGTTCCGGGAAAAGGCACCGAAGAAGAGGAAGGATTCCAGATCCGTATTTCCTCATTGACGGATCTGGAATTGATTGATTTGATACCCACGAACTCCGATCTGCATCAGAATATCATTGCCGCAGCCTTTTTGGAACTACAAAGTGAGATCAAGACAGAGAAGCGCACGAAGTTCCTGCTTCAGGACTTGCTAGACCGTATTAACGTCGTGGGACCCGGGCTGACCAACCGTGCAGACTCAGTGCAGCTAGCCTATCGACGAACTCAGTTCCTGGAAAGGATGGACATATTTGGAGATGGTCTCGATAGGGCCAACTGGCCGGAACTGATGATACCGTGCCTTTGCATAAATTGCAAGCACCTAACGTCCACCCGTTTGCAGACCGTGGCGACCGCGGTACTCAGGGAACTGCAGGACCTCAGGCTCCGCAACTTCATTCCACCTTACGTTGCCATCATAGATGAAGCCCATCTTTTTGTTCCAGAGGGTGCGGGTAGTGCATGCAAGCAGATCATTCGAGAGGGTGTCCGAATCGGGCGACATCATGGCATAAGCATGGTTCTACTCACCCAAAGCCCTGTTGACATAGAAAAGAGCGTAATTCGCCAGTGCAACACAAGAATGGTGTTTGCACTCGAGCCCGACCAACTGGAGGCGATCAAAGGAGTCAAGGCTGATGCAACCGAGGAGATGCTCCGAGCTTTGCCTAAAATGCCGCAAGGAACCTGTCTACTATCAGGAACCTACGAGAGTGTGAAGCACTCTATTCCGGTCAAGATCAGGATGCGTGCAGTCAAAGATTCAGAAGGCGGACAGACTCCCGACGTTTTCACAGAGATGAAAACAAAGTGGTTGCCGAAGCTTGACCCATCGTAAGCCGACAGATAGGGGATTGAACGAAATGCCTTCAAAATCCAAGAACAAGCCCGATCTCTCCAGCCGGTATGACCAGCTAGCCTTCGATTTCCAGGCGGTCATCGAGTCCGCACGGGTTCTGAGCAAGGAGGAGGTTGTCACCAAGGGCCAGGAAGGGGCTGATGGAGAGCCGTACAGCCCAGTCTCGGAAACCGCCGACTATATGAAGCGGTCGGTGCAGTTCGAACAGGCTTGGGAGACCACAATCCAGCAGGCGCGCAAGCTTCTGCTGAATAAGAACGCACTGGAGCTATATGCTGAATTCATCACTGACCTGAAAGCTCAAATAGAACGGGGTGTTCCCAGGACTCCCAAGTTGGCTCGTTTATTGGAGCAGGTTGTGACACGCGGACTGGGCGTCAGACGGGAACACTTCTGGATTGAGAAGCCCCAACCAGGCGGCACACAGTGGAGAGTAGTGAACTGGGATCTTGGAGGCATCGAGCGCCATCTGCGAGAGAACCTGGTAGGCCCCGACTTTCTCAATGCAGTTACTGAATTGGATGGCGCCTGGGGAGGGCGAACGCCTTTGGTTGGGGCTTCCGATGTGAGCCAACATCGCAGTGCCGTGCCTGTGCCGGCACGTTTTTTCAAGAGAAGCGTGCCTTTTGTTCTGAACAACGCTGCGGGTGCCCTGTTTAGCTTGCAGGATGACAAGCCAAGGTACGACAACCTATTTGATCCGAAACCAAACGACGAACTGCTTCGTTGGATGCTGATCGATCCATCCTATCAGGATGAACTCGAGCCGGAAGACTATCAACGCTGCCTTGCTTCAGCCATGGACGTGGGGCAATACAAGTTTGACCTCAAGCATCTCCTCAAGGCTGACAAGTATGTCCCGGACATAGTCTTTCGAGACGGCAGCTTGTTCCCTCAAGATGCGTACCTGGATAACTTTGTCGTCGAAAACAAACGAGGGGAGTTCACCAGAGAAGCGATCCGTGAAATGCTCGATTGCCTAAGCTATGCTCAGAGTGTCGGTGTCATCTATTGCGGTGTCACCAAGCATGTCCAGCTACGGGTCTTTAGTGCAGTTGTGGATTGGTTTGTGGCACGTCACATCGATCGTAACTGGGAAGTCGGCAGCTACACGCTCAACGATGGCGAAGCGATGAGCCTTCTTCTGGCTTCACCGGAGTTTGTTGGCGACAGTCTGCAGTCACTAGTCTCAACGTGCTTGATACGTCGTTCCTTCACTACGCGGGCCAACCTGAACACGAGGACTAACCTCGATAATCTAGATGCGTACTTCCAGAGTTACGAGAATCAATATGGCGTGGACATCCGGCCGTATAGACAGTTGTGCCAGGTGGCTCACCTGTATATGTTCTTCATGGGGCACTCCAAGAGCCCGCAACAGCAACTCCCACGGTACGAATTCTTCTACAGCAGCACCATGGGCCAACCCTGGATCATCGTACAGAAAATACTCTCTGCTCTGCAGTATTGTGGGTTGGATGCCGATCGAGACCATTCATTCATGGCAGACAAGCCCATCATCTATCTGATTCCAAGGGTGACTCAGCAGGCCCATACCCTCTCCAAAGATGTAGGCAAGTACATCGACACGAATACCGGGCAATGGATCATGGCACGATACCGTAGTATGCTCAAAGAGTAGGCAATGGAAATCGTCGCCGGCCTCAGCCTAAAGAACCTCCAGCCTCGAGTTTGGGACCCGACCTCTCCCTATTACTTGCCCAACCTGCAGGCGATTATGGTCTCCTACGCCGACTTCGACCGCATGCCAGCTCGACGCCTCAAAGCGATGGAGACGGGGCTGCGATCCTACCTAGACGTTCCTCCAGGCGTTTCAATCTACTTGGATAACGGCGCCTTTTACTTCCTCAGTAAGGGTGGAGAGGTACCTCGGCAGGAATACGCAGCCTTCGTCAAGGCAACACGCCCTGACTGGTATGCCATCCCGCAAGACTATATCCCCACGCCCCGCATGAGCGATGCCGAACAAATGGAATGCTTGCGGCGGACGATGGAAGTCAACCGAGCCTTTCAAGACGACGGCTACGTGCCCGTTGTCCACATCAGCCGTCACATGGACGAGTACCTCGATCAGCTCCTGGCCGATGAGCAATTGTGCGTCAAGCCCAATGTCGCCCTTGGGGCGATCGTGCCCAACCTGCTGCGAGCACCCAAAGCTATGGCGTATGGAGATGTGCTTGGTCACGTGCGCGACGCCCGCGCTAGGCTGGCAGGCAAGCAATTGCACATCTTTGGCATCGGTGGCACGGCCACGTTGCATTTGGCAGCTTTGCTTGATGTAGACTCGGTTGATTCATCCGGTTGGCGGAATCGGGCAGCGCGGGGTATTGTCCAGTTGCCCGGCCGGGGCGATCGCACGGTGGCCAACTTGGGTAATTGGCGTGGCCGCGAGCCAGATGAAGACGAATGGAGAGCCCTAGCTGCGTGCCCGTGCCCTGCTTGCCAGAGATTCGGCATTGAGGGCCTGGGGGCCAGTCGTTTGCAGGGTTTCTGCAATCGGGCGACTCACAATTTATGGACTCTTCTGGACGAAGCCCAACAGATCGAAGGCAACCTCACCGATGGAACCTACGAAATGTGGCACGGCGAGCACGTGGACAATTCGATCTATCTGTCCCTCATCCAGGAAGCCCTGAAGCAGCGCCACCGACTTGGTTCATAGCACTGGATGCTCGACGGTGAGCTGCTAGTCTGGGTCCCGCTGGTCGCCCTGGCCGTCATCGCCATCTACGCCGTCGGCCGCCTGCTCGCCTTCTGGTGACCAAGGAGCGGCCCCGTCTATGGTCAGAGCAGCAGGTCAGTGTACATCGGTGCCCATAGGTGCGAGGTCCGAGAGCCGAAGTCAAGGTGATCACGGTGGATGGCCTTGCATATCAGGGCAACTCCTAGAAACGGGGATTGCCATGCCATGTGGGGGCAGGGATCATGCGGTTGCTATGTGAGCTAGGGTTTCACGAATGGAAGTGGGAATACGTCAAACCGGGCACTTGCGACCGGCAACTGATCTGCACCAGATGCCGCAAACCCAAAGGTCCAGTCGAAGTCAATCACGAGTGGACCCAAGCCTACATCAGCCTTGAGTCATGCGAAATGCAGCAAGTCTGCTCACGCTGCGGGGTAGCCACAGGCCCTATCACTATTGTGCACGAGTGGGAATACTTTCTCCGAAGTCCTTGCACGGCGGAACAGGTGTGCAAACGCTGTGGCGCTAAGGGACAGAGAGCTGAAAAAGAGCACGATTGGAGACGGATCTACAGACCACACTCGTGTGAGATACAAGAGACGTGTGAGCGTTGCGGCATGACCAGAGATCCTCCGAGTGGTTTGGCGACCTTCATAGGACAAGACTCCATCAAACTCAACCTAATCGCATTGATAGTCGCCGCACGGAAAGAGGCTGTGGCCCTGCATCATGTGATACTCAGTGGACCAACTGGGATGGGGAAGGCTACTCTCGCGAAGGCCATCGCAGATGAGATGGGAGTCAACATTGCTACGGTCCCTGGCGATTCTCTGAAAGTGGGGGATATCGCCGCTATACTTACCAACCTGCGCAAGGGAGACCTGCTGTTCATTGATGAGGTTCATCGTCTTGATCGCGCTGCGGAAGAGGCGCTCTACCCAACCATGAAGGATTGTGCCTTGGATGTTGTCATCGGCAAGGGAACCGGGGCGCGGAGCATCCGCCTCAAACTCCCGGCCTTCACCGTGGTCGGTGCTACCTCGGTGCTACCAAAGGTAGAGCCCCGTCTACGCAACTTGGCGTTCTTATATGAATTCTCTCCCTACGATATCCATCAGATAGGCCAAATCGTGCTCGCACAGGCAGAACAACATCACATCGCCATTGCCCCTGAGGCCGCTGCCCTGTTAGCTCAATACTGTGAAGGAGTACCGGGAACTGCATCGATTCTGCTCAAGCGAGTACACAAACACGCTGTCGCCTTTGCAGACGGTGAGATCACGCCCTCGGTTGTCGAGGAAGCACTTGCCTCTCGTGGCTTCGGCACTGGTTCCCCGATCTCGAATACCGCAACAGACACACCACAAAGGGGGAGATCACCGATTCCGGACGAAGTCAAGATGTTTGTATGGCGACGCGATGGTGGCTGTTGTGTCAAGTGTGGAAGTCGGGAGAATCTGGAATTCGATCACATAATTCCGCTAGCCATGGGCGGAAGTAATACCGCTCGGAATCTACAGCTTCTCTGCGAGAAATGCAATCGCTCAAAAGGAGCGGGCTTGGCATGAGCTCCGGTTCACTCGCTTTGGATGTGCACCAATTCAGAGAGACCAAGCGATGGCGAGCTACATGGTAAACCTGACCTGCTCCAAGTGCTGTCAGATTCACATTGCACTTGGCGACCGCCTCATCATCTGGGTCCTGCTGGTCGCCCTGGCCGCCATCGTCATCTACACCATCGGCCGCCTGCTGGGCTTCTGGTGACAAGAAACGGCCCCGGCGCCGCGGATCTCTTGCTCCAGATGGACGGCGCGAAGATCAAGATTCAGAGCTTCATTGACGAGAACAAGCCCTAACACTGATAGTGGGGCAGAGCTGGGTAACAAATACAACGGGCTCGCAAGACAGAAGGGAGAACAGTACATGAAACGGCACCTTGCGCTTGTTTTCGTGCTATGCCTCGTCGTCGGTTGCAGTGGAGGAGCGACATCCGTCCCTGCGGCGACTGAGACGCAAGGCCCTCCGCCAACCCAGATACCCACTGAGACCCCCAGCGCGTCACCTACTCCGGAATGCGGTGGCGACCAACTAACGGCTTTTCTTGATAACCTGGCTGGTCTGCTGGAACGGTGGGATGATGCGCAAAGCCGTGCCAAGAGCACGCCCCGCATCTCGCTATCGCCGGCCATTGGCGAACTACAGGAAATCAAGCGTGAGACGGCTGCTCTGGACGGGCCGCCATGCAGCGAGGAAGTGCGAGCATTGATGGTGGCCTATATGGAGCAGGTTATCAAGGCATTCAACCTGTTTATGTCGGGTCAATGGTCAGATGGTCAGATTGATGCGCAGTTCAAGGTGGCTGAGGATTTGCTGGAGGATGCAGTCCAGGCATGGGATGCTCTGGTTCTGAAGGCGGGGGACGGCGGCTAATGGCCGAGCTCCTGACCCCCTCCGTGCCTGCCCAACCCTCCGAACTTTTCTACTCTTCGACTCTTCGATCGGTCATCGCACCCCGGCCCGGGCGGGTATCATAAAGTGTCAAAGAGTCGAAGAGTAGAAGAGCCGGCCCCTGTCGTATTCCGTTCAACCTGTGACCACCAGCCCAGAGATCCCGTGCGGCTGGCGCAACCACCTGATTTCGAGGGGTCCGGGGACGTTAGGTCCCCGGCCGCGGGGTGTGGGGGCCGCGGCCGGCCCCCACAAGAGATTCCCCCAGCGCCCAGCGGTTGTTCGGCGACCGCTTGCCCTCGGTGTTGACCACCGTCCCCTCCAGGTCCTTGCGCGCCCGGTAGATCACGCCCTGGCTGAACCCCGCCTCTTTGCCCAGCGCCACGACATCCTTGGGCTTTACCGGCTCCCCGGCCTCCTCCAGCAGGTCCAGCAGCCAGGCCGCGCAGGCCTCCGCCTGGGTCGGCTCGCGGAACGGCCTGGGCGCGTCCCCATACCGCACGATGGGTACAGATGATCCTCTCCCCTCTCCCTCTGGGAGAGGGGTGCCGGGGGTGAGGGCGAAGGACCCTCCTCGAAGCGCACCCCCAGCGGCGGCCGATAGCGGCACAGGTTGGTCTTGACCACCTCCAGCCGGCGCGGCCCGTTGCGGTCCGGCCCTGGCACAGACGCGACCGCTGCTCTCACGGGAGAAGAGAAAGGTGAGATGTCGACGCGCCGTCTATGCGGGGATGGCCGGCGTCGTGCGCGCGTGCCGGGGGGCCGTGGTAGGGGCAGCCCTGCGTGGCTGCCTATGCATGGTTTCCCCCGTCGCCCCTGGGACCGGAGGGCCGGCGCACACCGCGTCCGGCCCTTGCGCGCCGCCTACTCCCAGCGGGCGCCGGCCATCTTCGAGGCCTTGGGCGATCCCCGCGCCGAGATAACCCGCCGCAACCGGGCCGCCCTCGACGCGTCAGGCGGTCCCCGGCGCTGTTGGGCGTAGGGGCGAGGCATCGCGGGTGAGGCGCTCTGTTCCCGGATGTCCGTTGCCGGTTGGCAGGCCCGGCTCGACCAGGCGCCGGCGGGCGATGCCTCGCCCGTACAGCTGGGCGGCAAGAACGGCTGGCTCTACGCCAACTGGCGGGGGTGGCTGCGTGGCGTCGCCGACCGTCTCGCGGGCGGGCCGGGCTTTCGCCGCGGTCGCCGCGATCCTGAGGAGGTGCGCGTGGGTGACGTTCTCGATTTCTGGCGTGTGGAGGCCGTCGAGCCGGGCCGCCTGCTGCGCCTCCGGGCCGAAATGAAAGTGCCGGGTCAAGCCTGGCTCCAGGTCGAGGCCAAGCCTGTGGAGGATGGCAGGACCCTGTTGGAGCAGACTGCCTTCCTGGCGCCGAAGGGCCTGCTCGGTTTTCTCTACTGGTATGGGCTCTATCCATTTCACGGTGTCATCTTTGGCCAGATGCTCGGAAAGCTCGCCGCGCGCGCCGAAGCCGGCGCAACGCAGGGTCGAAGGACCGCTGTAGCTGGATAGGATCGGGGCTAGGGGGCCGGGGCTTCTGTGGGGCATAACTCGCTTTGGAACATATGACGTCATCTTCATCAACCCGCCGTGCGATGTCCTTTTCCTGTCGTTGCCGCCCTCCTACGCCGAACCGCTGCGAGCCAACCCATCACTGGTCCGCGCGTCTATCGCTCTCCAGCCGAGGCTACGGTGCAATGTTGATAGGCCTTGAGCCGAAAACGAAACTCCCGTCCGGCTTCTCACGAGCCCGGACGGGAGTTACTGCATTCCTGCAAAGACTAGGGCAGACAATGCCTACGACGAGTGCCCGTTCAAAGAGATTTGGACGTCCTCCATGGAGCAGATTGTCTCATGCACGGGACAACGCTCGGCCACGCGCAGGATGGCCTTTTTCCGGCCGTTTACCTCGGCGTTGGGCAAGTCGATCATTACCTTCACATTGGCCAGCCGGCTGGGATCCTCGACTTTGTCAAAGGTGACGTCGACCGATAGGCCGGTGGTGTCGAGATTGGCGCTGTTGCAGTAGTTGGCCACGAGCGCCGCCACGCATGAGCCCAGCGATGCGACAAAGAACTCGGGGGGCGTCGGACCCCGGTCCTTACCGCCCATGCTCGGGGGCACATCGATCAGTACGCGATGGTTGCCAAGCTCGGTCTCAAACAGCATATCCTCTTTGAGGATGGTAGTTATTTTGTTCATTCGATACCTCACAGTTGCAGATTTGATTCAGTGCCGCAGCCTATAGTCCTGGCTGCACTTTCACTTATTATACAATATAAATATATATTTTGTCAATATTTGGGACGTTAGAAACAGATTAGAAATCAGGAGGGACCAGGGACAAGTCCAGGCATACCCGACTCAGGCACGAATTCTGCGCATCCTGAGTGCCAGAAGAATTTCATAACAGTGACAAAACTATGACATTATGCCATCATAGGGAATTGTGAAGCGTCATCCGTACAGACAGGGGGAAAAATGAACAAGTGGTGGCAAATCAGTAAATACGGTATCTTGCTGGCAGCGGGCATGTCATTCCTGCTGTCCATCGTCCTGTGGTTCACTGGCTCAAAGGAGCAGGGCATTTTCGTGGGCCTCTGGGTGCCCTCCATTCTCGCCTTCGGCGCTTTTGTGTTTGCCGCGAGGAGTGAGAGATGAGTGACAGCGCCATCTTCCTGTTCGGTTTGCTTGTTACTCTCTTTGCGCTGGGCCCCTTGGTCATCGCTGCGATTTCTGAGTTGCGGGAAAAGGGGGATAGAACATGACCAAGGCTGCCATGATTTGGGGCGCTGGCGGCGGCATCGGCCGGGCGATTGTGAATCGATTGCGAGAAGAAGGCTGGCATGTGCTGGCCATAGGCCGCCACACGGCTGGCCTCGGTGATCTGACTCCAGACCTTATCGAGGCCGATGTGGCCGATCCTGCGTCCGTGGAACGGGCCATAGCGGCAGCAAGCCGGCCTGGACAGGCTGTCGTTGCCGGACGCGGCCATTGCCGCCAGCGCCGAGCTCTCCGGCTGCACCCTGGTGACGCGCAACACCCGCGACTTGAAGGCCCTGGCCGGCACGGTGGCCGTCGAGTTTTACAGCAACGAGGCGTGATCCACAAGGAGCGCCAAGGCTGCCATGCAAGAGTTCTGCCGCCTTTGCGGGCA
>JAFGOG010000099.1 GCA_016926595.1 Anaerolineae bacterium
AGGGTCAACAGCGACCAGCCTGGTTCATCATCATCCGCCTTGGCCCGGCCGGCCAGGGTGACCTCGCCCTGGAGCAGACTGATGGCCGTGGTGTTATGAATGCCCACGGCGAAATTCTGGAAGACGACTGCGGGGATCTCCACGTAGTGCAGGTGCGTAGTGTCGGTGGCCATCAACCGGACAACGCCGGCCGATGTTTCCCCGGTCAGCCAGACGTAGGTCAGGGACCACAACTCCCGCGATTTGCGAGAGGCGCTTTTACCGGACAACGCCGCCGGGGCTACTTGCCTGATCGCCGTGGCCAGGTCGGTCGCCTCAAACGCGGCCAGCCGGCCAACTGGGGGTTGGTCTTCCCCAACTGCAGCATCCAATTCCTCGGCGGTGACCGCGTTGATCGCCACGTACTCATTAGGGTCCATTCCCTTGATCGGGATGGTGGCCGTCTCCGTGGTGATGGTGAGATCCCATGACTCTGGTGGAGACTCCAGCGTGATGACCTCGGCTCGCTTGCGGAGCTGCGCTAGGCGTTGGTCCAGCTCCTTGGCCGGCACGAGCACCTCACCTTCCTCCTGGACTTCGGCCGGCACCGGGGCGACGACGGCACTGGACAGGTCGGTGCCAGCGAGCTGGAGCCGGCCAAGGCCGGCGACCATCTGGACGTGGCGCAGTGCTGGAAGGGTCGCCTTGTTGGGAACACATTTTTTTACGGCTTGCAGCACCTGGTAAAGCTCCTGGGGGTCAACTATGACTTTCATCGCTCTTCTCCTTGCGTGGGCTGTTGCAGGCGAGTGACAACCGCCGCCAGCACTTCCAGCGCCTGCCGCACTTCGGCTGTAAGCAGCAGGTAGAACTCAAAGGGATAAAACCTGGCCAGGTGCTCCTCGACCGGCTGCGTGGGCAGGGCCTCCAGGGGCACTCCTATGATGGTAGTGAGCAGCACGGTAAACTGGTGCGCCACCTCTACCTGGCTAGGCTCAAAGCGGATGCGCTTGCGCGGTGTGCCGTCTTCGGCCGGCTCGGCATCGAAAACCAACGGACAACTGATCGTCATCCTCTCCTCCTTGCGGCCGACTGTTCCCAGTCGGAAGAGCGGGCCAGCGCCGACCATTCTGTCAGGTTGACGCTGGTAGATCCGTGCCAGACCGGCCAGACGTCGCGCAGAAGCCAGGCCAGATACCAGCTCGCAGGGCGGGCCTTCGTCACTGTCGGCTCATCGGGCCGGATTTCCTCAGGCAGACCGGCCCTGGCCATCTCCGCCTCGTACAAGCCGCGGGCCAGCCAGGTCCAGTGGTGTAAGGAGAGCTCGACCGTAGCCCTGGCCTTGCCCGCCTTGCGGTGGGCAACCTGCAGATACGCCTGCGCAGACTGCTGGGTCCCGATGCGTGGACAGTAACCATCAGGGGCCGCAGCTCGGTCAACTATCCATTGGGCGTAGGTGCGCAGGGCCTGCCAGAAAGCCACGGGGGCCGTGAGGGCCAAAAACTCCTCATTCACAGGATACTCCTCCAGCCAGCCGCTCTTGGGCGCTTTGAATCTGCCGCTCAAAGTTCGCAAAGTTTGGGTGGGGCCAGGCAAAGCGCCCGGTCGTAACGGTCAGTATTCCCTGGACAAAGGAGAGCTCTGCCATCATGGTGGATGTAAACTGCCATGCTGGGTAGATGGTCAGGAAAACTCCTTGCTTGACGTAGAAGGCCCTACCCTGAGCGCCACGGGAGTGGGGCTCGTACCCCAAGTTTCTGGCTGCTGCTGCTCCAAGCATGGTCATGAGTGGCCTCCCAGACTCTGCCTGATCTCCTCCGGATTAATTGCCCCTGGCTCCGGCAGCCTCGCCAGGAGTGCCCGCAGCCGGCGATACTCTTGGACGCCCAGAGGCTGTAGTGCTTGCTCCAGGCTGGCGAAGCGGTGCAGCACCTGCTCCGGTCCTTGGGCAAAGTGCAGCGCGACCGCGTGCCCGGCAATCACCTCCAGAATGCGCATGTAGGCGGCCTCTTCGTCGGAGAGGGTCTCGTCTAGCAACTGGGCCAGCCGGCGCACCTCCTGGGCGTACGGCGAGTCGTCCGTTGGCGAGTCGCCAAACCAAGCCCGTACCTCGCGCAAGGCGCTGGACTGTGCCCGGTTGGCGGTCTGCAGATCGGCGATCTGGCGCTTTTTCTCCGCTATATCCTGCAGCAAGCCGGCCATCGCCCGTGCGGACTTGGCTGGGGAGAAGGTCCACGTCACCAGCAAAGTGGTCTCTTTTTGCACG
This sequence comes from Anaerolineae bacterium, assembly GCA_016926595.1. The sequence continues at coordinate 2,246 of JAFGOG010000099.1, forward strand.
TAGCTCTCATCCAAGACCACTTCTTCACCCGACTCGCGGGTGATCTTCTGGATGTGCAGTTCGTGGCAGACCAGGAACAGCAGGTGATCCTGCCGCAGGATCCGGCTGGCCACTTCGTCCAGTTCCAGTGCTTCCCCGGCCAACAGTCGCGTGCGCAAGTCGATAGCCAGGCGCGGCTCGACCTGATACCGCGAAATGAGGTGGTCTGCTTGGATCGTGGAGTGCAATACGGGTGCCTCTTCCATAGGATCCTCCTTGCCCCGATCAGCCGTCACGCTTCTTCCAGGGCCGCGAAAAAGTTCCGGATCGCCTCCTCGCACTCTACGCGGAACGGTCCGGAGTGCAAGTCAGTCAGCCCGGCCGTCTCCGCCAGGCTGTCCGAATCATAGTCATCATCCCTCAGGGTGAGTGCTTTCTCCCGCCCCATTTGCAGAACGGCGGCGGTGATGTCGAATTGGCACCGGCCGTCTACTTCCACGGCATAATCGCCTACCCATGCCTGGGGGACGAACCAGGCCAAGCACCGCCCTTTGGTAAATCTCCCGGCGGCGGTAGCCATGCGAGCGTTCCAAAACTGACGCCCCGCAACGCCCAGTAGGCGGTCACATTCGGTGGACAGAGCGGCGGCCGCTGCTTCCAGTTCCAGGTCAGGCATCCCGTCCACGTCCGCGACCTGCGCGGCCAAAAGATCCAGTAAAGCCATGGCTTTGGTGACAACGGGCAGAACCGCTTGGTCACTCATCGCTTTCCTCCGGTTTCCGGGCGGCCAAGGCAGCATAATACTCGTCTACCTGGTCGGTGTACTCGTGCTCATCCAGCTCGGCCTCGCAATCGGAACAGAAAACCCGGAAGCTCTTGGTTTCGGAGAAGCCGGCGCGGGAATCGACCTCCCCATCTTGGTAGAGGGGAACCTCGCGGGCCAGGATCTCCAGGGTGGCGATTAACGGAGCCCCGCAGTGGGGGCAAACGGCGCGTTGACGATTTTCTTCCTCCATTGGTTTACTCCTCGACAATGGACATCGGTGGTTTCGGCTTGGGCCTCCGCTGTGGCGGCTGCCACAACAGCTCGTCTGCCACCCGCTTCTGCGCCCACCCGGCGGCCACAAGGACCTTTTGCGCGGCTTCGGCCAGCCAGTCGTGGGCCTCGGCCTCCACGTTGCTTTGCCGGATTGCGGTTGCGCCGCTTTTGAACCGGCGGCGATAGCAGACGCGCAGCTCCGCCTTATAGCCCAGGCCCTGGGAGGTGCGCTTCGGCACCAGGCTCAGCCAGGCGTCACTGATCCCTGTTTGTGCGACATGGAGATGGAAAGACGGCCCCCGCTGGTTATCGTAGCGCAGGTCTTGGCTCCAGCCCGGCCTGTTTGGTGCATACAGTGGGCATTGGGCTCGATGGTGATAGCCGCGCAGATGAGGCCGTGAAACTCCAGCGCACGTGCAGTGCTTCATGATGTTCGTTGCTCCTGCAGCTCGGCGTCCAAGGCCCGGCGTAATTCAGCCAGGCACTCGTCGCTGAGGTCGAGATGCGCGGCCACGGCCTGGTACGCGGAGTGTTCCGGGTCCAGGACGGCATGGGCAATCTCTTTGATAACCAGTAGCTGTGCTTCGTCCATTACAACCTCCGGTCTTGCTGCCGGGCTGTTAAGACGGCCCGGCCCAAGTTCGCGGCGGGCTGCGCCGCGAGGCTGGGAAAGCCTGGTCCCGTGGGTAGTCCGGCATCGGGACATACTCCAGAGCACGCCGGCTGGGTACGAGGGATGCCTAGCAGGTCTTGGATGGCATTGACGATGCCGCAGCCGGCCCCCATCTGGCATTCCACTACCAGGGTGAAATAAAGTAAAATGAGGGCAAGAAGCAGGAACAGTACAAACACGACCTTGCTCATTATGAGTCTCCTTAGTCGGTCAGTAATTCGTCTGGGATGATTAGGTCAGGCGATAGGGCCTCCCAGTACACCCACCATCTCTCAGTGTCTACGTACCCCACTGTTTGTAGGCCGGTCCAGTCGGGGAGGGCAAACCAGGCCCTGGTGGGGTAGTCTTCAACGGCCCGGCCGGCGGCATTGACCGCGTAATCGCGCCGCTCTTCTGGGGTAGCGTCCTGGCCGGCGGGCCGAGTGTACAGTCCGCCCTCGTAGTAGACATAGACCGGGCCAGCGGGGTCACGTTGCAGCGCGACGGCCGCGCTGCCGGGGAGTAGTTGCTGGAAGGGGGCCAGTACAGTCGCCGGCGCGTTTGCGGCAGGCTCCACGATGGGGAGCATGGAGGAGGAAGGGGCGAGACCGCCTGCTGCACAGGCGGGGCAGTAGGTGGCGTTGCGCAGGTTGCCACTCACTGGGGCGTGGTCGCCCGATGCCCGCAGGTTAGCTATGGCCCCCTGCGAGTAGGCGGTGGTGAACTTCGAGCCGGACATTCGCCATTTCCGTTGACAGGAGGGGCAGATTGCCTGATAGGTAGTCATCGCTGGTCTCCTTGCGCTGTAATGTGTCTAAATATAGACGAGTTTATGCACGACTACATTGTAACACAATGTAGTGTTTTTGTCAAGCGGGTGTTATTCCTGTCTGGACAGGGATAACAAAACCGGCGTCCCGACGCCGGTGGTATTGCTTCTGAAGGTTAGGACAAGGGGATTCCGCTAGGGGAGCCAGTCCTCTATGGTTTCCCTGAACTGCGTCCAGCTAGTAACTTGGCAGGCCAGGTCCTGAAGCTCGTCGAGCTCGATGCCGGCCTCTCGGGCTTGCTGTAGTAACTTCATCGCCATCCAGGGATTGACATAAGACAGGCGGTTGCGCAGGATGCCCCGAATGTAGTACAGCTGCTTCAGTTCTGGATCCTCGGCATCCTTCTCCTTCAGATGACAGATCCCGCCTATTTTGCTCCAGGCCAGCTCAACCGAGTCCTGCGTTGGCTGGCCGGCGGCATCGTACTGTAGGTAGTGCTCCGCCGCAATCCGCATGGCCTCGCCCACGGCAGGGACGCCGTGCCGGCGGACGAGTTTGCGCAATGTGGCCTGTCCTGCCGCGTTGAGTCCGTAGCCGGGGACCAGATTGGCCCATATCTGGGCCAGTGAGGCCGCCGTGTCTTCCTCCAGCCTGGCCAGCTCGCGCTGCCACTCCAACATCATCTCCAGTTGCTCACGGCGGTCCTGCAGTTCGTCAAGTTGGCGCTTTCTCTTCGCTACTACGGCATCGTCGCTCAGCTGCCGCGCGCCCTTGCCGGCATTGCAGGACTCGCAGGAGGTAACCAAGTTCATAATGTCGTTGCTGCCGCCGGCCGCCACGGGGGTGATATGGTCGATAACCAGAACGACGTCGGGTGCAGAGCGGCCGCAATACTGGCAGGTGAAGGCATCCCGTTTGAACACCTCAAAGCGCACTTTCTTGCCCAGTGATTTGCGGCGA
>JAFGOG010000594.1 GCA_016926595.1 Anaerolineae bacterium
CTGGCCCTGGTGGCTGGCTTTCTGTACGCCAATGTGAGCAAGGCCCTGCGCGAACGGGGGATGGCCGGCGGCTTTGGCTTTCTAAAGCTGGAAGCCGCCTTTGACATCGGCGAAGGGATCGACTACGAGCCCTCCGATTCCTATGGCCGCGCCTTTGTGGTGGGGCTGGTCAACACCTTGCTGGTCTCGGCATGGGGCATTGTGCTGGCCACCGTCCTCGGCGTGGTCGCCGGCGTGGCTCGCCTGTCGTCCAACTGGTTGATCAGCCGGATCGCCATCGTCTACATCGAGATCATGCGCAACACGCCCCTGTTGGTCCAGCTCTTCTTCTGGTACTTTGTCGGCATGGTCAAGGGACCGCCTATCAAGGAGAGCATGACCCTGCCGGGTCCCATCTACGTCAGCAACCGGGGGGTTGCGCTGCCCTGGGCTTTTCCTTCGTCTACCTACCAGCCGTGGCTGTATTGTCTCGTGGCTGGCGCGGTGTTGGCTGTCGCTGTTTTCATCCTGCTGCGACGCCTCGAAAAGCGTTCCGGCCCGCTGAGCTATCCCTTCCTGATGGCGCTGGCTACATTTGCCGGGGTGGCCGTCCTGGGGTGGCTGGCCGTCGCTTTGCTGGCGGGGGGGGCTCCGCTGGTGTGGGAGACGCCGACTATAGGACGCTTTAGCTACGAAGGGGGACGGCGGCTCAGTCCCGAGTTTGCCGCGCTCCTCATCGGACTGGTGGTCTATACCAGCGCCTTTATCGCCGAAGTAGTCCGCGGTGGTATCCAGGCGGTGAGCAAGGGCCAGCGCGAAGCAGCCCGTGCTGTGGGCTTGAGCAGCACCCAGGTGCTGCGCCTCGTCATCTTTCCCCAGGCAATGCGGGTGATCATCCCGCCGCTGACCAGCCAGTATCTCAACCTGGCCAAGAACTCTAGCCTGGCGGTCGCCATCGGCTTTCCCGATCTGTACAGCGTGGCCGGCACCATCTACAACCAGGGCGGCAAGCCGGTGCCGGTGTTGGTCCTGATTATGGGTAGCTATCTGACCATGAGCCTGCTCACGTCGCTGTTCATGAATATCTATAATCGGCGCGTCCAGTTCGTGGAGAGGTAGGGTGATCACGTGACGACAGGATCCCAGGCGCTGGAGCGCCCCCGCACCTCCATAGGCCCGTTGCGCTGGCTGCGCCGCAACCTGTTCAACTCGTGGCTGAATACACTGCTGACCATCGTCTCGGTGTGGCTCATCTACGTCTTGGTCAGCGGCCTGCTGAGGTGGGCGTTGACCGAAGCGCGCTGGGGCGTCATAACCCAGAACCTCAGGCTGTTCATGGTCGGGCGCTACCCGATCGACCAGGTCTGGCGGGTGTCTGTCAGTGTCCTGATCATCTCCTTCCTGCTCGGGCTGAGCTGGGGTGCGTGGGGTGGGGTCGTCCGCAGCTTTGCCGTGGCCCTGGCCGCCGGCTGTGCTGCCCTGGCCCTCGTACCTTTCAGCCTGTCAGCCAGGCTGTGGCTGGCCGGCAATGTGGTCCTGATCGTCGGGGCTTTCCTTGTGGTTCACTTTCTGCCCTCCCGCCACTGGAAACGTGGCGTGCTGATCGCCTGGCTGCTCTCTCCTGTCGCGATCTATATCCTGCTGTACGGCAGGATCGTGAGCCTCCAGCCGCTGCCGGTCGTGGAAACTAATCTGTGGGGCGGGCTGCTCTTGACTTTTGTGCTCACCATCGTCGGCATTGTGGTCTCGATGCCGATCGGTATCCTGCTGGCGCTTGGGCGGCGCAGCGAGCTGCCGGCGGTTCGCTGGTTCAGCGTCGCCTTTATCGAGGTCGTGCGGGGCGTGCCCCTCATCACCTTGCTCTTTTTTGCCGCGAGCATGCTGCCCATCTTCTTGCCACAAAATTTCCGCATAGATCTGATCTGGCGGATCATGCTCATCATCATTCTGTTCAGCGCCGCCTACAACGCCGAGAACGTGCGCGGCGGGCTGCAGGCTGTGCCTCCCGGCCAGGCCGAGGCGGCCAAGGCGTTGGGCATGAAGGGCTGGATGATCACCACCTTTATCGTCATGCCCCAGGCTTTGCGGGTCGTCATCCCGGCCACGGTCAGCCAGTTCATCAGCCTGTTCAAGGACACCTCCCTGGTCGGCATCGCCGGGCTGTTGGAGCTCCTCTTCATCGGCAAGACCGTCCTGGCCCAACCGTCGTGGCTGGGACTCCAGCAGGAGGTCTATGTCTTTGTAGCTATCATCTATTTCATCTTTAGCTATGCCATGTCATACGCCAGCCTGCGGCTCGAGGCGGCGTTGGGGGTGGGACAACGATGACAGAACAACGACTGGACGTTGGCGACGATATCATCATCTGCCGTGACGTGCACAAGTGGTTCGACGATTTCCACGTGCTGCGCGGCGTCAACTTGACGATGAAAAAGGGAGAGGTCGTGGTCATCTGCGGCCCATCCGGCTCGGGCAAGTCCACCTTCATCCGTACCATCAACCGCCTGGAGGAGCACCAGCGGGGCGACATCATCGTCGACGGCATCGCCCTGACCAACGACGTCCGCAACATCGCCGCCGTCCGCAGCGAGATCGGCATGGTATTCCAGCAGTTCAACCTCTTTCCTCACCTCACCGTGCAGCAGAACATCACCCTGGCCCTCATTTGGGTGCGCAAGTGGCCCAAGGAAAAGGCCAACCAGATCGCCGACGACCTGCTAAAAAGGGTGGGCATCCCTGAACAGGCGGGCAAATTCCCTGGCCAGCTCTCGGGCGGCCAACAACAGCGGGTGGCCATCGCCCGCGCGTTGGCCATGCAGCCCAAGATCATGCTTTTTGACGAGCCGACTTCGGCGCTCGACCCAGAGATGATCAAGGAGGTGTTGGACGTCATGCGCGAGCTGGCCTACTCGGGCATGACCATGATCGTCGTCACCCACGAGATGGGCTTTGCCCGCGAGGCAGCCCATCGCATCATCTTCTTCGACGAGGGCAACATCATTGAGGGGAACACACCCGACGAGTTCTTCCACAATCCAAAAGAGGAACGTACCCGGCTGTTTCTTAGCCAGATCCTGACCCATTAGGCCAGGATGTATAGCCTGCAAGGGACGGGTGGGGGGCAGTCGCCCGCTCTATTCACTTGATGAAGCTCAGCCTGTCAACCGGCTCGCTTTACGTCTACCCGCTGCGAACCGTATTGCGCATGGCCCGCGAAACCGGCTTTGACGGCGTCGAAATCGGCGTCAATCCGGAGGTCATAGCCCGGGGCGGGCGGGCTGTGCGGCAACTGGTCGAAGCCGAGGGGCTGGCCCTCTTTTCCGTCCATCCGACAGTAGTCCCCCTCCCCGGATGGCGGGAAAAGCACGGCGGCCTGGATCGCACCATCCGTCTGGCCCAGGATGCCGGCGCACAGGTGGTCGTCGCCCACACGCCACGCTCCGAAACACTGGACGAAGGAAAGGGATTGATCTTTTGCCGGCAGATCGAGGCCTGGCAAGCCCGCCTGGCGGGGGGCAGCTTGCGCCTGGCCATCGAAAACAAGGCCATCCACCACAAAGCCGAGTGGCGGTATGCCCTCACCCCTCTGGGCCGGCTGCGCGCCTTTGCCGACCGCTACGACCTGGGCCTGGTATTGGATGCCGTCCACGCCGGTTCGGCCGGTGAGGACCTGGTGCGCGCTCGGCAGATATTCGGTAGCCGTCTGGTCAACGTTCACCTCAGCGACCTGGGAGGCCAAAGGCTGTTTCACTCGGTGCGGCCGCTGCGCAAGTTCCTGGAGCAGCATCGCTTTCCCGGTTCCGGCAGCCTGCCCCTGGCCGGCCTGCTAGTCGATCTGCAGCGCAGCGGCTATGCCGGCCCCGTCACGCTGGAGGTGGGACCGATCGACCTGCAGGTCTGGTGGCCGCCTGCCGCGCGTCGCCGCCTGGCTCAGGCTATGGCCTGGATGAAGGATGCGTTAGCTAGTCGCTAGCCGGTTGCTCGCCGCTGGGTTGCTGCTCGTCGATTGCCTCCGGCGCAGGCAGGCGCACCCTACGCAGCGATACCTTGATCGCGTGCCGGCAGTGGGGACAGTCGGCCACGTAATGGCTCGGCTTGCCGCTGATCCCCTGCGCCGCCAGCGCATTGGCGACGTGCTGCTCGGTCAATTGAAAAGCGTTGCCGCATCTGAAGCATCGAATTTTGATCATTGTCTTCCCCCAAGTTTCTACTCCAGCTCTGCCCGGCTGGCAATATAGATCCCGGCCAAGATCAGCGCGCCGCCCGCCGCTGTAGACCACGACACCGCCTCGCCCAAGATAATATAGGCCAGCAGGCCAGCGCTCAATGGCTCGGCCAGGGTCACGATCGACACATAGGTCGCTGACAGGTGGCGCAAGGCCCAGTTCAGCGTCGAGTGGCCGGTGAGCTGCGGTATCAGCCCCAGGGCCAGCATCCAGCCATAGGCAGCCGGGCTAAAGCCGATCATCGGCTGGCGCGCCGCCAGCACCATGACCAGCAGGGTGACCATCGCCGCTCCGTATACCAGGGCGATGTAGGTTACCAGGGAGCGGCGAGCCCGCACCTTGCGCCCGATCATCAAATAGCCGGCGACCATCACCGCCCCGGTCAGCGCCAGCAGGTCGCCGAGCAGGTGATCCTGGCCCTTGCCCAGGTCGCCGCCGCTGATGACGATGCTGCCCACCGCCGCCATCACAATGCCCACGATCAACGTCAACCCTGGCCGCTCATGCAAGAACAGCCACGACCCCAATCCGACAAAGAGCGGGCCCATCGATACCAGCACCACCGAGCTGGCCACCGACGTGTAGGCCAGGGACGAGATCCAGGTGGCAAAGTGAAGGGCCAGGAACACACCCGACACGAGCATCAAGCCCAGCTCTCGCCGCGACAGGCTCCGGATCTCGTCACGATGCGTGAGCCAGGCATAAGGTACCATCACCGCCGAGGCAACGATCAGCCGCCAGGCGGCAATCGACAGGGGCGGCGCCCCCGCGGCCTGGGCGAAACGGACAAAGATCGAGCCGAACGAGATGGCGACGATGCCAAGAACCAGGCCAACCAACAGCCGGGTGCGAGAAATCGCCACCGCGGTCATACCTTGATCGCCCCTGTCGTCACGGCGACGGCGTCACGGTAATGGTTGGCAGCACTGGCCCCAGCGGTACCGGGCTGGGCGACGGTGCCGGCGTATCGGTGGGAAGGATATATGGGGTCCACGTCGGCCACGGTGTTGGCGTCGGCATGGGCGGCTCACAGCTGCCGATGATCAGGCTGACCACCATGCTGAGGGCAATGATCACGCCCATGGTCAGGTAGATCACCTGGCTCCAGTTGCGCTTCTGGGTCTTGCGTTTGCTCATGACGATGAACCTCTCACAGATCTGCCCGGCGATTATACCACAATCCGGCGTTCAGGTCTAACCCGGCCGGCCGCCAGAAGGATGCCGGGTATATCCATTATCAGGTCCGGTCCTTCGATGCCATATCCTTGAGCCTTGTCTCTGGCTCGTGGTAACGCCGGTAGTAATGGGTCAGCGTCGTCAAGGTAAATAACCGGTTGATGACCGGCACCTGGATCGCCACGGTGAACAACAGGTAGGCCGCCGAGATTGCCGCCAGTATATACCCATATTGGAGCAGCATCCCGATCCCCGCCCGGTTCAGGCTCGCCAGCCAGGGCGCCCGGCTGCCCAGCCAGTTGAGGACGGTACCCCTTCAGGGCTAGGATCAGGGCCGGCAGATAGCCTGCCGTCCCCTCCAGGCCGGGCAAAAAGACCTGCCCAAACTTGGTCCCCGCCCGGGTTGGCAGCACCAGGGCGTGCGTTCCTCTGCGGCGCGGCAGGCGCAGCGCAAAGCGGAGCATCTGCCACGGCGTCGTAAAGCCGTGGGTCGGCATGACCAGGCCAACCAGGTGTTCCGCTCCCTCCTTGATCTCCTCGGCCGGCCGGCCGCTGCCGATGGGCACCACCTGGGCTAAAATCCCTTGTTCCTGTGCCGCTTCTGCAAGCCAGGTCGCCGCCCGGAACGAGTTGCCGGTGCCGCTCATGAAATAGATCGTTGCGGTTTGATAGGGCATCGATTAGTCCTTTCGCCGGGTGTGCAATATACGCCGGGCTGGCAATTCAAGTTAATCGGCGCGCAGATGCGTCCGGCTGAACAGCCATACTCCGGCGGCGAAATAGACCGCCGACAGGATCAGCAGGGCAGTCAATTCGTAAACCACGTCGCCCAGCCCTGCGCCCATGGTCAGCACCTTGTTCAGGGCAACCACGGCGTGCGTCGGCGGCAGGATGTCGTACAGCCCAATCGCCCGGCCGGCCACCGTGAACAGCGTCACGCGCGGCACAGGAAAGACGGCGCTCGAAAAGAACATGAACAGGGCCAATGGAAAATTGGCGATCAGAAAAGCCTGGGTGACCGTCCGTGACAGGCTGGCTATGATCAGCCCCACGCCGACGATCGACACGCTGGTCATAGCTCCCACCGCTACGACCAGCCACATCGATCCCTGGCTGCGAAAACCGAGCCCCCAGGCAGTGGCGATCGTCAGTACGACCGCCGCCACACCGAGCAGTACCATGGCCGCGCTGATCCCACCCAGCAGATCGAGCGAGCTCACGCACGCCATCTGCAGCCGCCGCAGCGCTCCGCTTTCGGCCTCGCGCACCACGGTCATGGCCACCGTGAACATCATCATCATCGTCGCAAAGACCAGCAGGCCGGGCACGTACACCTCGAACTCGGTTCGCGCTGCCGAGGCGCCCAATGGCTCTTCGGCGAACGGGATCGGACGCTCCTGGCCGGTGGCTGCCTGGATATACTGGTCCGCCACCGAGCTGGCCAGCACCGCGGCCACGGCATAGTAGGGGTTCGTCAGATCGCCAACCAGGGTAACCGGGCTGGCTTCCACCGCCTGCCCGCGGCGCACCGCTTCGATGCTCGCCGTCAGGTCAGGGGGAACGACCAACAACAGCGCCGCCTGGCGATCCTTGAGCAGCGGTTCTGCCGCACCCCGATCGGTTACCTGCCTGACGTCCAACAGAGGGCTGCCGTTGGCATAGGTTAGCGCCTTCAAGGCCTCGCTGATCTGCTCGCCGGCGTTGAGGGTCGCCCCGTCGCCCGTCTGGATGCCGGCGTCCTGGTTCAGGATCAGCACTCCGTAGGTGGTAGAGCCGCTGGGGAACCACACCCGGTACAGCAGCACAAAGACAGGGGCAAAGATCAGGCTCAGGACCAACAGCAGCAGGTCCCGTCTCTGTTCGCGCAGCGTTTTGTTAAAGATCGCCAGCAGCTTCATTCGCGTAACCTCCGGCCAGTCAACCGGATAAAGACGTCCTCCAGCGTGTTCTGGCGGAGATGCACCTCGCCCGGCTGCAGGCCGACCGCCGCCAGGGCCTCCAGGATGGCAGGCAATACGGCGACGGCGTTGAGGGCATGCACCGTCAGCGTGCCGTGCGCCGCGTCCACGGCCGTGATCCCACGGCTACCTTCGCCGCACAGAGGTGACAGTGCCTCACGTGCTCGGCTTCCGGCTTCGTCGCCCTCCACGCCCTTGAAATCGATCTCCAGCGCGTCCCCCTCGCCCACCCGCCGTTTGAGCGCCTCCGGTGTGTCCACGACCAGCAGCTCCCCGTGGTCGATGATCGCTACCCGGTCGGCCACCCGATCCGCCTCGTCCATGTTGTGCGTGGTCACGATGACCGTCTTGATCCGGGCCAGCGATTGGATATATTCGCGGACCTTGACCCGGCTCTGTGGGTCGAGACCAGCTTCCGGTTCATCCAGCACCACCAGTTCGGGGTCATGGACCAGCGCCATCAGGAGGTTCAGCCGCCGCTGCATTCCCCCCGACAGGGTGCGTGCCTGCTTGTTCCACTTGTCAGCCAGATCCAGCTCATCCAGCAATCGTTCACCTCGCCGGCGCGCCTCCTGCCCGTTCAAGCCATACATCTGGCCGATGAACTGCAACTGCTCGAGGCAGGTCAGCCGGTCCCACAGGACGATCTTTTGCGGGCACACGCCGATCCGTACCCGCACACCCCGACTGGCGCCGGTAACCGGCGCGCCGCGGACCGTAACCCGGCCGGCGTCGGGCCTGAGCAGCCCGCAGATCATGTGGATGGAGGTGGTCTTGCCAGCGCCGTTCGGACCCAAGAGACCCAGGACTTCGCCTTCGTACACCTCCAGAGTCAGATCCTTGACCGCCGTCAGCGCCCCATACCGTTTGGTCAGCCTTTCCGTCCTCAGCATAACCTCTGCCATCTTTTTGCCTCACACCGATCTACTGTCGGAGGATAGCACGTAGGCCATTCTGTTCATTCTGCTACACCTATACCATGCACAAGCAGCGCCATCAACGCTTTTGTTACCCGTTCGAGCGACACTTTGTCGTTTGTCACCTGGAAATAGACGTTGAGGTAGGGCAGCAATTGACTGTCGCCAATAGCGACGATGAGCGCATAGATGACACGGGTTGTGGCCTCCAGGTCGATCTCCTCCCGGACCTCGCCGCTGGCGACCGCCTGGACCAGCATAGCGCGGACCATTTCGAGCATGACGTTGGCGATGGGGCGCACCACCTGTTCGGTGAGGGCCGGCTCACCGTGATATGCTGCGCGGGCAAAGAACTGCACCAGGCCGGTCTGCATCTGGCCCCACTCCACGCCGCCGCGCAGGAAGGCCGTCAGCGCCTCGCGCAGCGGCAGCGCTGCCAGGTAGGGACGGTAACTGTCGAACATGTCGGTGAGGTAGCGGGTGCACAGCTCGACGGCAAAGACCAGCAGCCCTTCCCGCTTGGAAAAGTAGGTGTACAGCGAGCCCACCGACACCCCAGCCCGCTCGGCTACCTGTTTGATGTTGAGACTAGCCGGCCCTTTCGCGATCGCTTCGTCCAGAATAGCGGTGATGATCGCCAGTTGCCGGTCGGGGTCCAGCCGTCGAAAGGTGCGCGTCACCACCCCTTGCTGCTCCAATTGCAGGATGTGGCCATGCAGTTGGCCCCAATCGGCCGGGGTGGTGATAAACCCCTCGGCCGCCGAATCTGGCTGGCTTGTCTGCGTAGATTGTGCGTTCATTCAAGCACCCCCTGACGAATGTGAATAGCTTATCACTGTATGTGAACCTATAGTTCATATTATACAGAAAGGCTGTTCACCTGTCAAATGGCGGCACCCGGAATGCAGAGGATGAGCAGGGCGAACAACAGGCAGCGCCACCCCGCAAGGCAGGGTGGCGCCGGTTTAGTTTATTCTTTCCGCCCGGCGATCACCAGATTGTCATAGTGATCCCGGTCGTATGGCACTGGGGGCAGTGCAGTGTCGGCCAGGGCGTGCGTTATCACCAGACCAGCCTGGGCAAAGAGCGCCCGCCATTCCGGCAGCGAGTAGACCCGGATACACTCCGGCTCGGCGGCGGTGTTCAGCACGCCGTCGGCGTCCAGGTACATGAATTCGCTGACGTAGGTGCAAGTTTCCGGCTCCCACCAAGTGTGGTTCAGGCTGTAGCCGCCAGCCAGCGGGTACCAGGACCGGCGGGGCGGACGGACGACCATCTTGGTCGGGTCGAACACGTCGATCAGCACTCGACCGCCAGGTCGCAGCGCCCGCGCCACGCGGGCCAGCACGTCCTGATTGGTCACGTCGTCGAAAAAGCCCAAGCTGCCGCTGAGCAGCAGCGCCGCGTCGAACTCGGCTTGGTACGCCAACTGGCGCATGTCGCCCTCTTTGAACCGCGCCGCCGTCACGCCCGCCTCAGACACCTGCTGCCGGCAGTGGGCGATCAAGCTGGGCGCAATGTCCACCCCCAGCACCTCCAGGCCGTGCTGCGCCAGCCGGATGGCGTGGACACCACTGCCGCAGGCCAGGTCGAGCACCCGGTCGCCCGGACGCAGCTCTAGCACCTCTATGATCAGCGCTACCAGGTCATCGTCCCAACCGTCGATCCCAGGGATCTGCTGGCGGTGCACTACCCGGAAATGATAGGCCCACCAGTCCCAGGCGCGTTGGACGGTCCTCATATCGCGACCTCCTGGACCATCGGCTTGCGATAGCCTATGTGCTTTTTGATCGGCTCAAAGCCCATGCTCCGGTAAAGCTGGACGGCGCCGCTGAGGTTCTCGGCGTCACAGCCCAACGCCGCCTCGGTCATCCCTTGGTCTTTCAGCACCTGGAAGCTACGGGCGATCAGCGCCCTGGCCAGGCCGCGCCGCCGCCACGGCCGCCGGACGCAGATGCCCTCCGTCCAGCCCCGCTTGCGGTTGTATTCCCGGTTCTCCTCTTCGTCGATGAAATTCATGACCATGCCGGCCACCTCGTCGCCGTCCCAGGCCACCTGCCACAGGTGGGGCTGGAAGGTTGGATGCTCCATCCAGTGCTGATAGTTCTCCTCGGCCCACTCTTCCTTAGAGGCCCCCCAGTGGTCGAGAAAAGCCTCGTTGGCCGCTGTCCAGACTTGCCGGTACTGGTCGGGCCGGACGGGCCGGACCTCCAGGCCGTTTGGCAGCGGCAGGTCGGGTATATCTTCCAGGTTGGGACGGGTCATCGTCAGGCCATAGCGCACCACCTGGTAGCCGGCCTCCACCAGCACCGATTCCCAGTGGGTCTCGGTGTCGGCGGCCCAGGCCTCATAGACGCGTGGTCCGTTTAGTGGGTGGCCGGCCGCGATCTCGCGCAGGCGGCTCTCACAGTAGTCGAGCATCGTCCGGCGCAGGCCGTTCCCGCGCCACTCGGGCAGCAGGTAGTTCAACTGGAAATAACGCCGCGGGCCGTTCTCCTCCTGTTCCCACCACACCCGGCCATAGCCGATCACCCTGCCGTCCACCTCGGCGAACAGCATGTCCTTCTCCGGATCCGAGTTGATCAGGTGGCGGTATTGGAGGGCGATCTCCTCCACCGACTCGGTCCGCTCGATCTGGTCCACCTCCTTGGAGCCGGCAAGCACGGCCACCATGGCCGGATAGTCGGCCTCACCGCAAAACCGCCTGAAGGCAAGGTCGGGGATAGCCGGGGCCCCAGGTATCACTATGTTTCCGTTCATACTCTTGGTTAACATCTTGTTCTCCTCCGTCTTTGGCGGCGTCTAGCCGCCGGGTACCGGACTGGCCATTTCCACCAGCCTCGACCAGTCCGCCGCCAGGTCTTCAGGATCTGTTTCTTCCGTGTAGCGGGCCCACATCCCATCGGCGATGGCCCGCGGGTTGCACCGTACCCCCTGCTTGCCAAAGTACTCGCAGGTGCGCTCGATGTCGCGCCGCAGGATCAAGTGGGCCTTGGGGTTGGAATGCAGGTAGACGACCTGGGGAAAGTCGATGATGGTGATCTGGCCCGGGCCGCCCTGCGGGTCAGGCCAGTACAGGATGTTGTAGGCCGACAGGTCGCCGTGGATCAGCTCGCGCTGCAGCATCAGCTCCACGTTGCGCAGCACCTCCGCGAACAGCGTTTCCGCCTCATCTGGTTCCAGTGAAACACTGTTCAACGTCGGCGCCGGCCTGCCCTCGTCGCCGTGATAGGTCATCAGCACCGCGTTGTCGCTGCCCGCAAATGGCCGGGGCACGGCAGCGCCGGCCTGGTACAACCGCTCCAGCGCTACGAACTCGTGCATCAGCCAGGACGTGTGGGCTGCCTCCATGCCAAAGCCGCTCTTGTTACGGATGGCCCGCGCGATCGTGCCGGCCGCCTTGCCGGCTGGCCGGCCATCGGCGGTCAGGACCTCACGTCCCTGCTGGTACATCTTGTCGTTGCGCAGGTTGCGGAACATGCGCGGCCGGTAAACCTTGGCCGCCAGCAGGCCCAGGCCGATCGCCGGGTGAGCCGCGCAGCAGTAGACGTTGGCTTCCTTGCCGCCCTTGACCAGGCTCAGCACGTCGGTGATGAGCCCTTTGTCGTAAAAAGACGCCAGCGAAGAGAGCAGATAGCCCTCTTCGTAGCGCGACGGCCGGTAGGTAGTCTCAAAGCTAGCTTCCACGTCGACCAACTCGTCGGTCAGCTCGGCGACGATCTCACTGGCTGCTTTCTTGACCACGTGCTTGGCTTTGGGCCTGAGCCGTGGCGCTTGGCGCTGCGCCCATGTTGGATCGAACAGCGCTTCATAGTATTCATATTTGTCGGTATAGTTACGAGTCACCGTTTCCTCTCAAAGATTTGCGGTACGAAATAAAGGTCTTTCGTATCCTGAACCCCACCCGCTCGTACAGGCGCATAGCGCCGGTCAGGTTGTCTGCATCGGCGTTGAGGTGGGCGCCTGCCATGCCCTCTTGATGCAGGGCATGCAGGCTGTGCACCAGCAGCGCCGTGCCCAGCCCTCGGCCACGCGCCTGGCGTAGAACGGCCAGGGTGCGAACATAGCCCTCCTGGCGGCCCGTCTGCTCGATCCAGTCTGGGCTGATCTCGTTCATGCTCACGCCTACGATCTGGCCGGTCGCCTCCTCCTCAGCCACCACCGAAAGCTCGGGCCGAAAGTGAGGAAGCTCCAACTGGTAGTGGATGAACTCGTCCAGCGGGATGTCGGCGGCTCCCCAGTGGTCGCGGAAGGCGAGGTTTTCCACCTGCCACACCGCCTCGGCGTCGCGCTCGCGCTCGAAGGGCCGGAGGCGGTAGCCGGTCGGAAACTCCACCGGCGGCAGATCGCCGTTGAGCGGCCGGGCCAGGTTGACAAAGTAGCGCACCGGCTGCATGCCAAAGGCTTCGAATAGCGCTCGCCGGCCGGCCTCCTCAGAGCAGCCGCCCGCCTGGAAGTGAACCCCGCCGCGCTCGATCTCGGCAAGCCGTTCGGTTGCCCGGCGGTAGATCTCCTCCATCAGCCGCAGCCCCAGACCGCGCCGCCGCCACTCGGGATGGACCAGGCCCCACGAGTAGCAGATGCTCTCGGCGTCGCCGATCCGCAAGAAGATGTCGGCATAGCCCACCAGCCGGCCATTATCCCAGGCCATGAAGCAGTCGGTCTCCGGATAGTAGCTGGGTGTGGCCATGTCGTGCTCGGTCTCTGCCAGCGTCGTGGCCCGCTCCATCTTGTCGTAGGCATCCGCTTCGTTGGTCAGTGTCACCAAGGCCGGCATGTCCTCGGGCCGATATGTCCGAATGATGATATTATCGTTCATAGTTTTCTCCTCCTTTATCCCCCGGCCTTTGTGGTTCTACCCCACTTGGCCTGAGCCGCCGCCTGCTGCTCGTCGTCCATCTGTTGAAAAAAGACCCGCACCAGGACGGCGGCGACGATATACAGCGAACAGGTGATCAAAAAGATCGGCCGGAAGCCGATATCCGGCTGGGCCTGCATGTAGCCGCTCAGGTAGGGCCCCACGGTCCAGCCAAGGGTCCAGCTCATGCCCATCAGCCCGCTGACCGTGGCCCGCTCCCGCTCGGTGACCTGCTCCATCGCAAAGGCGTTGTACAGCGGGTTGCCCATGTTCATCAGCGCCGCCCGCACCCAAAAGGCCAGGCTGGCCATCCACAACGCCGGGGCAAAGCCGATGATCAGCAGGAACGGGATCGACGTGAGCTGGGTCATCACCAGCGCCCGGATGCGCCCCCAACGGTCAGCCAGGACCGGCGAGGCCAGCGTCGCCGTGCCGGTCACCACCGACGAGACGGCGAACAGCCCTCCCAGCGTCGTGTCAGAGACGGCAAAGGTGTCCTTGAAGAACAGGTTCATGTACGGGATCAGGATCGCCGCACCCATGGAGATGATGATGTTCGGGACAAAGATGCGCACGATCAGCCCCACGTCGCTGATGTTTCGCCACGGCAAGAGCGACCGGGCTTCTGCGGTAGCCGGGCGGGGCTGCTCCTTGATCATGAACACCGGCAGCAGCGACAAGGCCGACAACGCCACCACTATGCCCAGCGTCGCCGCGTAGGCCTGAGGGCTCTCGACATCCACGCTCATCAGTCCGCCAAACAGCGTCGGCAGGTAGCCGCCCACCAGCGTGCCAAAGAACCCCACCAGCGTCTGCAGGCCAAAGTTGGCGCTAAAGAGCGCATTCCGCTCCTTGGGCGTCGAGTTTTCCATCATAAACGGCGCGCCGCTGACCATCCACAGAGCTCCCGCCACCCCCGACGTAGCCATCGACAGGCGCAGCAGCCACGGGTCTTGGGCCAGGATGATGCCCAACGCCGCCGCCGTGCGCATGACGTTCGCCAGCACAAAGGCCTGCTTGCGGCCGATATAGTCGACCAGCGACCCGGCCGGTATCGCGCCAAACAGGGCGATCAGGTTTGGCATCGACTGCAGCTCGCCCAAAAAGCTCCGCGAATAGCCCCGGCTGTCTATGTACAGGTTAAAGAACAGTTGGTTGAGGCTGAAGCTCAGCCCCAGGATGATCGTGCTGATCAGGTACAGGCGGGCATTGGGACTGAACCCGCGCAGTTGGCGCCCGTAGCGGGCGAATATCTGGCCGATGGTGTAGATCAGCCTGTCCGCGAACCGGATCATCGCTTTCGCCTACCCGTTGCGCTTTAGTTTTCCGGTCTGCTTGGCGTAGCGTTCCGCCCGGCCAAAGACAAGTATCCCAACCGGGGTGAACACCAGGCCCATGATCAGCAGCGGCCAGACATATTGCCACAGCTCAGACGTCGGCTTGCCGCCCAGCAGCCCGGCCCGCACCCCCTCCAGCGCATAGGTCGCTGGCGACAGCTTGGCCACGAACTGCATCCACTGGGGCAGCACGCTCACCGGGTAGTAGACGCCCGACACCAACAGCAGGGTGGCCTGGATCACGTGGGTCATCTGCGCCCCTCGTTCCGGGAAGAGCAGGGGCATGACCGAGGCCACGATCCCCAGCCCGATGAACGACATACTGCCGGCCAGCAGCACCAGCAGGCTACCGCCCAGGTTGGCCCCGCTCAGGTCAAGCTTGAAGAACAGGACCACCACCCCCAGGATGATCGACGTGTGCAGCAGGCCGTAGACCAGCGAGTAAGCTGTCTGGCCCAGCATGTGGACCGTTCGCTGCACCGGGGCCATGAAGGTATATTCGATGGTGCCTTCCCACCGCTCCCAGGCGATCACCTCGCTGATGGCGTCGAACACGATCGACAAAAAGTGCCAGATCAGCGTCCCGGCCAGTAGAAAGAGGATCAGGTAGTCGGTATCGACCTTTTGGCCGCTGATCGCCTCCATGCCAGCGCCGATGAAGGTGATGGCCAGAGCATTGGCGATGCTGTAGGCCAGCCACACCACCTCCCAGCCCCAGTAGCGCTTGGTCAGGTTAAAGTTCCGCTCGATAAAGGCGTATGACGCCCGGATTTGAGTAGTTAGCTCGGTCATGATACCCTCCTTTCCCCAGATCGCAGGGATCTGGCCGCAACAACACAAAAGCCGTGGAATGGCCCACGGCTCTTGCATGCAGACAGCAAACAAAAAGGCCGTGGGGCTGTCGGTGCTCCCACGGCCTTTAGTTAACAATAACTAATGGCACCAGGGCGCACTACGACACGGGCCGGTGGCGGCGACGCCGGCCGGCTGGCGGCGAGACACAAAGCACATAGGACTATCGTAGAGCATGCCCTTTACCTCCTTCAACAAGATGCGGCGATTATAGATCGTTCCTGGGAAGATGTCAAATTGGCGATCGGGTTTTGTAAGCTATGCTACGGATTACGACCCAAACCAAAGCAGAATCACCAGCCCGACCAACGCCACGGCGCCATACTCGACCAGCACCCGCCGCGTCAGCCGGCCTTGGAGCTGCTGGTTGGCCAGGCCGGTAAAGACATAGAACCCCAACAGTAGAAGCAGACCACCGGCGATGCCGCCGATCCTCCAGTAGTTCATGGCCCAGATGATCTCGGCGGTGCTCAGCCCGGCGATGAGCGCATACAACGCCGTGCGAGCAAACCCCTGTCCGGCGCTGCGTAGGAACTCGAGCGCCAGCAGGCTGCTGACCAGCATCACGGCGGTGGCCGATACCAGGCTGCGCGCCTTGAGCGAGTAGAGCAACACATAGATGACCAACGCCAGCAGGTAAGCCCAGCCGTTCAGGCTCAGCCGGGCGATCGGATAGCGGCTGTCTTCGGGGTCGACGGTGATATATTCGGCACTGATGACCAGGATCAGGACCAGCCCGGTCAGGGCCATGCCGCCAAGCCGGTAAAAGGCTGTTGGCGCCTGGGGCAGGAGGACTACCGCCAGCAGCACGGTCAGCGCCGGCAGCGTCCAGGTGACAAAGCTGTAGCGGGCCTCGATGCGGCGGGCGGTGGGATGCGAGCGGACGATGGCGTCGGTGCCGGCGCAGGTAATCCCCACAAGCAGCGCCGCCATCAGCCCGGTCTGCGTCACTTCTATCTTTAGCGGCGAGCCCAGCACCGTCAGCTCACGGGTCCAGGTCGAGAGCTGCAGGAAGGTGGCCAGGATCAGGCCCAGCACCACCAGCGCCGCCACCACGCTGGCCCGGTCACGGTAGAACATTCGGTTACGGCCTCCAGTCAGGCCATTCTACCTTGGCGGCGGCTATTTGTCAAACTGCCCGGAACTGGAAGAACTGCTGCCAAGAACTGATCGCCATCTTGACAAATCGAACATTAGTGCTATAATGGACTGTGAGGAGGTAAGGAGACATGGATGTCGTGGAAAAGATCGAGCTCTTGGGCCGGGCCGCTCAGCACGACCTGTGCGCCGCCTGCGGCAGCGATGCCTCGCGCAAGCGCGACGAGATGGATCGCTGGATCTATCCCGTGGCCATGCCCGACGGCAGGCGGGTGCGGCTGCTCAAAATCCTGCAGACCAACGTCTGCGAGAAGAACTGCTACTATTGCGCCAACCGCGCCGGGCGCGACGTGGAGCGGATCAGCTTTGGCGCCGAAGAGCTGGCCGCCGTCTTTGACCAGATGCACCGGGCCAACTTGGTGGAGGGCCTCTTTCTCAGTTCTGGTGTGTGCGCCGGGTCCGACCGGTCGATGGATCGGATGATCGCCTGCGTCGAGCTGATCCGCCAGCGCTACGCCTTCTCTGGCTATGTCCATCTCAAGCTGCTGCCAGGCGCCTCGGAGGCGCACGTCGAGCGGGCCATGCAGATCGCCGACCGGGTCTCGGTCAACCTCGAAGCGCCCAGCGCCGACCGCCTGGCCGCCATCGCCCCGGTCAAGGATTTCGAGTCGCTGGCGCGGCCGCTGCACACCGCCAAGCGCCTGCGCGACGCCAGCGGCGGCCGGCTGGCCCGGGCCGGTCAGACCACCCAGTTCGTCGTCGGCGCCGCTGGCGAATCAGACCAGGAGATCCTGGCCGCCACCGCCAGGCTATACCGCGACGTGGACCTGACCCGCGCCTATTTCAGCGCCTTCCAGCCGATCCCCGGCACGCCGCTGGACGGCCGGCCGCCGACGCCCACCTGGCGCGAGCACCGCCTGTACCAGTCGGACTGGCTGCTGCGGTTCTATGGTTTTACCTTCAGCGACCTGGTGTTCGACCCGGCTGGCAACCTGCCCCGTGAGGCCGATCCGAAGCAGGTCTACGCCCACGCCCACCCGGAATGCTACCCGGTGGAGGTGAACCGCGCCTCGCGGGAGGAGCTGTTGCGCGTGCCGGGGATGGGCCCGCGATCGGTGACGCGCCTGATGCAGTGGCGGCGCCAGGGGACGCTGCGCGACCTAGCTGATCTCAGAAAGGCCGGGGCGGTGGCCGAACGGGCGGCCCCCTACATCCTGCTCGACGGCAGGCAGCCGCCGCACCAGCTCAAGCTGTGGGAGGAGTGGCCCGAGTGAGCGACGAGACCGATGCCTGTACGACTGTTGGTGAGCTGCGGCAGGCCGTGGCCGCCTTTGTCGACGCCCGCGACTGGCGGCCGTTTCACACCGCCAAGAACCTGAGCATGTCGATCGCCATCGAGGCGGCCGAGCTGATGGAGCGGTTCCAGTGGCTTACCCCCGACGAAGCGCTGGCCGCTGTGGGCGAGCCGGCCGAGCGCGCCGCCGTGGCCGAAGAGCTGGCCGACATTGTCATCTATTGCCTCAGCCTGAGCAACGCCCTGGACCTGGACCTCAGCTCGGCGGTGCTGGGCAAGCTGCGGACCAACGAGCATCGCTACCCCGTCGGCGAGTTCCGGGGTCGCTTCCGCCGGCCGCAACGCAGCAGGAAGTAATCTCGCTGCCTTCACAACCTCACCTTGCCGATTTGACAACCCCGCTCACCAGTGGTAGAATCGCCCCTTGTACTGAACGAACGTTCAGTCAGATAACCACCAAAGGGGGCACAGGATGCCAGAAGAAAAACTGGCCTCGGGGCGCCAGCGCATCCTTGATCAGGCGCAGCGGCTCTTTTCGGCTCGCGGCTATCACGGCGTGTCGATCCGCGACATTGCCCGGGCCTGTGAGCTATCGAACGCGGTCCTCTACTACCACTTTGGCAGCAAGCGAAACCTCTACTTTGAGGTATTGAGAGAGCACATCTCGACGCTGTCCCACCACCTGCGGGAAGCAGGCGAGATCGCCGGCTCCTGCCGGGAGCGACTGGCCAACATGGCCCGCGCCTATGCTCAGATGATCCTCGAGTACCAGGACACCGTGCAGCTCCTGCTCCGCGACCTGGCCCAGTTCGATTGGGAAGAGGTCATGCAAATGCTGCCTGATCTTGAGACGCAAATGCCTTCAGCCGTCGCAAAAGTCCTGGAACAGGGCATCGCCAGCGGCGAGGTGCGGACGCTGGATGTGCACCGCGTGGATATGCTGCTGCTGGGTATGATCAGCTCCCTGGTCGCCCTCCGAGCCAGACAGCCTGGCATGACTACCATCCTGGACGAGGACGTGGGCTTGGTCATCGACGTCCTGTTTGAAGGGATCAAACCGCCGTCAACTACAGCGAAAGACAAAGGAGATGTTTCTGCATGATCACAACCATCATCGACCGTTTGACCCGCGCATCGCTGCGTTTCAAGTGGGTCACCCTTGGCCTGGCGCTCCTGGCGCTGGTCGCGGGCGTCCTGGCCCTGACCCAATTGAAACAAGAGCTGATCCCCTCGATCGATTTTCCGGCGAATATCGTGCTCGCGCTCAACCAGGGCGCCAAGGCAGAGGCGATGCGCGACCGGGTGACCATCCCCCTCGAGAAAGCCGTCCAGCAGATTAAAGGGGTGGTCAACGTCCAGTCGATGACGTCCGACGGCGTGGCCTACCTGGTGATCATGAGCGAATTCGGCCTGGACCAGGAGGCGCTTCGCGCTCAAGTCCGAAACGCCATAGAAGGGATCGCCTATCCGGCCGGCATGGCGACCCCAGAGCTGCTCACCTTTGGCATGGACGATCTGCCCCTGGTCTATGCCAGCGTCTCCGCCGACCGGCCGCTGGCAGAGCTGAAGGAGCTGGTCAAGTCTGACATCGCACCGGCGCTCGAAGAGGTGCCGGGCATCGCCGACGTGCAGGTCAGTGGCGGGCAGGAGCTTCCGGCCGAGCCTTCTCCAACCCAAGAGCCGGCCCCAGAGCGACAGCCGACGCCAGAACCGACGCCGACCACTGCGCCGACCACTGCGCCGGCCGGCGGCGGGTCCGCGTTGCCGCCCATGTGGCAGGCTGCCGGAAAGGCACAGGGCATCAACCTGGCCACGGCCGGCGACGTGACCCCCCAGATCATTCGACAGTTGGCCAGCGCGGCCCCTCAACTGCTGGGGATGCTCACGGCCGAGAATCTCCGCGATTTCTCGCCTGAGGTGCTGGCCTGGCTGCCGGCGAGTTATATCGAAACGCTGGATCCCGAGCTGCGCGCCGAGCTCGATCAACTGGCCCAGCCGGCAGGCGGGCTGGGGGCGCTGGCCGTCGCCGCAGAGGCCGAAGCGGCCGCACTAGCCGCCAACGCGCCGCCGCTCAGCGGCGCCTGGGTCCAACAGGCGGAGGGGAGCACGACAGGACCCATGTTCGAAACCGCCGCCGACCTGATAACCAGTGGCTATACCGACAGCGCCGCCGAGTTTCTCAATCTGCTCGTGGCCAATATGCCGCAAGCGCCACAACTGGTAGCCGACCTGACGCCGGATGTTATCGCCTGGCTGGTCGGGCAGGAGCAGGGTTTCCTGGAGAATCTCAGCCCAGTCACCCTCCGCCTACTGTCGCCGGCGGTGCTCTCCTCGCTGCCGGAGAGCTTTTATGCAGGACTCGACGCTGACCTGCGCGCCGAGCTGCAGGGGATCGCCAGCGGAACGGCAGCCGCGTTCATCCCGGAAGACACAGTCGCCACGGTGGATGGGAACCCGGGCCTGATCCTGATGATCTACCAGGACGGCGAGGCCAATACCGTCTCGGCCAGCCACGACCTGTACGACAAAATGGAGGCGCTTGAGGCAGCCTATCCCGGCCTGCGCTTCGAAGTGACCTTTGAGCAGGCATCGTTTATCGAAGAGTCGATCAGCGGCGTGACCCGCGAGGGCGCCCTGGGCGCCCTCTTTGCCGTGCTCGTCATCCTCATCTTTCTCAGCGGCACGATCAACGGGCGTTACCGGCCCGCGTGGCGCAGCACCCTGGTCACAGGAGTCAGCATCCCCCTATCGGTATTCATGGCCTTTGCCCTGCTCAAGTGGCTGCCGCCGGTTACCGATCTAGCCCTGATCCCCCTGGCCAACGCCACACAAGGTATCCCCGTGCTGGGCACCATCGTCACGCTGATCCACCGCCTCTTCCCGTCCGACTTTACCCTGAACATCATGACCCTGTCCGGCATGACCGTCGCCGTCGGACGGGTAGTGGACGATTCGATCGTCGTCCTGGAGAACATCTACCGCCA
>JAFGOG010000595.1 GCA_016926595.1 Anaerolineae bacterium
GCTGCGGCGCGGCCGCCATAGATCGCCTCGATGATCAGGTCCTTGTCCAGGGCATAGTTCATCGCCTGGCGAACCCGCACGTCGTCAAAGGGCGCCAGGTTGACATTCATCTCGATCCACTTGGGCTGCGTGCCGGCAGCCCCCTTGACCTGGATGCCTGGCGTCTGGGCCAGCGTGTCTACCAGCTCAGCCGGCACGGCCTGGATGATATCCACCTCCCCGGCCAGCAGGGCCGCTACACGGGTTGAGGCTTCGGGGATCACGCGAAAGACCACTGTCTTGACACAAGCCGGACCCACCGGCGACAGGTCGGGCGCGCCGCCCCAATAGTCGTCAAACCGCTCCATGACGATCTCTTCCAGCCCCTCGGCCGACACGAACTTGAAGGGACCGGTGCCGATCGGGTGGGCGACAAACCCCTCCGTGCCCACCTCCTCCAGGTAGTGCTTGGGCACGATCTGCTGGTGGACCAGCATCTGCATGGCCACCGGCCAGGCGGCGCTAAAATGCATGACGACCGTATAGTCGCCCGTCTTTTCGATCGATTCCAGGGGAGCGATGAGACCCTTGCGCGGCGAAGTATGCGGCTCGGGATACTCGATCATATTCTCGCCGATGATGCGGTCAAAAGTATAGACCACGTCGTCAGCCGTCATCTCGACGCCGTCGTGGAACTTGACCCCCTGGCGCAATTCCACCTCCAGCGTCTTTTCGTCCAACCAGTTCATCGCCTCAGCCAGCTCCAGGTGCACACCACTGGTGCTGTCGCGGGTGACCAGCCCATCGAACATGTTGCGGACCACCGTCTCTGACTGGCGGTTGCGATGGTCGGCCGGATCTAGGGTGTCAGGCGCAGACGATAAGGCGACGATAATCACATCGCGTTGGGGCAGCGGGGTGGGAGTGATCACCTTCTCTACGATCTCGGCCGTCCCTGGTACGATCACCGTCTCCTTGACCACCATCGGTGTGGGCGTGGCGCCGCAGGCGGTGAGGACAGCCAATACGATAAGCAACGACACACCGGCCACAAAGGCCTTTTTTGTAACCAACATCTTCTTTATCCTCCTTCATCCTTTGCTATTCTGCCAGAAGATCAAAAGCCTCCCAATTGAGGCTGCTGCCGGCTAGTCCCTTGCCGCGATCACCCCCTCTCTGCCCACGCCCCCTCCTGCCTACTCGTCCAGCAGCCCGCTCTGCTCGTAGGTGGTGTCGATCTGCTTCCGCGACCTGGCGGCCTGCTCCGGTTCTATCAGCGTGAGAGCGGCCACCAGGGCGTCGATCAAAGCCACAGCCGCCACCGGCGAAGGCTTGTCCACCACACCGTCGGCGATCACCACAAAGGCATAATCGCTCGCCCGGATAACCGGCGAGAGCTCGCTATTGGCAATGCCCACCGAAGCGGCGCCGATGGTCCGGGCGTGATCGAGCGCCTTTATCGTATAGCGGGGGTTGCGCCGGAAGCTGATGGCGATCACCACATCCCCCGGCTGTGAAAAGGTCAGAGCCAGGGCCAACTGCTCTTCGCCTCCGGTGACATGGCGCACCGGCACGTCCATCGTCTGCAAGGAATAGGCCAGGTACTCGACCAGCGTCGCCGCCAGGCCGCCGCCGACGATCAGCGCCTGCCTGGCATGCCGGATCGCTGCCGCTGCCGCCTGCAGCCGATCGCCATCCGTCAGCACTTTTGTGCGCTGCAAGTTGCGGATCTCTGCGGCAAAAACCTGGGTCAGCAGATCGTGGTTATCGATAGGACCCTCGAGCTGCTTTTCCAGGCGGTGGACGGCCATTCGCTCGAGCGAGAGCTGCGCCCGTATTGCCTCCTGCAGTTGCTGATAGCCTTCGTAGCCCAGCGCCTGGCAAAAACGCACCACCGTCGCCGCGCTGGTGTCGGTCTCTATACCCACCTCGTGGGCCGAGGCAAAGGCCACAAACTCCTGGTTATCCAGGACAAAACGGGCGATCTCTTTGTGTTTCTTGCTGATGCGGGCAAGGACGGCCGCAATCCTATCCGCCAGGGAGTCCGATCCCTTGCTCCATCCCGATCCCTTGTCACGCGCGCGGTCCACCGGCTGGCTCCTTTCCTGCCTTTGCCTGGTTGCGACATGCAAGACATGCTACGTGCAACAGTATACCACACCTTTTTAGAAACTGCAACATCCATTCCATATATTGATAGCGCCGAAACGGTTGTTTCAGTAAGAAATCGGTTAGTATTTCCGTTCGCCGCTTTGACAAAGGGAAAAATTTCTGCTATAATAGCTTCAAGGGGGACTGAGAGATCCCGATAGGCGCTTGCGCCGCTACCCTGGATGGAGGAAATCGATGAGGACTGTCGTCGCCAGCGCGTTGGGCGAGTGTGTTCACGTGGCCGGCGTGCTCAACTTTTTGCGCCTCGCCGAGGCGGCCGGATGGAGGACGGTGTTCCTCGGACCGGCGGTGTCGGTGGCAGACCTGGTACAAGCAGCCCGGCGCGAGCAGGCGGACCTGGTGGGCGTCTCTTACCGGTTGACCCCGGAGACAGGGGAACGCCTCCTGGGCGAGTTTGCAGAGGAAGCGGACGATCTGCACGCCGCCGGCGTCCGTTTTGCCTTTGGCGGGACGCCGCCGGTCGCCGAGCGGGCCAGGGCCTTTGGTTTCTTTGAGCGCATCTTTGACGGCAGCGAGCCAGCCGAGGAAGTGCTGGCCTACCTCAAAGGCCAGTCGCTGACCGGGCTGACCGAGGCCGAGTTTCCCCAGGCCGCTGCCGAGCGCATCACCTGGAAATCCCCCTTTCCTATGATCCGCCATCACTTTGGGCTGCCCACGATGGAAGCCACCCGGGAAGGGATCGCCCGCATCGCCGAGGCGCGGGTTCTGGACGTCATCTCCCTGGGCATTGACCAGGATGCCCAGGCCAACTTTTTCCACCCAGAACGGCAGGACCGGCGCCGTTGGGGGGCCGGCGGCGTACCGGTGCGGAGCGCGCAAGACTACCACGACCTCTATCAGGCCAGCCGGTGCGGCAACTACCCCTTGCTGCGCACCTACTCCGGCACCGACGATTTCATCGAGCTGGCCCAGATGTACGTGGAGACCATCAACATCGCCTGGTGCGCGATCCCCATCTTTTGGTTCAACCGGATGGACGGGCGCGGCCCGTGGGACTTGGAAGGCTCGATCCGCGAGCACCAGAAGGTGATGGCCTGGTACGGAGAGCGGGGGGTCCCCGTAGAGCTGAATGAGCCGCACCACTGGGGGATGCGCGACGCGTCCGACGTCATCGCCGTGGTGTCGGCCTACCTTTCGGCCCACAATGCCCGGGCCTTTGGGGTGCGCGATTACATCGCCCAGATGATGCTCAACAGCCCGCCTGGCCTGTCAGATGCCATGGATCTGGCCAAGATGCTGGCCTGCCTGGAGATCGTCGAGCCGCTGGCGGGACCCGAGTTCCGCATCTGGAGGCAGACCCGCACGGGCCTGCTCAGCTATCCGCTCGATCCCCCCGCCGCGCGCGCTCACCTGGCGGCCAGCGTCTACCTGCAGATGGCCCTGCGCCCCCACATTGTCCACGTCGTCGGCCACACCGAGGCCCACCACGCCGCGACGGCCGACGACGTCGTCGAAGCGTGCAAGATCGCCCGGCGGGCCATCGAAAATGCCGTTCGCGGCCAGCCAGAGATGACCACCAACCCGCTCATTCAGCGCCGCAAGGAAGAGCTGATCCGCGAGGCAAAGGTCACCCTCGAGGCGATCCGGATCCTGGCCGGGCCACAGGTAGACGACCCATTCACCGATCCGGGCACACTGGCCCGGGCAGTGACCAGCGGCGTGCTGGATGCCCCTCACCTGCGCAACAACCCCTTCGCTCGCGGGCAGATCATCACCCGCATCGACCTTCATGGCGCCTGTGTAGCCGTGGATCCGGTCACAGGGCAGCCGCTTTCAGAGGAATCGCGGATCGCCGGCCTGGGCATCTGGCGCGACAGCATTCCCATCAAGGGTCGAACACTCGATTTGCCGGGCTGATATCGACTCACAAAACTGTCACAGGCGAGGATGAGAGCGCGCCCGGAAATGCCGGCAGGCTCTCTTCCCACTGAATAGAAAGAGAGGAGACTAAAATGGGCGAGAGACGCTATGCGGTGATCGGCGCTGGCCACGGCGGAAAAGCAATGGCGGCGGACCTGGCAGCCAGGGGCTTTTCGGTGAACCTCTACAACCGCACCCCGGAGCATATCACCGAGATCGCTTTACGCCGCGAGATCGAGCTCGAATGCGAGGACGGCGCCGTCCACGATTGCCGCTTGAAACTCGTTACCTCTGACATCGCGGAGGCTCTCGAAGACGCGGCCGTGATCATGGTCGTCCTGCCCGCCTCGGCCCACCGCGACATCGCCCGTCTGTGCGCTACCCACCTGCGCAGCGGGCAGACCGTGGTGTTGAATCCGGGCCGCACGGGCGGAGCGCTCGAGTTTCGCCGAATCCTCAACCAGATGGGATGCGCGGGGGATGTCATCGTGGCCGAAACCGCCACCTTTATCTTTGCCAGCCGCAGCACCGGTCCGGCTCAGGCGCGCATCTTTCGTCGAAAAAACGCCGTCCCGCTGGCTGCCCTGCCGGCCACACACACCAGCCAGGTGCTGGAAATGGTGCATGATGCCCTCCCCCAATTCATCCCGGCTGTCAATGTGCTGCACACCAGCCTGGACAACATGGGCGCCATCTTTCACCCGGCGCTGACGCTGCTCAACGCGGGCTGGATCGAGCGTACCATGGGCGATTTCGAATTCTACGTGGACGGCGTCACCCATTCCACCGCCCGCGTGCTGGAGGTGCTGGATCGAGAGCGCGTGACCGTTGCTTCGGCGCTGGGCGTGCGCGCCAGGCCAGCCTTGAACTGGTTGAAAGATGCCTACTCGGCGGAGGGGGAAACGCTCTACGAAGCGATCCAGGCCAACCCGGGCTACCAGGGGATCAAAGCGCCGCGCACCCTTCGCCACCGGTACCTGTTTGAAGACGTACCCTTCAGCCTGGTGCCTTTGGCTTCGATGGGCGCCCAGTTCGGCGTGGAGACCTGGGCCACCGAGGCCATGATCCGGCTTGCCTGTGTAGTCCACGGGACCAACTATTTCGCGCGCGGGCGCAACATAGAGGATATGGGGCTCAAAGGATTGCGCGTCAGCGAAGTGAGGCAGTATGTACAGGTCGGCGAGATCAAGCCGATCTATAATTTTCAAGATATCGAATAATGCCACGGTCGGCGTCCTGCGAGGAATGCCAAAATGAGTGACCAGGGGGTCCTCCTCAAGATCAAACAGACGCTTCCGTCCCTGCCGGAGCAAGAACGCAAGATCGGCGAGTATGTCCTGCGGCATCCCCACGAGGCGGTGGCGCTGTCCATCACCGGCCTGGCCGACGCCTGTGGTGTGAGCAACACCACGGTTTCCCGTTTCTGCCAGCGGATCGGGCTCGATGGGTACCGCCAGTTCAAGATCGCCCTGGCTATAGAGTCGGGCGCGACTGAGAATCTGATCTACGTCGAAGTGCTGCCGGAGGATACGCTGGCCAGTGCGGCAAAGAAAATCTTTGCCGCCAATATCCAGGCCCTGCACGACACCCACCGGCTGCTGAACCTGGATACCCTGGAACAGGTGGTGGCAGCCCTGCTGGACGCCCGCCGCGTGGACATTTATGCCACGGGTGGAGCAGTCGTCGCCGCCCAGGAGCTGCACTTCAAGTGCATGCAGTTGGGCCTCAACGCCAGCGCCTTCCTCGACTCGCAAATGCAGATGATGTCGGCCGCCTCGCTGGCGGCGGGGGATGTAGCCTTTGGCATCTCCCACTCTGGGATGCAATGGCAGGTCGTCGAGGCTTTGAAAAGAGCCAAGGCAGGGGGAAGCACGACGGTGGCCATGACCAGCTACCCCGGTTCGCCGGTTGCCCGGACGGCCGGCCTGGTCCTGTACACCGCTTCACCGGGAACCGCCATCATCTACGCCCCGCCCAGTGTCCGCAACGCCCAACTGGCGGTGGTAGATCTGCTGTACGAGGCGATGCTCATGCAAGAGCGGGAACCGGCGCGGGAAAAGATGGCGCGCGTAGCCCAGGCCATCGCCGAGCACCTGATCGACCCGCGCTCAAAAACCTGGTGATACCGGAGGAGAATGGTGCATCCATATCTAACCCTTACGTTGCAGGGCGATCCTTATGCCATGGGGTGGCAACACGGACAGCAGGTCCGCGGGCTCAGGCCCCAGATCGCCGAGGCCATGGCTGCCCGCTTTGACCAGGTCGAGCAGGACGATCTCGACGACCGCTTTGAAACGCTGCTGCGCGAGACCCGCGAAATGATCCAGCAGATCGACACGCCGCTGCTGGAGATGATCCGCGGCCAAGCCGAGGCGCTGGATCTCGAGTTCGAGACCCTATTGCGCTACGACCTGGTCAGCTATCTGCGCGACGACCTGCTGGTCCGCCGGGCTCTGAGCAGCGAGGGCTGCACCACCTGGGCGGCATCTAGGGGATGCACCGCCGACCGGCAGCCGATCCTGGTCAAGAACCGCGACTATCTCCCCGAACACCTTCCCCTACAGGTACTGGTCCGGGCTGCGCCCGAGCGCGGCTACCGCTATCTCTATGTCAGCAGCGCCGGCAGCCCCGGGGTATTCAGCGCCGGCATCAACCAGGCCGGCCTGGCCGTCGCCGACACCCATGTCTATTCCAGCGACCTTGGCCCAGGCCTGCCCGACTATGCGACCATGATGCATCTCCTGGAGGATCACAACCGGGTGTCCTCTGCGCTGGACTATTTGCGTTCGGTCCCCCGCCTGGGGCGCAACAACCTCATCCTGGCCGACGAGCAGGGACACCTGGCCGTCTTTGAGAGCGGCAACCGCCGCTTTGGGCTATTCGAGGTACATGGCGGCGCGCTGGTGAACACCAACCACTTTGCCAGCGCCGAGATGCAAGAGTTCTATGTCAACGTCGATCCGCCAGAGGCCCGGGGCCGTACATTCCGGCGTCACGGCTCGGTGTCCGCGGCATTGCACGAGGCGTGGGGCAGCGTCGACGTGCCGTTCGCCCAGCAGTTGATGGCCTCCCACGACGGTCCCTTGTCCTCCCTTTGCTGCCATCCGGAGGCGAACACCCGCGTGACCACCATTTCGGCCAGCATCTTGCTGCCCGCCCAACGCAAGCTGCTCTTCTGCCACGGCCTGCCTTGCCAGGGTCGCTACGACGAGTACGCGCTGGAAGCAGAGGCCTGAGGCCATGGAATTGCTCAAGATCACCATCTGCGGCGGGGGCAACGGAGCGCAGACCCTGATGCCCATCGCCGCCCGCGGCCTGGGCTGCCTGGTAGACATGTATGCCCCACTCGGCGACGAGGCGCAGCGGCTGCGCGCGGGTATAGAGGCGCACGGCGGCCTGGAGGTCGCCGGCGCCGTGCAGGCCACAGCCCGGCCGCACCGGATCAGCGCCGACCCGGCCCAGGTGATCCCCGGTTCGGAGGTGGTGGTCCTGGTGCTGCCCGCCCTTGCCCACGAGGCCACCCTGCGGCAGATCGCCCCCTACCTGGACCAGGGCGCGTGGCTCGGGGCCATCCCGGCGCGGGGCGGATTTGACTATTGCGCCGCGCCCATCCTTCGGGAA
>JAFGOG010000100.1 GCA_016926595.1 Anaerolineae bacterium
CCCTAAAGGGGACCTGTGTCAATCAGCCATTTGTACCCCAAAGTGGGGAGTGGGGCAGGCTTTGCCATGGGTGGTTGTGGGTTATGAAGGAGTAGGAGATGCTAGTCTATATTGCCAGACGCCTTTTGGCCATGATCCCAACCCTTTTTTTTATCTCCGTCGTCACATTCATCATCATCCAGTTGCCGCCGGGCGATTTTTTTACCACACTCCAGGCTGAGGTCGCCGCGACTGGCGGCGGCCAGAACAAGGAGACGATTCAAAAGCTACAAGAGGTCTATGGCCTGGATCAGCCCCTGTACGTTCAGTACTGGAAATGGATCAAGGGCTGGCCCAAACTGGATTTCGGCTGGTCCCTGTCCTACAATGCCCCTGTCTGGAATGTGATCGCCAGCAAGCTCGCGTTCACCCTTTGGATCGGGTTTCTATCGCTCGTTTTCATGGTCGCCGTCTCCCTGCCCATCGGCATCTATTCTGCTACGCATCAGTATTCTTTCGGCGATCACGCGCTGTCGGCAATAGGGTTCTTTGGCTTGTGCCTGCCCGGTTTCCTCGTGGCGTTGGTGTGGATGTTCCTGGGCATTGTTGTCCTCAAGGTCGACGTTGGTGGGCTCTATTCGCGCGATATGATGAATGCGCCTTGGAACCTGGAAAAACTGAAAGATTATCTCGTCCACCTGCTGCCTGCCGTCTTTGTCCTCGGCTTGTCCAGTACGGCGCAGCTCCAACGCATCATGCGCAGCAGCATGCTGGATGTTCTGGATTTGCAGCACATCACCACAGCTCGGGCCAAGGGCATGGCAGAGCGAAAGGTAATCAACAAGTACGCCGTCCGCCTGGCCATCAACCCTTTGATCAGCATCATGGCTCTCGAGATCCCCAAGGTCATCAACCAATCGGCGCTGGTGGGTATTGTCATGATGATCCCTACCTTGGGCCCGACCTATCTGCATGCCCTGCTGACCCAAGATGCCTATCTCTCAGGCGCGATCCTACTGGTCATGGTGATGATGCTCCTGTTTTCGAACCTGGTGGCCGATATAGTCCTGGCGATGGTGGACCCCAGGATTGTCTACAATTAGGGGAAGGTTACCCATGGCCGACTTGACAGCGCAATCGGAAAAGCTGTTCGCGCTCTATGAGGGAGTGGCCAGCGCAATTGACCTGGAGGATGAGCGGGTACTCGAAAGGAGAGCCGGCAAGTCCTTAGAGGCCATTTACGGCGCCTCGCAGTGGCGCCTCATGTGGCGCAAGTTCATCCGCAACAGGGTGGCTGTGATCGGCGGTGTCGTCATCCTGTTGTTCTACCTAGTGGCTGCCTTGGCCGGTTTCTTTGCACCCTACACGACGACCACGCGCTTTACCAAGAATATCTACATGCGCCCGCAGGTACCTCACCTATTCAACGAGGGCAAGCTCCAGCCCTTTGTCTATACTTACGAGTCCAAGTTTGACGCAAACCTACGCAGGACATATGAGGCCACTGGCGAAAAGACCGTCATTCGATTCTTTACCCACGGCGGACCGTACAAGCTTCTGGGGTTGTTCCCCACCGACATACACCTTTACGGCGGTGAAGGTGGCAAGCCGGTGTGTTTCCTGGGCACCGATCAGCAGGGACGCGACGTGCTATCTCGCATTATATACGGCAGCCAACTCTCGCTGACCATCGGCCTGGTGGGTGTGATCCTGAGCCTCATCCTTGGCACGGTGTTGGGCGTGGTCTCGGGTTATTATGGCGGCTGGGTGGACGAAATCCTGCAGCGGCTCATCGAGCTGATCCGCGCTTTCCCCAACATTCCGATGTGGATGGCCCTGTCGGCAGCCATCCCGCTGACCTGGTCGATCACCCAGACCTACTTTGCCATCAGCGTCATCCTGTCGCTGTTTCAGTGGACTTGGCTGGCCCGCCAACTGCGCGGCCAGGTGCTGGCCCTGCGCGGCCAGGACTATGTCCTGGCCTCCAAGCTGGCCGGGGCCAAGGACCGCTGGATCATATTCCGGCACCTAGTGCCGGCCACCATGGGACAGATCATCGTCGTGTCCACGCTGGCCATGCCTTCCATGATCCTGGCCGAAACGGCGCTGAGCTATCTAGGACTGGGGCTTCGCGCTCCGGCTACCAGTTGGGGTGTCTTGATTCAAGAGTCCCAGAACTACCAGTCGCTGGCGCTCTATCCCTGGGTGTTCACACCGGCGGTCGCCGTGGCTGTCGCTATCCTGGCCTTTAGTTATCTCGGCGATGGCCTGCGCGACGCGGTCGATCCCTACACGGTGTGAGTGAGCATCATGAAAACAGACGAGCGGCCGTATATCGTTCAAGTTGAGGATCTCAAGACCTATTTCCGCACCTTGGATGGCGAGGTCCGGGCGGTGGATGGCGTATCACTGGAGATCAAGCCGGGCGAGAGCGTGGGGCTGGTCGGCGAGTCGGGCTGTGGCAAGAGCGTCACTGCCTTCTCGATCCTTCGCCTGCTGCCCAAGAATAGCCGCATTGTCCAAGGGAAGATCCTCTTTGACCAGGGGACCGGCGGACCGCCTGTTGACCTGGCTACCGTCGATCCCAACGGTGAGCTAATCCGCAGTATCCGTGGCAACGAGATCGCTATGATCTTCCAGGAGCCGTTGACTTCGCTATCTCCAGTGCACACGGTGGGCAGCCAGATTGCGGAAGCGGTCGAACTCCACCAATGCTGCAGCAAGGAGGATGCTAAAGAGCGGGCCATCAAGATGCTGGAATCGGTAGGGATTGCTCTGCCGCAGCAGCGCTACGGAGAATACCCCCACCAGTTCTCTGGCGGTATGCGCCAGCGAGCCATGATCGCCATGGCTCTGTCCTGCAATCCGGCCCTACTGATCGCCGACGAGCCTACTACTGCGCTGGACGTCACCATCCAGAACCAGATCCTGGAGCTGATGAAGCATCTGCAGCAGGAGTTTGGCATGGCGATCCTGATGATCACCCACAACCTGGGGGTTATTGCCGAGATGTGCACTCGCGTATTGGTGATGTACATGGGCAAGGTTGTGGAGAGTGGCGACGTGCGCACTATTTTTCGCCACCCACTCCACCCCTATACTGTGGGCCTCATGCGCTCTATCCCACACCTGGGCCTCCGGGTGAAGGCTCGCTTGACCCCGATTCCTGGCAGCGTCCCCGATCCCTATTCGGTGCCTGCGGGTTGCGCCTTTTACCCGCGTTGTCCGGCTCCAAAGAGCCCGGCTTGCAGAGAGGAGGTTCCTCTTCTCTCTGTAGAGCCACACCACCATGTGCGGTGCACATTGTATAACTGAGCATTCTGCCGCTACAGGCTCGAGTCAGGTTAGGAAAGATGAACGAATCTCTACAGAAAGACAAGGTCGAACTTCCTGGCGACCAGGGGGTAGGCCTCCGCAAGAGCATTCTGGTTGAGGTCAAAGACCTCAAGATGCACTTTCCGATCCAGAAGGGCTTTTTCAAGCGGGTGGTCGGTCACGTCCGCGCCGTGGATGGGATCAGCTTTTCCATCCGCGAAGGCGAGACCCTTGGGCTAGTCGGGGAGTCGGGCTGCGGCAAAACAACTGCCGGGCGGTGCATCCTGCGCGCCTACGAGCCCACGGCAGGCGAGGTCTGGTTCCGGCAGAACGGCGAGATGGCGAATATCCTGAAACTGTCCAAGAGGGAGATGGTGCCTGTCCGGCGGCAGATGCAGATCATCTTCCAGGATCCATACTCCTCGCTCAACCCGCGGATGACGATCATGGACATCATCGCCGAGCCTTTGACGATCAACGGCATAGCCAAGAGAGCCGAGCTCAAGGCCCAGGTCCGGCAGTTGCTCGAGGCCGTGGGCCTGCGGGCTCAGCACATGAACCGCTATCCGTATGCCTTTAGCGGCGGACAGCGGCAGCGCATCGGCATTGCCCGTGCCCTGGCTCTGCGTCCCAAGCTTGTCATCTGCGACGAACCGGTCTCGGCGCTGGATGTCTCGATCCAGGCCCAGACCCTCAACCTGCTCGAAGATCTGCAGAAGGAGTTTGGGCTGACCTATCTTTTTGTGGCCCACGATCTATCTGTAGTCGAGCATATCAGCGATCGGGTCGCGGTGATGTACCTGGGCAACCTTGTCGAGTTGGCGCAAGCAGATGAGCTCTACTGCAACCCCGTGCATCCCTACACTGAGGCCCTGCTTTCGGCGGTACCCCGCACCGACCCGGATGCCATCAAGCAGCGCATCATCCTGCAGGGGGATGTGCCCAGTCCGGCAAACCCGCCTTCGGGCTGCAAGTTTCATCCGCGCTGCCGGTATGCGCAAAAGATCTGTGCACAAGAGATCCCTGAATGGCGGGAGTTGACCGCCGATCACTGGGTCGCTTGCCATCGAGCTGCCGAGCTAGAGTTGGTCGGCATCGTCTATGGGTAGCGTTCAAGGCCTGGCGTCGCATGACCATAACAGACCGCTATCTCGCACTAGAGCAGTCGCTGGCGCGCATCCGCCGTCACAGCCGGACCTTTGGCGACCGGTTTCCCACTGTCGGCGAAGGAAGCTGCTACCGCCTTGCCGGGAACGATAACTGGCTGACCGGCTTCTGGACCGGTCTGTTGTGGCTGGCTTACGCAGCAACTGGCGAAGGGGCTCTGCGCGCGCAGGCCGAGTCGCTGCTGCCCACCTTTCGGGAGCGTCTTGAGGAGCGGGTGCATATCACCCACGATCTGGGCTTTCTGTTCGCGCTCAGCGCTCGTGCCCAGTGGCAGATCACCGGCGATGAGCAGGCGCGGCACCTGGCCTTGGTGGCTGCCGGAGAGCTGGTTAAGCGCTATCAACGTCGAGGCAAGTACATCCAGGCCTGGGGTCAGATCGGTGATCCGGCGGAGAGCGGCAGGGCTATCATCGACACCATGATGAACCTCCCGCTCCTGTTTTGGGCTTTCGAACAAACCGGCAATCCCGATTGTTACCGGGCGGCTCGAGAACATGCTGAGACCAGCCTGCGTTATCTGCTGCGGCCGGATGGCGCCGCCTATCATACCTTCTTCTTTGACCAGGAGACCGGCGAGCCTGTTGGCCCGCGCACTCACCAGGGTTACGCCGACGATTCCCTCTGGGCGCGGGGGCAGGCGTGGGCTATCTACGGCTTTGCCCTTGCAGCCGAGTGGTGCCAGGAGCCCTCTTTCTTCGAAGCCGCACGGCGGGCGGCCAGGTGTTTTGTGTCCGGGCTGCCGCCAGATTGCGTGCCTACCTGGGACCTGTGCCTGCCCGGCGATGCGCCTCACTACCGCGATAGTTCGGCGGGGGCGATTGCGGCCAGCGGGATGTTGAGGCTTGCTCGTCAAATGGGCGGTCAAGAGGCGGCTGATTTCAGGGATCTGGCTTGTATGCTGCTTGATGCACTGATTGCGCATTGCCTTGAGACCGAGCCTGAAGCCCATGGCCTCCTGCGCCACGGGACCTACCATGCTCACAAGGGGCTGGGCGTGGATGCTTATTTCATCTGCGGCGATTATTTCTTTCTGGAGGCGTTGTTGGCCGTGGAGGGAAAAGCGGTTGACTTTTGGGGGCCAGGAGGTTCATTGTGAAAACGATGAGATTGGGCAAGACGGGACTAGAGGTGTCACGGATAGGGTTCGGCGGCATCCCCATCCAGCGCCTGGCCGAAGTCGAGGCGATCCGGGTGGTGCAGCGCTGCCTGGATCTGGGCGTGACTTTTCTCGACACGGCCATTGGCTACACCACAAGCGAGGAGCGCATCGGCAAAGCCATCGCCGGGCGCCGGGCGCCGCTCATCCTGGCCACCAAAACACCGGCCCGGGATCGGGCCACTGCCCTGGAACACCTGGAACAGAGCCTGCAACGCCTGCAGGTGGATACTATCGACCTGTGGCAGTTTCACAACGTCAGCACTTTTGAGGCCCTGGACCAGGTGCTGGGTCCAGGTGGGGCGCTGGAGGCGGCGCACCAGGCCGTCCAAGCGGGCAAGGTCCGGCACATTGGCATTACCAGTCATTCGATGGACGTGGCGCTCAAGGCGGTGTCCTTGGGGTGCTTTGAGACGATCCAGTTTCCTTTCAACTTTGTCACCAGCGAACCGATCGATAGGCTGCTACCCCTGGCTTGGCGGCATAACTTGGGGTTTATCGCCATGAAGCCACTGGGCGGCGGAATGCTGAGCAATGCCCGACTGTGCATCAAGTACCTACTCCAGTTCGACGGCGTCCTGCCCGACCCTGGGATCCAACGGGTGGAAGAGATCGAAGAGATCGCCGGGATCGTAGCCGGATCCTGGGAGTTGACGCCCGAGGAATGGCAAGAGATCGAGCGCATCAAGGCAGAGGTCGGCACACGCTTTTGCCGCCGCTGCGGCTATTGCGAACCATGCCCCCAGGGTGTGCGCATCTCGACGGTGATGGTCCTCGAGAGCTTTTGGAAGCGGATGCCCATCGAGAGGATGCGAGAGGGTTGGATCGCAGAGGCGGCAGCCAGCGCCAAGAACTGTATCGAGTGCGGCGAGTGTGAAGACAAATGCCCTTATCACCTGCCGATCCGTGACATGCTTGTCGAAAACTATGAGCTGTATGAAAGGGTTTTACAGGCCGGTGCCTGACGCATATCCGGAGGAGGCAAGGGCGGTATGATAGAGCGAGTGGGAACAGGTGTAAATGGGCCGGCTTGGTCGGCGTGTATGGCCGACACGGTGATGGCCCGCCATCCGCTGCTGTCGCGGCGGTGGCACTATGAACCGGGTGTGGTGCTTCTGGCCATGTGCCATGTGTGGCGGAAAACTGGCGACCAGAAATACTATGACTATATAAGGAGCAACATTGACGAGTTCGTCGGCCCTGATGGCGGGATCCGGACTTATCGCCTGGAAGAATACAACATCGACCAGATCAACGAGGGCAAGCTGCTGTTCCCCCTGTACGATACAACCGGTGACGAGCGCTATAGGAAAGCAGCCTGCCTACTGAGAAAGCAGTTGGAGACCCATCCCCGCACGGCCGAGGGCGGGTTTTGGCACAAGCTGGTCTATCCTCACCAGATGTGGTTGGACGGTACCTACATGGCCCTGCCCTTCTACGCAGAGTTCGCCAGGCGCTTTGACGAGCCCGGCGGGTTTGACGACGTGGCCGGCCAGATCGCGCTGGTTGCCAGGCGCACACGAGATGACAAGACCGGCCTGTTCTATCACGGGTGGGATGAAAGCAAGAGCCAGCAGTGGGCAGATCCCAAAACCGGGTGTTCGCCCTGTTTTTGGGGGCGGGCCCTGGGCTGGTATGTCATGACCCTCCTGGACGTTTTGGACCATTTCCCCAAGGAGCATCCCCAATTGGGTAATCTGCTGGCGATCTTGAGTGATCTCGCCACCGCTGTGATTTCCGTCCAGGATGAGGCCAGCGGGGTGTGGTACCAGGTCCTGGACCAGAATGGGCGCGGCGGGAATTACTTAGAGGCCTCGGCCTCCTGTATGTTTGTCTATGCTCTGGCCAAAGGCGTCAGGAAAGGCTATCTGCCCCCCGGCGCCCTGGATGCGGCCCGGCGAGGGTACGATGGCATCCTGTCAGAGTTTGTCACTGTTAATGACTCGGGCCTGGCGAGCCTGCATCGCATTTGCGCCGTTGGGGGCCTGGGTGGCAAACCCTATCGCGATGGCTCCTTCCATTACTATGTTGGCGAGAAGGTCCTGTCCAACGACTACAAGGGCGTCGGCGCCTTTATGCTGGCCAGCCTCGAGATGGAGCGTAGTGGACTGCCTCCTGAAGGGGATCTTGCATGAGCGAGCCCTTACCCTTTGACATGCCGCCTTTGGAGGCTCCTGCTTTTCCTGACCGCCTCTTTGACGTCCGAGATTTCGGCGCTGTCGACGATGGAACCTCTGTCAATACCCAGGCTTTTGCCCGGGCCGTCGAGGCCTGTCACAACGCAGGTGGGGGTATTGTCCGCATCCCTGCTGGTACGTGGCTAATTGGGCCGATCCATCTGCGCAGCAAAGTCAACCTTTGCCTGGAACAGGGCGCACTGGTGCGCTTTAGTACACGCCCCGCCGACTACCTGCCGCCTGTTTTCACCCGTTGGGAGGGGGTCGAATGCCATAACTATTCGCCCTTGATCTATGCCTGCGATTGTGAAAGGATCGCAGTCACCGGTGAGGGGATCTTGGACGGGCAGGGCCAGGCGTGGTGGCACTGGAAAAAACTACAGCAGGCCGCTGTCAAAAGCCTCTACGACGCGCAGTTTGAGGGAGTCCCGGTCGAGCGGCGGGTCTATGGCACGGAGGAGGCAGCTCTGCGGCCGCAGTTCCTGCAGCCGATCCGCTGCCGCGACGTGCTTGTTGAGGGCGTGACCTTTCTCAACGGACCGATGTGGACGATACACCCGGTCTATTGTGAGAACGTCCTTGTGCGGGGCGTCACCGTCAGGACTGAGGGGCCCAACACCGATGGGCTCAACCCCGACTCGTGCCGCAATGTCCTTATCGAGGGTTGCTCCTTCGCCACCGGGGATGACTGTATCGCCATCAACTCGGGCATGAAC
Source organism: Anaerolineae bacterium (assembly GCA_016926595.1). The sequence continues at coordinate 8,511 of JAFGOG010000100.1, forward strand.
GAGGATGGCTGGCGGGTGGGGCGGCCCTGTGAAAATGTCGTGATCCGTGACTGCACCATGAGCGAAGGCCATGGGGCGGTTGCCATCGGCAGCGGCATGTCGGGCGGAGTGCGCCACGTTCATATCTCCGATTGCCGTTTCGCTGGCGGCGACCAGGGCATCCGGCTCAAATCGATGCGCGGGCGCGGCGGTGTTGTCGAGGACGTTCACGTCGATAACATCTTTATGGCCGGCCTTCGCCAGGAGGCCATCGTCCTGAATATGTTCTACGGTTCCTCCACTGCTGCGTCTCGGTCGGACGCTCCGCCCACTTTCCGGGACATCCACATCAAGAATGTGACCTGTGACGGCGCAGGCGTCGCAGTCGCCATCCGTGGCTTGCCCGAGCAGCCGGTCGAGCGTGTCGTGCTGGAGGATCTGCGCCTGAGCGCCGTCGAGGGCATCCATTGCCAGAATGCAGATGACCTTTCGCTGCGCGACGTGACCTGCATTGCGCAACAAGAGCCCTTGTTCGACTGTTCGAGTATCCGGGGATTAAATGTCGTTGATATGAGGCTCAAACTGGCACACACTGAGCGATGACCAACAACCTGTTCGGTTGTTCAGAAGC
>JAFGOG010000101.1 GCA_016926595.1 Anaerolineae bacterium
CGCCGCCGAGATCGGCCGATTGTCCCACGATGGTGGGGGCCGCCGGGTTGGAAACGTCCATCACCACCAGGCGCGTGCCGCCGCCCAGGTACAGGGTAGTGCCCACCAGGGTGGAGCGATAGATGGGGCCGCCGAACTGGCCGACGAAGGATAGGCCGGCGGGATCGGCCTGTGGCGCGGCCGGCGCCGCCGGCTGCGCCAGGACACCGGATGAGCCCAGGACCAGGACAAGGACAAGCAGGGTGACAATACGCGTTTTCATGCCTTTTCTCCTTTTTCATTTTTCATTTTTCATGTCTCTTCCTTGCCTCGGACGCGGTGCGTCCCTCGACTCTCGTGGCGCTCACTTCTTTGTTCTGCCTGTTCGTTCCTCTCCTTGCGCGCCTCAGGGCGCCTGGTTCTACACTCGGCTGTTTGAGCCTCGATGAAGCAAGCCAGCTCTTCCGGGCCGCGGATGTGGGCCCGCTCGCCGCTGGCGACCTCTTCCACCCGGCCCTCCCAGGACGGCTCTTCCACCTGGGGATCCACCCACAGGCGTAGGATAAAAGTGACCAGGGTGCGCATGGCATTTCTCCCCCCGGGTGGGCTGCTCACCCGCCCTCCTGGGGAGCACTATAGCACAGCAGAATAACAGGAGAATAACAGGGACGGCCAGACCTGGCAGGTTTACAAAACCTGGCAGGTCTTGTCAGGGGTTTTTACGCTTTTAGTCCTTCGTACAGCGCCTGCGTCTCAGCCGAGGGCTCGGCGTCCAGCTCTTTATCTAGGGCGCGGACGCAGGCCTGGTAGGCCTGCAGCGCCTCGCTGCGGCGGCCCAGCCGGGCCAGGCAGGTCATCAGCGCCCGCCACACCTCCTCCAGCCACGGCTCCAGGTCCAGGATGCGGCGGGCCAGCTCCGCGCCCTCGCGCCACGCCCCGGCCTGGACCTGCTCCTCCAGCCAGGCGGTGAGGGTGTTCAGATAGAGGCCGCGCAGCCGCTCCCGCTCGCGCAGCACCCAGTCGACGTAGGGCTCTTCGGGCAGAAAGTCGCCCCGGTACAGCTCCAGCGCCTGCCGGGCCGCCTGGCCGCCGGCCCGCATCGCCTGCTCAAAAGCAGCCACGTCGTACCGGGTTTCGGCCGTTGGGCTGAACGCCAGGGTCTCTTCGTCGCGCGCCAGGTAGCGGGACGGCTGGCCCTTGCCCAGGTACGGCTCCAGGATGCGGCGCAGGTCGGAAAAAGTGGTGTTGAGCGCCAGTCCGGCCGAGTCGGGGGGCAGGTCGGGCCACAGGGCTTCGATCAGCTCGTCGCGCGGCACCCGGCGCGGCGACTTGGCCAGCAGGTAGAGCAGCAGCAGGCGCGTCTTGCGCCGCTGCCAGGCCTCATCGGGGATGGGGAGATCGCCGCGCTGCACCTGGAATCCGCCCAGGGCCAGGATGCGCAGAGGCGGCCGGGGCGCGGCGGCGATGCGGGCCAGGGCCGCCTCGACGCCCTCTTTCAGCCGGCGATGACGGCGGAGCTCGCTCAGCGCCGGCGTGGCCCGCTCGTCGCCGATCTCGCCCAGTAGCCGGACCACCTGCTCCCGCACCTGATCGCCCGGCGCACTCGTCAACAGCGCCAACAGCGGCTCGACGGCCTCCTGGCCAATGATCGCCAGGAGCCGGCAGACATCCGATCTCTTCAAGACATCGGATGTCTGGCCCAGGGCCGCGATCAGGAGCGGCAGGGCGCGCGGGCGCTCCCGCCCGGTAAAGAGGAAATCGTAGCCGTATTGGTCCGACAGGGCCAGGGAGTGTTCCAGGTGAGCCAGCACTTCCTCGTCTCGCCCCTCACGCCGGCAGAGGTCGGCCAGGTACAGAAGGAGGGTTGCCTGATCCAGGCGGCCGCTCGCCATCCCGACGAGGTGCAATGCCTGGCGATAGTGGGCTTCAGCCTGCTGCGTGTCGCCGCTGGCATCCAGGACAAAGCCAACCGTCATAAGCGCTCGGCCCTCGAGCTGGCAGTCGACCGACTGGCGGGCGCGTTGGAGGGCAGCCTGGCCTTGTCGCCACGCCTCCCGCCGATCACCATCGTCCAAGGCCAGCCGAGCCAACCCCTGGTGCAGCTCGAAGCACATAAACAGCTCCTGAATCTGCTCGGCTATCGTCCACGCTTCCTGGTAGTGACTGCGGGCTGTGGTCCGATCTCCTTGCTCCCGGTGTAGGTGGCCCAGGAGAAAGAGCGCATACCCACGCCGGACCGTATCCTGATAAGCATCGGTCAGACGGAGCAGCCGCTCCAGCACACCTTGCGCTGCTTCAAGCTCGCCGCACTGCAGGTAGGTCTGGCCCAAAATAATGAGGGGAAAGCAGACGCGATAGCTGTTCAGATCCTCCAGGATGCGCAAGCTGGACTGCTCAGTCTCGATAGCCTCCCGCAGCCGACCCTGGGGCAGGTAGATGTCGGCGGCCATGTCGTGCAACACCAACGCTTCGCGCTCGCGATTCCCCAGGCTGCGGTACAACTGGAGCGAGCGGAGATAGTACTGCTGAGCGTGGGCTGGATCGCCTGAATTGGCGTGACAAGTTGCCAGTGTATTGTAGATTGCAGCCAGCTCATGCACGTGTGCAGGGCTCATCGGCTCGCCTCCACCAGGCAGATCGACTACTGTCTGGTCCGAAGGAGTACCCGGCGGCATGATCTCCGGCCCGTCGGGCAGCAAGGCCAACGCCCGCCGGCAGAGGGCAATAGCCTCGGCATAGCGAGCCTGTCGAACGCACACCCAGGCCTGCCAACGTAACACCTGCCCCAGGTCCTCGGCTGTTCCCACGCGCTCTGCCGCCGCCTCGGCCTGCCCCAGCAATGCTGACGCCTCGTCCCACCGGCCTTGCCGCTCCCTCATCCGGCCCAATGCCAAGAGCAGGCGAGGTCTGCCGGCCATCACATCCGCAGGCAGGCGTGCAAACCAGGGCTCCAAGCGCGGGAGGCTTCCAAAGCCGAGCATCTCGGCCAACGACTCGATGGTCTGCGCAGCGGCCGTCCAGTCGCGCGCCGCCAGCAGGTGCTCGACGGCAGCAGCATGGTCGTCGACGCGCTGGGGACCCAGTGACGCACCCTGCTCCTCCAACAAACAAGCCGCCGCACGCCGGTGCCAGCTCTCCACGGCCCTGGCCCCTTCGCCCTGTTCCAGTCGGCGCTGCAAAAACTCCTGGAAAAGGGCATGATAACGGTAGCAGCGCCCCGGCCGGTCGGCCAGCGGCGAGACGAACAGGTGGTTGCGCTCCAGCTCGTCGAGAACGGCGCTGGCGTCGGTGGTCTCCAGCAAGGCGTTGCACAGCTCGGCGCTCAGGTAGGGCAGCAGTGACGTGCGCCGCAGGAAATCCCGCACCGCTGCCGGCTGGCAGTCCAGGACCTGCCCAGCCAGGTAATCGAATAGCGGTCGCTCGTCGCCGATGCGGCCCAGGATGGCCCTCAAGTCAGGGTGCGGCTCACGCCGCGCCGCCTGCCGCACCAGCTCCAGGGCCGCCGGCCAGCCCTCGGTGCGCTCGACGACCTGCCGCAGGGCCGGCTCTTCCAGGTCGAGGCCGCCGGCGGCCAAAAAACTGTGCATCTCTTCGGGGGTGAAGCGCAGGTCGGCCTCGTCCAGCTCGGACAGGCGGCCTTCCACCCGCAGGCGGGCGATGGCGGCGATGGGCGGCTGGCCGCGGCTGGCGATGACCAGGTGGACCGGCCACCTGGGCGACCCCAGCAGCATGTCCAGCGCCCGGTGGACGGCCGGCGTGGTGATGAGGTGATAGTCGTCGAGCGCCAGCAACCACGGGCCGCCGGCAGCCTGGGCTGCTTGCTCGAGCAGCAGCGACAGGGCATACGAGAGCGGGCTCGACAGGTCCACCGCCGGCGCGAAATCCGGGAGCCGGGCGTGGATCCCGACAATCAGGCCCTGGAGAAGGTGAGCCGGGTCATTATCCATTTCGCTGAGTGTGTACCTCAGCGCCCGTGATGGATCGGGCCCGGCCTCGCCCCATTCCCCGAGCCAATCGCCCAGCAGGGTGGTCTTGCCATAGCCGGCCGGGGCGACGATCAGGGTCAGCCGGGAGGCCGTCGCCTGGCTCAAGGCGCGCAGCAGGCGCGGCCGCGGCACCAAGGACGACGATCGGCTCGCCGGGTGGAGGCCGGTATCCACCGCATCGGCGTTAGGGACAACAATTCGCTCCATTCCAGTTTTCCAGCACTCAGGCCTGCTTGTGGGCGATCGGCCCAAAGCCCTCGCCCAATACCTCGTGAGCCTCGGACACGACGACGAAAGCGTCCGGGTCCCGGTCCGAGATGAGCCGCTTTAGGCGTGTCACCTGCGAGCGAGAGACGACGACATACAGCGCCGGCAGCAGAGCCTGGGTGTAGCCGCCGCGCACATCCATCAGCGTTACCCCGCGCTCCAGGTCGTCCAGGATCGCCTGTTGGATCTCGGCGCTGCACGTCGACACGATGAAAAAAGCCCGCGCATAACCTGACCCCTCCTGCACTGTATCGACCACCCGCCCCGAGACGAAATTGACGATCAGGGCGTACAGCACCGGCACCAGCCCCACTACGGCGGCTGCCGCCAGCAGGATGACGCTGTTCACGGCGATAAAGGTCGCGCCAAAGCCGATCCCCTTGTGCCGGTTCAGCAGTTGGGCGATGATGTCGGTCCCGCCGGTGGTACCCTGGCCGCGCAGGACCAGGCCGATGCCGACGCCGTCGAGCAGGCCGCCGAACAGGGTAAAGATCAGCGGATCTCCCCGGACGGGCGGCAGGAACGGAGCCAGCAGGTCGATGCCGGCGGTCATGAGGGCCGTAGCATAGACCGAGCGGAAAAGGAGGCGCCAGCCGCCGGCCCATTTAATCCCAGCGATCAGGATCGGGATGTTCAAAGCCAGGGTGACCAGGCCGATGGGCCAGCCCCACAGGTAATGGGACAACATGCCGAGGCCGGTCACCCCTGACGACACGACGCGATTGGGCGCCAGGAAAATGTTCACGTTGGCCGACAGCACGAGCGCGCCGCAGGTGAGCAGCAGGTAATCCCAGGCCAGCAGCCGCGCTTTTCGAAACCTGGCCGTCCCAGCCAAAGAGGCCGGGACCCTCTTGAGCCCTCTCATGAAGCTACTCCAGGACGACCACCTCTTTGCCGTGGAGCTTGTCCAGCACCCGGGCGGCGATCAGCTCGAGGTGAGAGTCGACCGCCACAAAGTTCAGCTTCTCGGTCCGGACGGTCAGGACCGGCGATAGGTGAAAGCTCGCCGCCCATTGGTCGTATAGATCGTTGAGCTGGGTCAGGTACTCGACCGAGATCTGCTGCTCGTAATCGCGGCCCCGCTGGCGGATGCGGTCTTGGAGCGCAGGGACCGGCGCCTGCAAATAGATGACCAGGTCAGGCGGGGGCAGGATGGTGATCACCGTCTGGTACAGATCCCAGTAGCTCTGCCAGTCACGAGGGGTCATGTGGCCCTGCAAAAACAGGTTGCGGGCAAAGATCTCGGCGTCTTCGTACACCGTCCGGTCCTGGATGACGGTGCCGGGCCGTTCCAGGATCTGGCGGTGATGGCCCAGCCGCCGCGACAGGAAAAAGATCTGCGAGTGAAAGCTCCAGGTGCGCATGTCCTGGTAAAAGTCGGCCAGGTAGGGGTTGTCGTCCACTGCCTCAAAGAACGGCTCCCAGCACAGGTGCGCACTCAACAGGCGGGTCAGGGTCGATTTCCCTACGCCCACGTTGCCGGCGACGGCGATGAACTTTTTCATGTTCCCTCCCTGGCAGGAGGGCAACCACGTGGGGTTGCCCCTACCTCACTCACGAACAGCCGGACTGGGCCGGCCCGCGGCGGTAAAGGTCAATTCTGTGCCGAGATAGATCTGCTCGCCAAAGCCGGCCCCAACAGGGGCATAGGCGTCGCGGCGGTCGAGCTGGATCTCGACCTGGGCGGCGCCGGCCTGGCGGGCCTGGGCCTCCAGCCAGACCCGCACCCACGCCTGGGCAAAGGCCACTGCCTCTTCCAGTAGCGCGAAATCGTGCACGCCGCCGGGCAGGTGGAGGCGCAACCGGCCGTCCAGCGGGCTGATGAGCGCCTGCTGGCGCTGAACCACGCCGCCTACCACCGCCCCCACGGCGTTGGCCACCGCCGCGTGGGGCGGGATGATCAGCCGGGTGTGGAGCTGGTCGGCCACGCGCGGCATATAGGCGGCCACCGGCGCGCCGATAGCTACCAGCGGCTGGCGCAGGGTCAAGGCGCAGCCCAGCGCTGCGTCCTGCCCGCCATCCAAGGCCCGCTCCAACAGGAGCGCCGCGGTCGGCTCCTGCTCCCAGCGGGGCGGGTTGGAATCATCGCTCAGGGCCTTGCCGACCAGGGCAGTAGCTGCCCGGTCTGACACGCCGTCGACCACCGCCCGGCACAAATCGTCCCGATCACGGCGGGCCTGGGCGCTCAAGACCTCGGCGCCCAAGCGGGCCGCTTCGACGTCCCACAGCGCCAGCCGGCCCAAAGCGTGCAGCGCGTCGGTGGGGGTAAAACCGGCGCACAGCACCAACCGCTCGGCGGCCAGCTTTTCGACGCGGCGCAGGACGAGCGAGCCGTAGCGCAAATCCTGCATCAACGCTGCCAACGAGATCGGCCCGCGCGCCAAGCGATCCAAAATGCGCTGTTCTTCGCCTTCAAGCGGCCTGGCCGGCGCGCGGTGCGCGGTCAAGAATTGGGCAGCGGCCTCGGCGCGGGGCGGCGCTTGGACCTGGCGGCGGAGCTCGGCTACGACTTGGTGGTGCTGGCCGGCCAGCAGGCTGAGCGGCACAACCCGCTGCGGGCCGATGACCAGCCGGCGGCTGTTGTCGAGCCGGACGTGGCTGTCGCCGCCCAGGCCCACGGTGTGCACGTCGACCGCTTCGACCATCGTCCGCCAGCGGCCCACCTGGGCTCCCTCGCGGCTGAGGCGGGGCCGGCCGTTCGACAGGGAAGCGATGTCAGTGGTGGTGCCGCCCACGTCGACGACCCACAGCGCGCCGTTCCGGGGATCGGCCTGCTCCTGGCGCGCCAGATGCCAGGCGCCCACCACGCTGGCCGCCGGCCCGGACAGGATCGTCTCGATCGGCCGCCGCATGGCCCACTCGGCCCGTACCAGCGAGCCGTCGCCCTTGACCACCATCACCGGCGCGGCAATGCCCCGCCCGGCCAGGGTGCGGCGCAGCGTGTCGATCAGCTCGCGGAGCAGCGGCACCAGCCGGGCGTTGAGAGCCACGGTTGTCGCCCGCCGGACCGAATTGAGTCGCGCGGTCAGCTCGTGGCCGCAGGTGACCGGCAGCCCAGTCATGCCCTCGATCAGCGCTTTGGCCCGTTCCTCGTGGGCCGGGTTGCGCACCCCGAAATAGCCCGACACGGCAAAAGCCTCGACGCGGCCAGCTACGCTGGCCACTGCCTGGCGCAGGGCATCCATGTCGAGCGGCGCCGCCTCGTCGCCGCGGATGTCGTGCCCGCCGCCGACATAGACCACGTCGGCGGTGACCAGGTCGTTTTCAAAGCCGCACTGCCGGATCAGCTCCCGGTCGTAGCCGATCAGGACCAGGCACACCGGGCTGCCGTGCCCTTCGACGATGGCGTTGGTCGCCAGGGTAGTCGACAGGGCAACCAGGCTCACCTGGCTGAGGGATGGCGCGCCCGGCTGCCCGGCACAGAGCGCCGACGCGGCATCGATGGCCGCGCCGATGCCGAGCGACAGGTCGCGCCGGGTAGTCAGCGCCTTGGCGGCGCATAGCACCCGACCTGTATCATAGTCGACCAGGGCGGCGTCGGTGTAGGTGCCGCCGGTGTCGATGCCCAATGCAACGGTCATGCCATCTTCTCTTGGGGTGTGGTCTGTCACATCGGCCCTATTGTATCACAGATTGCCGCGCACCGGAAGTAGCGGGTTGGTCAAATCTGGCAAAAAGAGGTATAATAGGCACGCGGCATTGGAAAGGAAACGATCATTGGAACCACTCAAATCCCCTGAAGGGGATCTCCGCCGGACAATGACTCGAAGGGTCTTGTTATCGCTTACCGTGCTGATCCTTTCAACAGCCATCATCGCCCTGTTTGTCGAATCTCCACCTCATTCGGTATTGGGCAAGGCCGACCTGGTCGGGTTTGCCGTGTGCCACCGCATTCCGGAACGGTCGTTCATCCTCGACGGGCAGCAGTTGCCTCTGTGCGCCCGCTGCACGGGCACCTTCCTGGGCGCCATGCTGGGCCTGGCCGTGATGCTTGCTCTGGGGCGATACCGGGCCTCGAGCCTGCCGCCGATCCCGGTCATCGGTCTGCTGTTGATCTTTATGGGGCTATGGGCCTTTGACGGCTTGAACTCTTATCTGGGACTTTTTCCCGGCGCGCCTCAACTCTACCAACCCCAGAACTGGCTGCGGCTGGCTACCGGGCTCCTCGAAGGGCTGGTGCTTATTATCCTTGTCTTTCCTATCCTGAACTTTTCCCTGTGGCGCGCCCCCAAGCACGAGCCGGTCATCAGGAACCTTGCCGAGATGCTGGCCATCCTGCCGCTGGTTGGGCTGCTGATCCTGGTTATCCAGGCTCAAGTCGACCTCCTGCTCTACCCATTGGCCATCGCCAGCAGCCTGGGGGTGATCATCCTGCTGACGCTGATCAACACCATACTCGTCGTCGTGGTGCTGCGGCGCGAGGGGGCTGCCCAGTCGTGGCGGCAGCTTGTGGTGCCATTCTCGGCCGGGCTGGCCCTGGCCATGCTGCAGATTGTGGCGCTCGGCCTGCTGCGGGCCTATTTGACTGTCACATTCGGGTTGACGTTCTGAGCTTCCTCGGCGGGCTGGCGAGAGGCGGACAGCACCGATCGAAAGAGACGGGCCGGACTCTCACGGATCCAGGTAAAGCCGAGCAGGGCGCAGATCAGCGTAAAGACGAGCACGAGCGCTCGCCGGGCGATCACGAACAGGTTATAGACGTCGAGCGTCTGGCCGCCGAGCCGAAAGATGGCCCACCAGCCGCCCTCCAGTACGCCCAGCGAGCCGGGCGTGAACGAAAAGATGAGCGTCAATTGGGTGATGCCCACGCCCAGAGCCAGGAGGTACCACGGAACGGCCAGGTGCACGGCGAGGGCGATCAGCGCCAGGCGCAGCGAGAGCAGGCTGTACAGCACCAGGGTCAGGAGAAAGAGCTGCACGGCGCGCCGGTTGGTGACGAACGTCTCGGCGGACAGCCGGTCCAATTGCTGGGGCAGCCGGCTGATCAGCCGCCGACCAATGATCGGCAGGCGCGTCAGCGGCCGGGCGAGGCGGGCCGCGAGCTGCGCCAGCCAGCGCATAGTGCTCTCGTACTGCCAGCCGATCAAGATCAGGCCCAGCAGCACCACGCAGCCGATCAGCGCGGCAGTCGCAGGCAGGTCGATCCAGTCGACCAGGTACAGGGCGGCGGGCACGGCCAGCAGGACAGCCAGAACTACGTCAAAGAGCTTGTCGAGCACTACCGACAGCGCAGCCCGGCGCAGCGATACCTTGCCCGACAGGCTGAGGGCGACCGGCCGCCCGCCGAGCATGCCCACGCCGATGGGCAGGATCTGGCCAGTGAGCATGCCGATCATGTGGTAGGTGTAATAGTGGGAGAAGGTGCAGCCGGGCTGCCCTTCGGTGACGGCGGCAGCGATCAAGTACCAGCGGTAAGCAGCGACCAGGTTCCAGGCAAGGGTGGCGGCCAGGGCGCCCAGCAGGTAGAGGAGGTCAGCCTGAAAGATCTGACGCCACACCTCGACGCCGCCTTGGTAGAGGATAAAAGCAAACACGGCCACGCCGGCCAGGTTGATGACCCAGGTCAGGATCCTGTTTCGCTTCTGTTGGCTGCGCTCGACGCTCATAAACCGGTCAACCCCCTTGTCAGGGCGACCTGACGTGGTCACCCCAACTTCAGTATATCACATAACGGGCGAGCGCGCACATTGTCTGACTGCTTGCATTTATCGGCTAGATGGGGTACAATCGCTGTTTGTGGTAGGCGGTGAGGACGTTACAGCAAAACGCTACAAAGCGTTGATGATCGCCCCGACCTCCTTCTTTGCCGATTACGGCTGTCACGTGCGTATCTTGGAGGAGGCGCGGGTTTTAAACAGGCTAGGCCACCAGGTCGTCGTGTGCACCTATCGCAACGGCCAGGACGTGGCGGGCCTGGAGATCCGCCGTACCCTGTCCATTCCGTTCAGGCGACATTACGAAGTTGGGTCCTCGCCCCACAAGATCGCCTTTGACATGCTGTTGTTCTGGAAGGTGCTTGCTACCGCGCTGCGCTGGCGGCCCGACGTCATCCACGGCCATCTGCACGAGGGGGCCCTGCTTGGGCTGACCGTCGGCCGCCTGTTGGGAATTCCGGTGGTTTTCGATTTTCAAGGAAGCATGACCAGCGAGATGATCGACCATCGCTTCCTGGACAGGGAGAGCATCCTCTACCATCCTCTCTACCGGCTTGAGACGTGGATCGACCGTGCTGCGCCGGCCGTCATCACCAGCTCACAACTTGCCGTGCGCCTGCTGGTCACACAGTTTGGCTGCCGCCCAGAACGGGTTCACACGGTAGCCGATTGCGTCGACGCCGAGGCGTTCTATCCTGTCTGTGAGGAGGAGCGGGCTTCTTTGGAGCAACGACGAGCTTCCCTGGGCATTCCACCTGGGCGCCAGGTTGTCGTCTACCTGGGGTTGCTGGCTCCCTACCAGGGTACCGATCTGCTGCTCCACGCCATAGCCGACCTGCAGCGACAGGTGGACAATGTCCATTTTCTGATCATGGGCTATCCGGCCGTGGAGCATTACCGCGGCCTGGCCCATCAGCTAGGAGTAGCCGACCGCACCACATTCACCGGCCGGGTGCCCTACCAACAAGCCCGCAGCTTTTTGGCCCTTGGCGATGTCGCGGTTGCACCCAAGCTATCCGACACGGAGGGCAGCGGCAAGATCCTGAACTATATGGCCATGGGCTTGCCCACCGTCGCCTTTGACACCCCAGTCAGCCGGGAGTACCTGGGAGACGAAGGCATCTTTGCTGCAAAGGTTGATTCCGTTTCGCTGGCCCAGGGCTTGATGCGCGGGCTGGAAGAAGCTGCGAATGGGGATGACCGGCGCCAGGCCAACTTGCGGCGAACCGCCGTCGAACGTTTCTCCTGGACCCAGGCGGCAGAGACGATCGTGCGGGCCTACGGGTCGGTGTGCAGGGGCAATTGAGCTGGTCAGAGCTGATAGGATTGAGAGCTAGATGATCCGTCGAGCGGGCGATCTGTTCCAATACCGGGAATTGATCAAGAACCTGGTGATCCGCAACTTGAAGGTGCGGTACAAGAACTCGGTTTTTGGCGTTCTGTGGTCTCTGCTCAACCCCCTGCTCATGACCCTGGTCTTTACCCTCGTCTTTACGGTGATGATCCAGAGCGATATCGACCGGTTCCCGGTTTTCTTTATGTGCGGTTTTTTGCCGTGGACTTTTTTTTCCGCATCGTTGACGTCCGCCACCGGTTCGATCGTCAACAATGCCGGCCTGATCAAAAAAGTCTACTTTCCCAGGGAGATCCTGCCGGTCATCGAGGTGCTGTCCAATCTGGTGAACTTTATGCTGGCACTAATCGTGCTCTTTGCCATGGTTTTCGCCTTTGGTTTCAGCCTCAAGCCGGCAGTGCTCATGCTGCCACTCATCATCTTGACCCAGGTTGTGTTTACCGTCGGCATGAGCTTTATCCTGGCGACAGCGAACGTCTTTTACCGGGACACCCAGCACATCCTCGAGGTCCTGTTACAAGCCTGGTTCTTTTTGACGCCGATCTTTTATTCCATTACTATCTTGCCCGAAAGGGCCGTGATCCTGGGCATCCCGATCGACGTACGCCTGTGGATCCGCCGTATTAACCCGATGGCTTCGCTGGTGGCTTCCTACCAGGACGCGCTCTACTGGGGCACGCCAACGGGGCTCGATTTTTTCTTGAGGACGCTGCTAACCTGCCTGGCCGTGTTGGTGATCGGCTATGCGGTCTTTTGCCGGTTTAGCCGGGTCTTTGGGGAGGAAGTGTGAAAAAACCTAGAAAAGTCCTGCTCATCGGCCTCGATGGCGTGCCGTTGGAGATCATCCAAAGATGGGCCGACGGTGGCTACCTGCCCACCTTTCGGCGTTTAATCGACACCGGCGCTGTTGGCCACCTGCGCTCCACCATTCCGCCCACGTCTGGGCCGTCCTGGTCTTCTATCGTCACCGGGATGAACCCGGCCAAGACCGGGATCTATGATTTTCTGTATCGCCGCGAAGGGACCTATGCTTTCCCACCGGTCAACGCCTCACTGCGCAGCGGGACGACGATGTGGCGCTACCTGAGCGACGCCGGGTATCGCGTCGGCGTGCTCAATATCCCGATGTCCTATCCCGTGGAGCAGCTCAACGGCTTTATGATCAGCGGCTGGATGACGCCCTACCGGGCCACCGATTACCTCTATCCGGCTGAGCTGGCTGGCGATCTGAAAAGGGAGATCGGGGAGTACCGGATCTATCCAACGGAAACGTTCGCCGAAAACCGCAAAGAGAGCTTTATGAAGGCGACCTACGATCTACTGGAGATGGTAACCCGGACAGCGTTGTACCTGGGCGAGAGCCGGCCCTGGGACGTGTACATGCCGGTTTACTTTGACACCGACCGGGTGCTGCACCAGTTGTGGCACTACCTGGACCCCGATCACCCATGGCGCACTGATCGCGAGGACAAGGAACCGGTGGTCCGCGATTATTTCAGCAAGGTGGACGAGAGTGTTGGCCGGTTGCTGGCGCTGGCCGACGACGAGACGCTGGTCATAGTGATGTCTGACCATGGCATGGGCCGGGCCAACAGCTTTATCGTGTTAAACAACTGGCTGCTCGACAACGGCCTATTGCGCCTGAAACGGGATCCGTGGACCCGGTTCAAGGAGCTGATGTTCCGCCGTGGCTTTACACTGCGCAATGTGCACCAGGTGCTCGACCGGGTGGGGCTGGCCCGCCAAGCGGAATATGTAGCCGGCTACTTTGTGGATCATCTGCTCAAGATGATTTTCCTCTCGTTCCTGGACGTAGATTGGAGTCGGTCGAAAGCCTATTCCTTTGGCCGGCACCTGGGCTCGATCTATGTCAATGTAAAAGGCCGGGAGCCGCAGGGCATCGTCGAGCCGGGCACCGAGTACGAAGCGGTGCGGGATGAGATCGAGCGGATGGCGCTTGATTTCCGCGACCCCCGGACCGACCGGCCGCTCATCGGCCAGGTTCTACACCGCGAGGAGATCTACTCCGGCCCTCACCTGGACAAGGCGCCTGATCTTACCCTGCTGCCGAAAGAGCCTTCCGACATCTTTTTCGGGCTGGCCGATTTCGGCCACCGGCACACGATTGACACGGTCTATCGCTACTCAGGCATGCACCGCGATTACGGCATGCTAATAGTCAACGGGCCGAATGTACAGCCGGGCAGCAGGGTGGAAGGGGCGTCTGTCTATGACATCGCGCCGACGGTTCTCCACGCCATGGGCCTGCCGGTGCCGTCCAACATGGACGGCCGCGTCCTGCAAGGAGCGTTTGTCGACGGCTACTTGACTGCCTTCCCGGTGCAGATCACCGACAGGGGTCCGGAGCCGCCCCCTGAGGGGGCACCTGCCGTCGACTATACAGCCGAGGGAGAAAAGGAGATCGTGGAGCGGCTGAAAGGGCTGGGGTACCTGGGATGAAGGTTCTGGTTATCGGTCTCGACGGCGCGACGCTGGATCTGCTGGGGCCATGGATCGAGGCCGGGGAGCTGCCCAACCTCCAACGCCTGATGAGACAAGGCGCCTCGGGCAAGCTCCGCAGCACGCTGCCGCCGATCAGCGCCTCGTCGTGGATCTCTTTCACCACCGGGGCGAACCCGGGCAAGCATGGGGTAGTAGACTTTGTCTATCCCGGCACCGGCAGCTACAAGGTGACGATGGTCAACGCTACCGCCTGCCGGACGCGGTCGCTGTGGAATTGGCTGAACGACGCGGGCCGCCGGGTGGGGATGTTGGGCATCCCTACCACTTATCCTCCCGAGGCGGTGGATGGCTTTATCATCAGCGGATTCCTGGCCCCTGGCCCGGACAGCGATTGGACCTACCCGCCCGAGCTAAAGGAGGAGCTGCTGGCCGAGCTGGGCCAGTTTATGCTGGCCCCCAACGAGCGCTACCGCTCCTCGCCCTGGCTCGACCGTTTTCTCGACGATCTAACCGCCAGCGTCGAGAACCGCACCCAGGCTGCGCTGTACCTGATGGACCGCAAATCGTGGGACCTGTTCACCGTCGTATACTGGGACACCGACATGGTGCAGCATGAAACGTGGCGGCTGCTCGATCCAGAACATCCCCGCCACGACTCTGCCGAGGCGGCCGCGCAGCGGGAGCGGATCCTGGCCTTTCACCGCAAGGTGGACGCCGACGTCGGCCGCCTGCTGGCCTCTGACAGCGTGGACCTGGCGGAAACGTTGGTCGTGGTGATGTCGGATCACGGTTTTGGACCGGTGCACAGCTTTTTCCTGACCAACAACTGGCTGGCCAGCCTGGGGCTGCTGGTTTTCAAGCGCAATCCGTGGACCGCCTTCAAGCAGATTCTGTTCCGCCTGGGTTATACCCCGCTGAACATGTTCCGGGTTGCCCGGGCGCTTGGCCTGGGCCGGCTGCGCAAAAAGGTACGATTCCAACAAAAGGCTGGTCTGCTTAATCGCATATTTCTGTCGTTCGACGACGTCGACTGGGCACGCACCAGGGCGTTCAGCATCGGCAGCTTTGGACAGGTGTATATCAACCTGGCCGGCGCCCGGCCGCAGGGGATCGTCCAGCCGGGGCACGAATATGAGGAGATCAAAGGCTCGATCGAGCAGGCCGCCCTGTCGCTGCGCGATCCGCGAACCGGCCAGCCGCTGGTCGAGCGCGTCTACCGCCGCGAGGAGATCTACAGCGGTCCCTACGTCGACCGCGCCCCTGATCTGATCGTCCAGCCGCGCGGCTGGGAATATATGGCCTTTGGCCACGCTGATTTTGGCTCCAACAAGCTGGTCGAGCCGATCACCGGCATGTCGGGCCATCACCGACCGGATGGCTTGGTGATCCTGGCCGGACCTGGGGTCAAGCCCGGCGTCCGGCTGGAAGGGGCCAGCATCCTGGACCTGACGCCTACCATCCTGCACGCCATGGGCGCTGCCGTGCCACAGGACCTGGACGGCCGGGTTCTGAGCGAGGCGTTCGAGGCCTGGTCGCCAGCGGCCGGCCCGGTGGTCTATAGCCAGGCGAACGTGTACAAGGATGCCGGTTCAACTCCTGATCTGCCAGATGACGAGATGGCCGAAGTGCAGGAAAAGCTGCGCGGTTGGGGGTATGCAGGGTAGGGTCTCATTGGACAGAAATGTAAACTCGTGGTAGAATAGAGGCTGTTCCCTCCGGACAGGGTTGGGACAGGGAGGTATCCATGGAGATAAGTGTTGTAGCCGGCAGCATTCAGACGGTCGAAGACGAGCTGATCGTCGTCAACCTGTTCGAAGGCGTCGAAAAGCCGGGCGGAGCAACTGCCGCCGTGGACCAGGCGCTGGGTGGGGCCATCGGCGATGCCATCGCCGGCGGTGATTTCAAAGGCAAGAAGGGCGAGGTCGCCGTCTTTTACACACGCGGCGCCTTGTCAGCCCGGCGGGTGCTGGCGGTCGGCCTGGGGACGCAGGACAAGCTTGACCTCAACGCTGTACGAGAGGCGGCGGCGGCGGCGGCAAAAAAAGCCCGGTCGCTGGGCGTCGCTTCGTTCAGCACCGTCGTTCACGGCGCCGGCGCGGGTGGCCTGACGCCTGAAGCGGCCGCCCAGGCGGTGGTGGAAGGGGCGATCCTGGGCCTGTACCGTTACCAGGAGCTGAAAAATGAGCCTACCGACCGATCCGATCCGGAACGCATGACCCTGGTCCAGCTAGACGCCGCCACTATGCCTGCCGTGGAGGCTGGCGCCCAAGCTGGCGGAATTGTGGCCGATGCGGTCTGCCTGGCCCGCGACCTGACCAACCGTCCGGCCAACTATGCCACTCCCGAGGAGCTGGCCGAAGTGGCGCTGGACATCGCCGGCGAGTTCGAGACGATGAGCTGCCAGGTGCTCGACGAGGAGGAGGCCGACGAGCTGGGGATGGGAGCCTTCCTGGGCGTTGCCCAGGGCAGCGACGAACCGGCCGTATTTATCGTCCTGGAACACAACGCCAGCCGCGATGACCTGGACACGGTCGTGCTGGTGGGCAAGGGGATCACCTTTGATTCGGGGGGCATCTCTCTCAAGCCGGTCGAAGGGATGGATCGGATGCGAGGCGACATGGCCGGCGGCGCGGCGGTTTTGGCCACGATGCTGGCCGTGGCCCAGCTTGACCTGCCACTGCACGTGGTAGGGCTGGTGCCGGCTACCGAGAACCTGCCCAGCGGCAGCGCCTTCAAGCCGGGCGACGTACTGACCGCCCTCAACGGCAAGACGATCGAGATCATCAGCACCGACGCTGAAGGTCGATTAGTGCTGGCCGACGCCCTGGCCTACGCCGCCCGTTTTGAGCCCATGGCAGTGGTGGATTTGGCCACCCTGACCGGTGCGTGCGTCACGGCATTGGGGCGCGGCGTAGCGGCCGGTGTGTTCAGTAACGAAGACGGTTTGCTGGCCCGCCTTCAGGCAGCCGGCAAGGCGAGCGGTGAGCGGATTTGGCCCCTGCCCCTGTACGACGACTATATTGACAAGATCGAGAGCCTGACCGCCGACATGACCAACAGCGGCGGGCGCCAGGGTGGCGTCGGCTCTTCTGCCATCTTTCTCAAGCAGTTCATCGGAGAATATCCCTGGGCGCACCTTGATATCGCCGGGATGTCGTTCGAGGAGCGGGGCGACTCACCCAAGCGCCCCGCCTATCTGCAAAAAGGCGGAACCGGCTTTGGCGTGCGGCTGTTGGTCCAGTTTCTGTGCGACTGGGTCGCCGCTGGCTGATGTCCCTCAGGCTGGCGATCTTTGACCTGGACGGGACTCTAAAACAGGCTCGCGATCCATACGTTTATCTGCATCAGCGTCTGGGCACCTGGGAGGTGGCCCAGACGTTTTTTGATCAGGGCGTGTCGGGCCAGTTGCCCTACAGCGAATGGCTGCGGCTCGACGCCTCACTGTGGAAGGGGGTAAGCCGGGCGGCGATGGAAGCCTTCTTTCGCGACAACCCCTACCTGCCCGGCGCCCGAGAGACGGTTGGCGCCCTGCGACAGGCGGGCGTGCGGGTGGCTGTGATCAGCACCGGATTGAACGTCCATGCCGAGCTCGTCCAGGCCGAACTGGGACTGGATTGGATCATCGCCAACGAGCTCCTGTTCGAGGATGGCTGCGCCACCGGCGCCGCAAGGGAGCGCGTCCCCGAGGGGGGCAAGGGGCAGATCGTTGAGCAATTGCAGGCCGAGCTTGGTGTGCAGCCCGCCGATTGTCTGGCCGTAGGCGACAGCACATCCGATGTGGCGATGTTTGCCCGGTCGCGGATCGGTGTGGCCATCAACCCGTCGTCCGACCAGGTTCGCTCGGCTGCCAACCTGGTTCTCGACCCGCCCGATCTGTGGCCACTGCTGCCGAGATTGAGGGAAACCGTTCCGGGTTGGCTCTCTCTTTGATCCACAGCCCTCTCTCGATTTGACATTGTCCCAAGTTCGAGTAAAATAGGCCTCGGCGTTAGCACTCGCCGCTCTTGAGTGCTAACGCACTCGTTGTGAATTTTCAATATCAACAGTCGAGGAGGTAGACAAAATGGCTCTTAATCTCAAACCGTTGGCCGACCGTGTCGTGGTCGAACCGATCGAGCGGGAGGAAATGACCGCTAGTGGCATCTATGTGCCCGAGACGGCCAAGGAAAAGCCCCAGGAGGGCAAGATCGTCGCCGCCGGCCCAGGCCGCCGGGACGAAGACGGCAAGTACATCCCGATGGACGTCAAGGTCGGCGACCGGGTGCTCTATGCCAAGTACGCAGGCACCGAGGTCAAGCTTGAGGACAAAAAGTACCTGATCCTCAAGGAAAGCGACATCCTGGCAGTCCTGGACTGATCCAACAGCACTAGTGAAAAGGAGTAAATAGAAATGGCAAAGCAACTCATTTTTTCAGAAGAAGCACGACGCAATCTCAAGATCGGGGTAGATACCCTGGCGGGCGCCGTCAAGGTCACCCTGGGTCCCAAGGGCCGCAATGTGGCTCTCGACAAAAAGTTCGGCGCGCCAACCATCACCCACGACGGCGTGACGGTTGCCAAGGAGATCGAGCTGGAAGAGCCGTTCCAGAACATGGGCGCCCAGCTCCTCAAAGAGGCAGCGACCAAGACCAACGACGTAGCCGGCGACGGGACGACCACAGCCACCGTCCTGGCCCAGATGATCGTGACCGAAGGGCTGAAGAACGTGGCGGCCGGCGCCAACCCGATGCTGATCAAGAATGGCATCGCCAAGGCCAGCGACGCCGTCGTCAAGGCCCTGCGTGACATGGCCGAAGAGATCGACACCAAGGAAGAGATCGCCAACGTAGCGGCCATCTCGGCCAACGACAAAGAGATCGGCGAGCTGATTGCTGAGGTGATGGAGAAGGTCGGCAAGGATGGCGTCATCACCGTTGAAGAGAGCAAGGCTCTGGCATTCGAGACCGAGTATGTCGAAGGTATGCAGTTCGACCGGGGCTATATCTCTGCTTATTTCATCACCGACCCCGAGCGGATGGAAGCAAGCATGGAGACTCCGCTGATCCTGATCTATGACAAAAAGATCTCCAGCGCCCAGGACATTATCCCGCTCCTGGAAAAGATGGTCCAGACGGGCCGCAAGAACCTGGTGATCATCGCCGAGGACGTGGACGGCGAGGCGCTGGCCACCCTGGTGCTGAACAAGCTGCGCGGTGTGTTCAATGCTCTGGCCATCAAGGCCCCCGGCTTTGGCGACCGGCGCAAGGCGATGTTGCAGGACATCGCCGTCCTGACCGGCGGCCAGGTGATCACCGAGGAGATGGGCCGC
>JAFGOG010000596.1 GCA_016926595.1 Anaerolineae bacterium
AGCCTTCACGGTCCCTCCTTATTATACCGCCGTCCAGGCGGCTTATGGCACGCAACCCTAACGCGCAGGCTCACATCCAGATGCATAGCCGATAAAAAGCAGTGATGTCACTGCCTCATCCAGTATAGGCGATTCTGAGGCTATTGTCAATCCCCTGCAAGTCCTAGATACAATGCCGTTCAAGCAGGCCCTTGGGTCTATCCTCAGGCCGCCGAAATCGGACTTGAGACGAGCGCCGGGTCGCTATTTGAGAGACACCAAGGCTAGATCACGGTCATGCTCTGCCGATATCGAGATCGCCAGGGTTCCTATGGGCCTGGTGCTGTTTGTGGTATAATAGAGATTGCGTGATACTTTGCCCTTAATGGAGGTTGAGCCTATGCGCTGTCCATTGTGTGGAACAGCCAACCCGGCCCAGGCCCGCTTCTGCATGGGTTGTGGCCAGTTGCTGGTCGGCGGCTTGGTGTGCACGGTTTGCCATACGTTGCTTCCCGGCCACGCCCGGTACTGCTTCCACTGCGGGGCGATTGTCGTGCCGCCCGTGACCGTCTGTCCTGAATGCGGCGCCGGCATTGCGCCCGGCCAGGTCCAATGCAGCCAGTGTGGTGCTCCTGTCGCCCAGCTCCCCGCTCCGGCCGCGGCAGATGAGGAGGTCTTGCAGGCCAGTAGTGGGCCTGGCATGCCTCAGGCGGCACGGACTTTGCCAACCGTCGAGCTAGGCCAGCTTCCGCCACCCCGCCCACTGCAGGAAATGCTGCCTTCGTTGCAGCGTTACCTGACCCACGCCCTCTATGAGCCCATGGAGCGCCGTGCGACCGCCGACGACCTGGCAGCGGCCTCCCAGCACCTGGCTGGCGTCCTCAAAACAGCCAAAACCTACCTGGCCCGGCCGGTTGTGCAGAACCCGCAGCCACCGGGCGTACCGGCCGGCGGCCTTTTTCAGGGTGCCTTCCTGTTCGTGGATGTGTCCGGCTTTACCCCCCTCTCGGAGTGGCTCAAGCCCTTCGAGGATGGCGCCGAGCGGATCACTGCCATTATCAATAGCCTATTCAATGACCTGGTAGCCATACTCCATGCTCATGGTGGTACGCTGCTCAAATTCGGCGGCGATGCGTTGCTGGGTCTTTTCGGCGAGCAGCCGGCCGGATCGGCTGGGATGACCGAAGGCGCTCTGCTGGCAGTGCAGGCGGCCATGGCCATGCAGGGCATCATGGATAGGTTTGCGGCCATCGAGGCCGGCGGCCAGACACATGCCCTGCGCGTCAAGTGCGGCATATCGTCGGGTCGCTATTTCGCCGCTCATCTCGGCACAGCGCATAGCATGGCTTATGTGACCACTGGCCACACGGTAAACGGCGCCGACCAGGCTGAGGGGCATGCCAATCCCGGCGAGGTGGTCATCACCCGGGCCACCCGCGACCTGCTTGGGTCAAGGATCGTGGTGGAGTCCCGCGCCGAGGGTTTTGACCTGGTGCGCGCTGCGCCGCCGGCTGAGAGTCTGCCGGGCCCATGGCATATCACCGAGCCGCCGGATGGCGACGTGCAGGCCCAAATCACCTATTTGGTAGACCGGTTGGACCGCCTGTCACCCTATCTGCCGGCTGAGCTCCTGTCGCGCTTGGTGACTAGCCCCGGCCAGGTGCGGATCGTACCCGATCGCCGCCTGGTGACGGTCATGTTCGTCAATTACGAGGGCGCCAGCGACCTGATCGAGGATATGGGCGGCAGCCGGCCCGACCTGATCACCAGCCATCTAAACGACTATTTTGTCCATATGGCCGAGATAGTAGGCCGTTACGAAGGGTCCTTGGCCCGCATGGACCAGTACTCGATAGGCGACCGCCTCGTAGTGTTCTTTGGTGCACCCCGTGCCCACGAAGACGACCCGGTGCGGGCAGTGTATGCGGCGTTAGAGATGCAGGAGGCAACCCGCCAGTACTTTGCCGCTCTGCAGTTGCCCGAGGGCATCTACCGTTTCCGGCAGCGGGTGGGCATCAACACCGGAACCCTGTTTGCCGGCAATGTCGGCGTGTCCGACATTGGCGATCAGATCGATCGACCTGACCGGCGCCAGGAGTACACCCTGATGGGTGACGATATCAACATGGCTGCCCGCCTGATGTCCAAAGCCGAGTGGGGCGGAATCTTGATCAGTGACAGAACCCAGGAGCAGGTGAAGGCCTTTTTCGACCTGCGCGATCGGGGTCAGTTAAAAGTTAAGGGCAAAGAGATCGCAATTCCGTCCTTCCAGGTTATGGGTCGGCGGGCCAAGATCGGCCGGACCCGCGGCTTGGGCGATACAGAGACCCCCCTGGCCGATCGCGAGGATGAGCTTACTGCCCTGCAACGATGCGGCAAGGAGTTCATGAACGGGCGAGGTCAGATTGTGTCGATCGTCGGCGATAGCGGCCTGGGCAAGTCACGGTTGATGAGGGAACTGAGGGGGCGGCTTTTTGGACAGCAACCCTCCATTGGAGACCGGCAGGGGGTGGGTGGGATGCGCTGGTTACAGGGCCAGGCTGTGTCGTTCAGTGAGCAGGTAAGCTACTGGTTGGCAGCCCAGATCTTGCACCGCGCAGTGGCACCGCGACCTGATGCCAACGCCGACGACATGCTTTACGCTTTGTGGGAACAAGGTGAGGCTCTTCTCGGCAAGCCGGCCGCTCGCGAGGCGATCCCGTTCCTGGCGCATTTGCTTGATTTGCCGCTGAAGGGTGAGTGGGAGCGGTGGGTGAATGATCTCAACCCACAGGTGCGACAGAAACAGACCTTCTGGGCAGTGCGAGAGTTCTGCGCAGCGGCGGCACAGCAACAGCCGCTTGTCATCGCCCTTGACGATCTTCATTGGGCTGATGAAGCCTCCCTGGCTTTGCTGGAAGATCTGCTGCAGGTCACAGATATCGCCCCACTCATGTTTGTTCTGGTCTTGCGCGAGCGGCGCGACAAGCGCTGCTGGCGACTGCGGGATCAGGCGGCTGCTTCCTTTCCGCACCGTTATACGGAGGTGGCGCTCAGGCCGCTCAGCGAAACCTGGAGCCGCGAGTTGCTTCATGAGCTCCTGCCAGGAGCCGATCTGGCGCCTCTAGCAATTCAGGAGATCCTGGACAAGACCGCCGGCAACCCCTTCTATCTTGAGGAGGTTGTGCGTTCGCTGCAGGATAGGCATCTGGTTGTGCCAGATGACAGCCAGCCCGGCTATTGGAAGGTGATGGCTGGGATCGAGCGGATCACCGTGCCCAGCACGCTACAGGGTGCTATCCTGGCCCGTCTCGACCGCTTGACCGAAGATGCTCGCCAGGCGCTGCAGATGGCAGCGGTCATCGGTCGGCGCTTTCAGGTGGAGATCTTGAGAGGGCTGGTCGGGGCCCAGGCGGAGATGGGGTTGTGGTTAGCCCAGTTGGAGCGCAGTGGCCTGATCCGCCCGGTGGCGCCAGCGGCAGGGCAGCCAACGGATGTTGCGTATACCTTTCCCGATGCTCTAGTTCAAGAGGTGGCTTACGACAGCTTGCTGCTGCAGAGTCGCCAGGAATTTCACCGCCGGGCGGGTGAAACGCTGAAAGCGATCTTGGGTGAGCTTGCTGACCAAGAGTGCGAGATGCTGGCCTATCACTTCAGCCGCAGCGACGATCAGCAGCAGGCGGCACACTATCTTGAAATGGCCGGCCACAAAGCTCAGGCCGGATTCGCCAATGAGACGGCGGTGCGGTGCTATACTGACGTGCTGGAGCGTCTGGAGCGCCAGTTCCCTGACAGAGATCTCGATCCGGAGACGTGGCAAAGGCAGTTTGACGTCCTGACGCGGCGGCAACAGGTTTATGGTTTGCTAGGCCAGCAAAAGGCCCGCCAAGTCGACCTGGAAGAGATGCTGGATCTGGCTCAGGCCCACGATGATCAGGCCCGGCGCTCCGATGCCCTTAACGCCCTCGCCGATCTCTACCAGTGGACCGGCCGCTATGTCGAAGCCGAGCAGGCTGCGACTGAGGCGCTGGCCATCGCCACCGAACTGGGAGCTCTGGCCAGCCAGGCGGAGGCGTTGCATCAACTGGGCGTCATCCACTATTACCGGGGCGACTATGCTAAGGCCCAACCGCCGCTGGAAAAGGCGGCCGGCCTGAGGCGGGCGACCAATGACTCGGAGGGCGAAGCCTGGAGCCTGATGTACCTGGGCATGATTCACTTTTTTCGGGGTAACTATAGCCAGGCGGTTCACCTGTATGAACAGGCCTTTGAAGTAGCTGAGGCACGGCAGGATTGGTTCCAGGTCGGCGTCCACCTCACGAATGCAGCCCGTGTTTCCATGCGTTTGGGCGAGTATGAACGAGCCTTGGATCAATACATCACCTCGCTGGACAGGAAGCGACGGGTGGGAGATCGGATGGGGCAGGGCTTTGCCCTCTTTGGCCTGGGGCTTGTCTATACGTACCTGGGTCGTTACGACGAAGCTGAGCTGGCATTCAACGAGTCTTTGGAGCTACGTCGCCAGATCGACGACCAGCGGGGCATCGGCTACTGCTGGTACGGCCTGGGCCTGCTTGCCCTGGGTCGACGAGAGTACGATCGAGCAGTGGATTGTTTCCAGCAGGCTTACGAGATCCGCTCACAGTTGGGCCTCAAGGCCGAGATGGTCGTCGATCTGTCGTACCTGGGGCAGGCTTACCTGGAGCTGGGCAGGCTGGATCAGGCCTTCGAGACCTCGGAGCAGGCCATTGTCCTATTGGCCGAGCAAAAGAACGTGGAGGAGGTGCAGCAGATCTACTTTAACCACTTCCGGGTGCTTGCTGCTCGTCAGAAGCCCGAGGCTGGGCGTTTCTTACAGGAGGCGTATACAGCGATGATCCAGCAGGCTGAGCGGATCGACGATCCGCAGAAGCGACAGGTCTTCCTGGAACAGAGCCGGGTTAACCAGCAGATCGTCGCTGAGGTCAAGAGCGGCCGGTGGGGGGTAGCGCAGGCTCCCTATGAGGGGCAGTCATGACCGCCCGCCGCCTGGGCGCCATTCAGGCCATGAGGAGGTCTAGATGACTGACATAAGCGAACTAGATGTTCCCATCTTTCGGCGGCTTTCACCGGAGAAGCTGGCCGAGATGAGCGCAGGGCTGGAGAGACGATACCTGGCCGCTGGTCAGGTGCTCTTTAACCAGGGCGATGCAGGCGATGAGCTGTATATCATCCAGGAGGGGTGTGTGGCGATTTTCACGCCCAGCATTGACCGACCCGGCCAGGAGAAGCCACTCCGCCTTTTCAAGGCAGGCGATCTGCTGGGCGAGATGGCTCTAATAGACTGCCAACCCCGATCGCTGAGCGCCCGCACCCTGGAACCAACCCGGCTGCTGGTGTTGCGCGGAGATAGCTTTCGCCGTTTGGTGCGTGATGACCCGGCAGTGGCCGTGGCCGTGATGAGCGGGCTGAGCGATCGGATCCGGTACACTACCGAGTTTCTGAACCAGGTTCGTCACTGGGTCGGGCGCATGTCGGCTGGAAAATACAAGACCGAGCAGTTCATCCAGGAGATGCAGGATTGGGTTCAGCGGGTAGCCTGTGGAGATCCAGCTTCCCCACGCCCGGTCGGCACAGGACAGGCCGGCCGTCAGGCGGGTGGCCAGCTTGATGCGCCGGCAGGAACCGTGATCGGATACCGGGACGAAATGCTTGCTACCCTGGCCGCCGAGTTTGCCCAGATGGCTACCCAGGTGCGCGAGCGTGAGGAGGCGTTGCGGCGACAGGTGGAGCAGTTGCGCATCGAAATCGACGAGGCCAAGAAGCAACGCCAGGTGAACGAGATCGTCGAAAGCGAATATTTCCAGTCTCTGAAGTCAAAGGCAGCCAGCCTCCGCCAGAAGCGAGAATAGGGTTCAAACGTTTGACGCCAATTCCGTTCGAGGGTATACTGGGATCTGGTTAACTGAGGAGAAGAGATGAAGCCGGCTTCTTGGCATCGCGTGTTGAGTGGCCTGTTGTTGCTGAGTATTGTGTTGACCTCTGCCTGGCCGTCTGACGCGCAGACGCCTCAGCCCGCGAAGACGCCCCAAACAGCCGAAGAGATCTGGCTCGACGAGACCTTGGCTGGCATGACCACTGCCGACAAGGTCGGACAACTGTTCCTGGTCACCTTCCCCGGCCCAACCATAGCCTCGAGCACAGGGAGCGGAAACGGTGCCGGCCTGGATATAACTCGCCTTGTTCAGGTTTATCGCATCGGCGGCGTGATCTTGTCGCCTGAAAACGAGAATTTCGACAATGAGGCCGGCACCCCTGCGTCTATGTTATCGCTGACCACGGCCCTGCAGACGCTTGCTTTTACCGAATCGCTGCCCATAGGGATGGTAGTGACGATGCCTGTGACACTTACAACGCCGATTACGCCGAGTGGAGCAGTCGGAGTGAGCGGATCTCTGACCGGGACGGTAACTGGGACGGTGCCCTTGACCGTCCCGTTGGTAAACCTAGTTCGTGTCACACAGACGATCACGGTGCCAGCGCAGGGCATTCCTCTGCTGATTGCTACGGCACAGGAAGGTAACGGTTACCCGTTCACCAGCTTGCGGGCCGGTTTTACCGATCTGCCTAGTGAAATGGCCTTGGGCGCGACCTGGAACGACCTGAATGCCCAGGTCGTGGGGCAGATCGTCGGCCAGGAACTGGCGGCAGTGGGGGTCAATCTTTTGCTCGGGCCATCTTTGGATGTGCTCAGCGTTCCCAGGCCTGAATCGAGCGGCGACCTTGGCACGCGTGTGTTTGGCGGAGATCCCTATTGGGTCGGGCGTATGGGGCAGGCCTATATCCGAGGTGTCCATCAGGGCAGCGCTGGGAAGGTGGCGGTGGTTGGTAAGCATCTGCCGGGACTGGGGGCCAGCGATCGAAGCCTGGATGAGGAGGTGGCAACCGTCGACCGGTCGCTCGACGCGCTGCGCCTGATCGAGCTACAGCCCTTTTTTGCCGTTACGCAGCTCGACTCTATCACCGACACGGTCGACGCGCTGATGACTGCTCACATCCGCTACCGGGGTTTCCAAGGCAACATCCGCTACGTCACGCGCCCTATCAGCCTCGACGCTCAAGGCATGCAGCAGATCATGGCCCAGACCGAATTCGCGCCTTGGCGGCAGGCTGGCGGTCTATTGGTCAGCGATTCACTGGGCGTGCCGGCCATACGTCGCTACTATTCTCCCAAGCTGGATGCCTTCCCATATCGCCAGATCGCTCTCGAAGCTTTCCAGGCCGGGAATGACCTGTTGAACTTGTCCCGTTTCTCCCTGACCGACTCGTGGGCTGATCAGATGCGGAATATCGAAGACACGGTACTCTTTTTCCGAGACCGGTACGAGGTGGACGAGAACTTTCGCGCCAGGGTTGACCAGTCGGTGCGACGTATTCTGAGCCTCAAGCGGCGTATATGCCCTGACTGGTCTGTGGCGAATTGTACCGGCGGCGCTGGCGGGCTGGCTGCTGTTGGCCGTTCGCGTAGTGCTGTGGCCCAGATCGCCCAGGGGGCGATTACTCTGCTCTACCCTCCCAGTGAGGAGCTGGCGCTCCGGCTGTCACACCCACCCCGTTTTGACGAGAAGGTCTTGATCTTTGCTGATGCTCGCCAGGTCAGCGAATGTGCTACGTGCGCGCCCTTTTATCCGCTTGACCCCAATGCACTGCGCGACACGATGGTGAGGATGTATGGCCCAGAAGCAACCGGGCAGATCGATCCCGATCACGTCAACACTTTTACCTTTGCGCAGCTGCTTGCCTTCATGGAAGGGGTAGACACCAGCCCTGACCTGGATCCCTTTATCGAAGACGCAGACTGGATCCTATTTGAGATCCTCGGCTATCAGTCTACAGTGGGCGAGTATAGCAGCATCACAACCCTCAAGCGTTTCCTGAGGGAACAGACAGCAGGCCTGGAGACCAAGAACGTCATCGTCATGGCCTACGGCGCTCCTTACTACCTCGATGCCACCGAGATCAGCAAGCTGACGGCCTACTATGGCATTTATAGTAAAACTGGTCCTTTTGTCGAGGTCTCGATGCAGGCCTTGTTCCAGGAGTTTGTGCCCAAAGGCAAATCGCCGGTCACAGTCGAGGGGGTAGGTTATGATCTCAGCGAGCAGCTCAGGCCAGACCCGGCGCAGGTCATTGCCGTCACCCCGGCTGGCCAACCGGAACCGACCGAAGGGACGCCACAGCCGGTCAGGCTGGAGGTAGGCGATCCGCTCTCGGTGCGCACCAGCACTATTGTGGACCGGAATGGCAATCCCGTGCCAGACGGCACCCCTGTGACCTTTCGCGCGGTCTATGTTGAGACCGAGGGACTTGGTCGTAATTTCGAGGCGACAACCGTCAACGGGGTGGCCGAGACCACTGTGACTTTGGAGCGCGAAGGAGTTTTGCAGATTACTGCCACCAGCGAACCGGCATTCAACTCACGACCTTTGGAAGTGCGCCTGGTAGGGGAGGTGGTGCAGTTTGTCACGCCCACGCCCACCCACACGCCGACGTCAACGCCTACCCCTACGCCAACGCCTACCCCCACGGCCACTCCAACGTCGACTCCGACCCCCGAGCCTACGGCTACTGTTGTCGTTCAAGTCCTACCGCCCCCGCCGCCTGAGCCTCGGGTCAAGGGGGTTGACCTTTTGCTGGCGTTGTTGGGTATGGGGCTGGCCGGCGGCGTGACTTTGGTCACGGCGTGGAGGAGCCAGGTGCGGTTGGGTACCCGGGTCTCGAATTCGCCTGGCCGGGTAGCACTTTGGAGTCTGATGTGCGGGTTAGCCGGCTACCTTTTCTACGGGCTGGGCCTGCCGGGCAGTGGCCTTGTGGCAAGCGTCTCGCCCGGCCTGCGTGGGCTGTTGATCGGCTTCTGCTGTGGGTTATTGCCACTGGTAGCCGTTGTCTGGATGTGGGTCCGCGGCAAGTACAGCAGTGAACCGCAGAGCACTCCTGGGGCTTTACACTAGGGGGCGGTCTTTGACGGGCGTTTAGACAGCCACTAAACCGGGTCAGTCGGCTATGGCTGAGTAGGAAGCAGGGTCGGCGCCGGTGTTTTGGTAACACTGTGCGCCTCAGGCACAACGGCTGTTGCCGGCGTAGGTGACGCGACTTCCAGCTTGGGTGGCCGCGCTGTAAGAATGGCAGCCGCCAGTAACAGCGCCGCAATGATGGCCAACAGGACCCGGTTGGCGCGCGCAAACTGCGCGATCGGTTGTTCGTGGCTGAGGAACTCTGAGACAGCATGGCCAAACGAGTCGGTAGTGAGCAGCTCGGCCCGGAGTTCGGCGATGCTGGACGGTCTTTCGTCGGGGTGCATCGCCAGGCCCCACAGGATCGCACGCTCGACCTGCGACGAAATGGCAGGGTTGAGACTGCGGGGCAGCGCCAGCGAGCCCGGCGTCAAAAAGCGCCGCTTGGCATCCGCCGGGGCCTGGCCGGTCAGGAGATGATAAAGGGTGGCGCTGAGAGAATAGATGTCCGAGCGGGCATCCGTGTGTCCGCTGTCGCCGCCATACTGCTCGAGGGGCGTGTACTGCACTGTGCCGCGTCCCTGGACTACGGTGATGGTCCGCTGTTCATTGGGCAAGAGCACTTTGACCAATCCAAAGTCCACCAGCTTTACCGTGCCAGCCGGCGTGATCTTGATATTACTGGGCTTGATGTCGCGGTGCAGCACTGGGGGGTCTTGACTGTGCAGGTATTCCAGAGCATTGCATAACTGTTCTGCCCAGGCCAGTACCTGCTTCTCGTCAGGAGGATGGCCCTGGGCAAGTGCGCCCGTCAACTTGGTGTGCAGATCTTGGCCGGCGACAAAGTCCATTACCAAATAATCGCGGTCGTCTTCCGAGAAGTAATCGGATACCTTGGGCAGGTTCGGGTGGTCGAGGCGTGCCAGTGTGCTCGCCTCCCGGTAGAACTGAGCGCGGCTTTGTTCTAGCTCGTCGGGAGAGGCGTCGGGATCGGGTAGTGCTTCTTTGACGGCACAGAAGCGACCTTCTAGACGAAGGTCTTCGGTCCGGTAGGTCGCACCCATACCGCCCCGGCCTACCAGCTCGACGATTTTGTACCGTTCTCGGAGGACAGTGCCTGGCGATAACGATTTCGCCAACTTATCCGCTCCCTTGTGACCAATTGCTCGATTGGGGCAGTAGCGCGCCCCATCTGTTGATAACGATAGCTTAACGCAGAATTGGTCTCTTGTCAAGGTAGCGGTCAGCGGTCAGCCGATTTCGGTCTGTCGAAATCAAGCAGTCATCTGCTGGTGGGTAGCCGGCTTGCGAAAAGCTGAATGTTGAAAGCTGATGGGTGGTAGAGGAGGATGCACAGTGGCTGAAATGCCGATGTTGTTGATAGCGGAAGGGCCAAAGGCTGGTCAGCGGATCGTAATAGAGCAACAACCCCTGGTCATTGGCCGGGATGAAACCTGCGATCTGGTCATCCCAGATCGCCAGGTGTCGCGCCAGCATGCGCGTATCAAGCCGGAGGCGGATCGCTACCTTCTGGAGGACTTGGACTCCAAGAACGGCACCTTTGTCAATGGCCAGGAGCTGCTAGGTTCCTACCCGCTGCAAGATGGCGATGAGATCCAGATCGCGCTTTGCTGCCGGCTAGTCTATGTCGACGCAGAAGCTACAGTACCGCTAATCTTGGAGCAACACCCGGAGGGGCTGCGGCTTGATCTGGAAAGCAAACGGGTGTGGGTCGGGGGACAGGAACTAGAACCGCCTCTGTCCCTCGCCCAATATCGTCTGTTGGAGCTGTTGCATCAAGAACCAGACCGGGTCTATAGCCGGGACGAGATCGTGGCGGCTGTATGGCCTGAGGATGAACGGGATGGGATTTCAGAGCAGGCCATCGATGCGCTGGCCCGTCGTCTGCGTGAGCGGCTAGCCGAGCTGGATTCCGATAGCCAGTACATCATCACGGTCCGCGGACACGGTTTTCGGCTGAACGCAGAGCGTCTAGCCAAAGGCTGATAGGTTGCTAGGAGCCTGCCAGGCCCATGGCTTGCTCTCGCACTTTTGTCATGCGTTGAGCTGCTTCTTCCCGGCCGCTACGGCCTAGATCTTCAGCCACCAGACGCATAACCTCCAGCAACTGGTCGCTGATCCTCTGCTGGTTTTCCTGCAACACCGCCAGGGTGCCTTGGGGATATTCGGCGCCCAGCAATTGGTTGATGAACTGGATTTCCGGTGGTTGACTTTCCAGAAACAGGGCTGTGACCGCGTCGCTGACCTTTCTGAGTTGCTCTGCGGCTGCAGTTTGACCGGCCTTCTCGGCAGCTTGCAGTTTGTCCATCAGGATGCTCATGAACAGGCTGTCCACCTGGTTGGCGTTGGCTCGGATGAATGCCTGTGGGTCGTCCTGCTCCAAGGCTTGCTGGAGGAGCTTCACGGCTTCCTGGGCGGCTTGCCGATCTTCTTCATCCAGGCGAGCTGTCTCGTCGAGGATAGCTTGGCGTAGGGCCGTTAGTGTTTCAGCTCGTTCCTGCTCGCCTGCCTGTTCGGCTGCCGTGATCCGCTCTGTCAACTGCTGGTAAAAGAGATAGTCGATGGCTGGTCGGCCCACGGCTGTCAACGTCTCGATCTTGACCGACTTGAGTGCGTCCTCTTGGGTCGCAGCTTCGATCAGCTTGTCCAGCAGTCGCTCGCGGGTGATCTCACGGAGATCCCCCTCAGAGGACAACCCCAGGCTTCTGATCGCTTCTTCACGCGCATCGAGTTCTTGACCCAAGGTCGTCCAGTGGAGTAACTGCCCACGTAGCTCAAGTAGCTTTGCAGCGAGCTCTGGCTGCTGGCCTCTCTGAGCGAGCTCGATATTCAGTGAAATCAAGTCCAAAAACTCGTAATCGATCTGCGCATCGTTGGCTTGGGCGATCGCTTGGCGGGCCTGTTCCTCATCGACCTGGAGGAGTCGATCAAGCAGCTCGGCCCGGGCGCGCTGAGCTTCGAGCATCTCCTGGGTGATACCGTCGGCTTCCAGGATATCCTTGATCATGGCTTCGAGCCGCAGATAGCTCTTTGGGCGGAGTAGATACCCTTTGCGCTTCTCGGCGGGCAGTGCCGAAATGACGCGGTTGGTCAGGTCACCCACGATCCGCTGCTGCTCCAGCTCCGACAGGCCTATCTCGGGTGGTACATAGGTGAGCAATAGTTCCTTATTCGGATCGTGATAGACCAAGGGTGTATTCAGTATCCCAGCGTTGCCACACTGGGGGCAGACAGCCGCATTCACCTGGCCTGACAAGAAGAGCGATTTGGCTTCGGGGTGCTGGCCGGCGTCGATGATCGCCATCACCGGGGTGACAAAGCTGTATCCACAATTTGGACAGGTGACAGAAATTGTTTGATAGGGGACTGGGCTCAAGGTTATGCTCCTTTTGTAAGAACTAGATTGTGCGCCGAAGCGGGCGAAGCGCCCGGGCTACCACGGCCTGTGGATTGATGCCGAGCGCTGCTTCGACCTCCTCCTCAGAGAGGCCGGCGCCGCGGGCTACCTGCCAGGCGCGAGCCTGGTCCATCATATCGCCGGGGGTGTGCATGTCGGTGTTGACCACCAGCCGGGCGCCGGTCAATTGGGCGATGCGGGCTATGTGGCCGTTGGTCATGTTGTGGCCGCCACGGGCTGAAAGCTCCAAGCTCACGCCATTGGCTGCCGCCAGCGCTGCCTCCTCCTCGGTGATCAGCCCGGGATGAGCCAGGATGTCGACGTCGCGACATTCAACCGCCGCCCGGTTGGTGCCGGGCATCACCGGCTCGACGAGCGTCTCGCCGTGCACCACGACCAGCCGGATCCCCAGCCGCTTGGCGCGACGGGCCAAAGGGGCGATCTGCTCAGGGGGCACGTGGGTCAGCTCGACTCCGGGAATGAAGGTCAGACTAAAACCGGCCAGGCCTTCACGGTAAAAGCGCACCAGTTGCGCAGTTATCTCCTCCAGGTTGGAAGCATCTACGTGATCGGTGATGGCCAGCGCTGCGTAGCCGAGAGCTTGGGCCCGGCGCAGCATCTCGCTCGGCAACAGGACGCCGTCACTGAGAAAGGAATGAGTGTGTAGATCGATGCGTCCGTTTTTGTCCATAGCTTGCCAAGTTTAGGCTATAAAAGGCGATCTGTCAAATGCAATTGCGGGATTGGAGGGGCGAAACGCAGTCGGTTGGGGAGGGTCTAGGGTTCGCGGACAAAGAGCAGGCTGGCTGCCAGGCGAGCAAGCCCCAACGTGCACAGCGCCAGCCCCCAGCTCAGGTTCCCGGTGAGTAATAGCACCGGCGTGCCATAGACCGCTGCAAAAAAGACAAAGACGGCGTTCAGCTTAAAGGCCAGCGCCTGATTCTTGGACCGCCCAGCG
>JAFGOG010000597.1 GCA_016926595.1 Anaerolineae bacterium
AAACCCGGTTTTGAATCGACGGCCAGGATCGCCGCGCCGGCGCCGTCGCCATAGAAGAAGGAGGCGACGTCGGTGGGGTCGGCCAGCTTGCTCATCATATAGACGCCG
Organism: Anaerolineae bacterium; assembly: GCA_016926595.1. Next base: position 109 of record JAFGOG010000597.1, read on the forward strand.
ATGACCAGGACATATTTCATCCACCTGTTGGTGCTCAACAGCCCAGCGGCGGAGGCCACCCCGGTAGGGAAGGAGGCGCAAGCGCAGCCCATGTCATACGTCCCAGCGTTCACTGCGCCCAGCTTGTACTGGACCACGACCGAAGTGGCCGGGGTAATATAGTCGGGGGTGTCGGTGCCGAGCAGGATCATGTCGATCTGCTCCGGCTTGATGCCCGCCGCCTTGATCGCTTCCTGGCTCGCCAGCACGGCCAAGTCCGACGTCGCCCAGTCGCGCGGGGCGTACCGCCTGCTCCGGATGCTGCTGCTCTCCTCAAAGGCGTCCACGACCTTTTCCAGGTCGGGGTTGACCGCCGCTACGCGGGCCTTGATCTCGGCGTTAGGCACCTCGATTTCGGGCAGATAGCGCCCGGTGCTGATGATCGTTCCGTATCGCGGCATTCGTTATCTCCTCAGATTGAGGCTCACCCCAACCTCCTCTCCATGGAGGAGAGGGAGACTGAGGGCTGGCCTGCTACTCCTTGAGCTTCAGGATCCCCTTTTCGACCAACCACCGCCCGTTGATGGCGCGCATCAGGGCCAGGGCGGTCAGGCCGCGGTGATCGGTCTGGCTGTAGCTGATCGGCGGCAACAGCCCACCGGTCCAATCCTCGATCCCTTCCAGCGCGGCCACCATGCCGTCGCGGGTCAGATCGGGGCCCGCGCGCTGCAGTCCCTCGACTACCAACTGCGCTGCCGCATAGCCGATGCGGCTGTGGGTGCCGGGGGACTCGTCGCCATAGCCGCGGGCCAGCAGCTTGCGAAACAGCACCTCGCCGCGGTGGTAGCGCGGCCCGGCCGGGTAGCTGGTTGCCCGCAGCCCGTGTGTCGCGTCGGGGCCGGCCAGTTGGAACAGGTCGGGCCCGGAGATGACATAACTGCCCAGCCAGCTTGAGTGGAAACCGGCCTGGTGGGCGGCGCGCAGCAGATCGGCCGCGGGTTTCACGTAGGTGTATAGCACCACCAGGTCAGGCTGGCGGTTTGCCAGGGCGGCCAGCCAGTTGTTGGGCGTGCTCTCGCCCACCGAGTGGGTCACTGCCACAACCGGCTCAACGCTGGCCCGGGCTAGCTCCTTGCGGAAGGCGGTCACTCCCTCCCAGCCAAACTCGTCGTCCACGAAAAAGACGGCGATCGAGCTGGGCCGGAGTTCGTCCAGCACATACTGGGCCAGCAGTTGCCCTTCCACCCGGTAGGAGGGCTGGAGGGCAAAGTAGGTTCGTTTCAACGGCGTGGACCACTGCGATACCCCGCTGTGGGGCGAGATGACCGGGATCTGCTCGTGCAGCAGGTACTCGAGGACGGCCAGGTTGGTTGGCGTACCCAAAGGGCTGACGATGGCAAACACTTTGTCCTGGGTGACCAGCTCGCGAGCTGCTACCCGGGTGCGGCCGGGGTCAAAACGGTCATCCTTGACGATCAGCTCGATCTTGCGCCCGTGGACGCCACCCCAGCGATTGACGTGGTCATAGTAGGCCGAGTAGCCGCGTAGGGCGGCCATGCCGATCGTGGCGTTGGGGCCTGACAGATCGCAGAAGGTGCCCAGCCGGATGGTGCTGGCCGTGACGCCCGGCGCCGTCGCCGCCGGTAGGGATGCACGGCTGCGCGCCCCTTCGAACCCGGGCACAACCAGGCGGGGCACGATATTCAGCCGTTCGGCCTCTTCCTGGATCCACGCCCTAAAGTCGGGATGGGCGATCTGGATTAACGCCTGCATCCGGTCCTTCACCGACCGGCCTTTCAGGTCGGCCACGCCAAACTCGGTGACGACCGTATCGACGTCCTGGCTGGGCACGGTCACCTCGGCCCCCTCGGCCAGCATCGGGACGATGGTCGACACGCTGCCGCCCCTGGCCGTAGAGCGCAGGGCGATGATGCCCCGCCCGCCCACCGACATCTGCGCCCCGCGGTGGGTGTCGAGCTGGCCGCCCGTGCCGCTGTAGTGGCGCGGCCCAATGCTCTGTGAGCAAACCTGCCCGTACAGGTCGACCTGGAGCGCAGTGTTGACGCTGACCATCTTGCAGTTCTGGGCGACAACGTAGGGATCGTTGGTCACCTTGCCCTGTAGGAGCTCAACGCCCAGGTTCTTGTCCATAAAATCGTACAGCCTCTGGGTGCCCAGGGCAAAGGTGCCGACCATCTTGTCCTTCCACACCGTCTTGCGCTTGCCGGTGATCACCCCCGCCTCGTACAGGTCGACCATGCCGTCCACGAACATCTCGGTGTGGATGCCCAGGTCGCGCCGCTCCATCAAAAAGGCGGTGATGGCGTTAGGGATGCCGCCGATGCCGAGCTGCAGCGTCGAGCCATCCTCGATCAGCTCGGCGATGTGGCCGCCAATGGCCCGCTCCCACTCGGCGGGCGCGGCGGAAGGCAGCTCGAAAATCGGCACGTGGTTCTCGACCAGGTAATCGACGTCGGAAATGTGGATCTGGGTGTCGCCCAAGGTCCAAGGCAGGTTGTCGTTGATCTCTAGCACCACCAGGTCGGCCGCTTCGATCAGCGTCTTTTCGATCACCAGGCTGGTCGACAGCGACATGTAACCGCGCTTGTCAGGCGGGGTGGCGGTACCCCAGAAAACGTCCAGGCGGTGACCCGACGCCTCCAGCTTGGCCATGGCCGCCGAGTGCAGGTTGTTAGGGATGTACGAGGTGCGGCCTTGGGGATGGACCTCGCGGTCGGGCGCGCCGTAGAACCAGTTCTCGACGAAAAAGTGACCAGCCATCTCTGGCTTGAGGACGAAATCGTACAGGCGTAGCGGCAGGCAGACCCACACCGTCACGCCTTCCAGGCGATCGCGGTGGTTGCCCAGCTCACCCAATAGCCCGGGCGGCTCGGCGGCGGCCATGGCCACGCCAATCGTCTGATGCGACTGGACCAGCGACACTGCTGCCGGGATCGACAGCAGCTTTTGTCTGAACATCTCCTGAGGGTTCATCTCGCCCTCGCGTCCTAGGTTCCGACCACAATCCCGCCGTCCACCCGCAGGACCGTACCGGAGACAAAGCTGGCTTCGTCCGATGCCAGGAACAGATAGGCGTTGGCAATGTCGCGCGGCTGGGCCAGCCGTCCCAGCGGGGTGCGGCCCTTCATCCCTTCCAGCACCTTTTCCGGCATTTGCATCACCATCTCGGTGGCGGTAAAGCCAGGAGCCACGGCGTTGACCCGGATGCCATACCGGCCCAGCTCGCGGGCCCACACCTTGGTCATGCCCACCACGCCGGCCTTGGTGGCCACGTAATTGGTCTGGCCAAAGTTGCCGTCCAGCCCAACGATCGAGGTGGCGTTGAGGATCACCCCACTGCCCTGCCGGATCATCTGCGGCGCAACCGCCTGGGTGCAGTTGAACACCCCCTTGAGGTTGACGGCGATCACCAGGTCGAAATCGGTTTCCGGCATCTGCTTGACCACCTGGCCGTCCTGCATCTTGACCAGGATGCCATCGCGCAGAACGCCGGCGTTGTTGACCAGCACGTCGATCCGCCCATGTTTCGCCGCCACCTCGTCCACCCAGGCCTGCACCGCCTGGCGGTTGGTGACGTCTATCTTGTAAAAGGCGGCGTTGGGGCCCAGCTCGGCGATGGCGGCCTCGCCAGCCTGCTGGTTCACGTCGCAAATTACAACCGTGGCCCCCTCCTCGATGAACCGGGCTGCCGTGGCCTTGCCGATCCCGGCGGCTCCGCCGGTGATGAGTGCAACGCGATCTTTTAAACGCATGATTTCATCTCCTTTCCTTCGATTATCCGTGGAAGTTGGGGTGTGTGCGGGCACCGCACACACCCCAACCCCTAATCATTGAGAAGATACGATTATCCCCACTGGACGCAGGCGGCGCCCCAGGCGTAGCCGATGCC
>JAFGOG010000102.1 GCA_016926595.1 Anaerolineae bacterium
AAAGTATTCTGGCTGGCAGGTCTTGGTGTTTACGGCTGTGATCCATACCTCGTAAGGCGCACTGGGGCTGTTCAGCACCTCGGGATTGAACCAGGGGCGGCTGCGCCACTTGCGCGACTTGCCGGTCAGCGTCCGAGGCAGCGGTGACAGGTCAAAGATGTGATCCCGGTCTTGGAGCAGGTTATCCAACAGAACGTCGCCGGTGCTCATGAGCTGCACGTCAGCGCTGTCCAGGTCGAGCCAGCGCGACTTGAGCCCACGCACGCTGATCCCTGAGCCAAGAGTCGTGGCATTGACTGCGCCCACCGACGAACCGATGATCAGATCCGGGCGCCAACCAACCTTCTCCAGGTACTCCAGCACGCCGATGTGGTAGGCCCCGCGCCCGCCGCCGCCCGAGAGAACCAGGGCCCGTTTCGGTTGCGGCGTCATGGTAGGTGATTCCTGCGACACTTGCATCTGCTCCCCTCCTCCAAGAGTCGTATGCCGGATAGATATTAACATATTTCCCGGCCGGCGTCAATTTGCCCTGGAACGCCAGGGCGTTCGAATTGCAGAGCAGGCCAGATTCTGATAGAATAGTAGGGGCGGGTCTGAACCCGCTCTTGGGAGGAATGACCTATGCAACAACTGGCCATCGACACCTTGGATCTGGCCGTGCAGCGAGGCGCTTCTTACGCCGACGTGCGCGCTGCTGAGCGGCGCACCGACGATCTGCTGGTCAAGAATGGGCGGCCGGAGCGCTCGACGATAGAAGAGAGCGCCGGCCTTGGTGTGCGTGTCCTGGCCGATGGCGCCTGGGGTTTTGCTGCCAGTAGCGACCTGTCGAGCGAGGCGCTGGCGGCTACCGTGGATCGCGCCCTGGAGACGGCCCGGGCCGCCTGCCGCATCCAAATCGAGCCGTTACGATTGCCGCCTCGTCCGGGCGAGGCCGGCGCCTATGCCACGCCTGTCGAACACGATCCGTTCGCCGTGCCGGTCGAAACCCGGCTGGCCTTGTTGATCGCCTGCTGTGAGGCCATGCAGCGCCGGCCTGCGGTGCGCGTCGCCCAGGCCCACCTGGCTCTCTACCGCGAGCACAAGTGGTTCGTATCCAGCGAGGGAAGCCGCCTGGAGCAGACGATCGTCGAGACGGGCGGCGGCCTGGCGGCCACGGCTGTGGGCGATGGCGGCGTCTTTCAGCGCCGCAGCTTGAACAACCACGCCCAGGCCGGCTACGAGTTCATAACCGAGCTCGATCTGCCGGCCCACGCCGAGCGGTGCGCCGAAGAGGCGACGGCCCTCATCGCCGCACCCCCATGCCCGCCGGGTGTCCAGACGGTGATCCTGGGCAGCTCTATGCTGGCCCTCCAGGTTCACGAAAGCTGTGGCCATCCGGTAGAGCTGGACCGGGTGCTGGGCAGCGAGGCGTCGTTCGCCGGTACCAGCTTTATGACACCCGACCAACTGGGCGTGCTGAATTACGGCTCGCCGCTGGTAACAATTACCGCCGACGCGACGCTGCCCCGTGGCCTGGGCACCTTTGGCTGGGACGACGAGGGCAGCCCGGCCGAGTGGTTCCCGGTCATCGAGGAAGGGCGGTTTGTGAGCTTTTTGACCTCGCGCGAGACGGCCTGGCAACTGGCCAGCCGCCACCGGGGCACTGGGCTGGTTCCTCCGCTGCCGTTCAGCAATGGGACGATGCGGGCCGACGGCTGGAGCCGATTACCGCTGATCCGCATGACCAACATCAGCCTGGAGCCGCGCGATTGGACGCTGGACGATCTGATCGCCGCCACCGACGACGGCCTGTTGATCGACACTCCGAAGAGCTGGAGCCTGGACGACAAGCGGCTGAATTTCCACTTTGGCGCGGAAGTGGCGTACGAGATCAAGAACGGCCGGCTTGGGCGTCTGCTGCGCGATGCCAGCTATACCGACATGACGCCCCGCTTTTGGAATAGCTGCGACGCGGTGTGCGATGCCAACCACTGGCAACTGTGGGGCCTGCCGAGCTGCGCCAAGGGCGAGCCGGTGCAGATCGCGCACGTGGCCCACGGCGCGGCGCCGGCGCGTTTTCGAGGGGTTCGGGTCGGCGGGTCGTAGACGCCCCTACAGAGGCGGCCCTCACGCCAAACGCTGATCGCATTGATCGCGGTAGCCGCAGCCCAGGCAACGCCGTGGCTCGTCGTGGCTGCGTTCTACACCTACACGCCTGGGAGCGTGCAGGCCGCGGCGCATGGCTTCGAGGGTGTCCATCACCTGCGCGCGCAGGGTGGGGGTATAATCTACCTCAAATGCCTTGTCGGCATATTTGATGATGCCATAAGGTATTGCCTGGCTCTCCTGTTCTTCCACGAGCAGGCAATAGGCTGCCAACTGGAGCACATGGGCGAAATAGGGCTGCGGAGGAGCAGCGCCTGATTTGACCTCTACAGGTATGACGCCCGCCGGAGTGCTGACCAGGTAATCCGGCTTGCCGGTGAGCCGATATCGACGGGAAAAGAGAGGGCGCTCGCAGCGGTTCCACGCGCCGGTGTCCACGTAGGTGATGCGGCCCACCGGCAAGCCGGTGTCGCGACGAGCCCTCCGGGCCCGGACCAGCAGCCACAGCCCGAGCCCGGCCAGCGCCAGGGCAATGAGAAAGAGGAGAAAGAGCCAAATCGCCACGTCAACCACCTGTAGGGGTGGGTCTTAACCCTGCCCGAAAGCCACGATCAACCATACGGCCAGGGCCGCCGCCAGGACCACAGCAGCCAACACCAGCAGGGCCAGCGCCAGCCGTCGCAGCCGGTAGGCGCCTTCGACGGCGCGTCCGTGGGCGCGGTGCCGGGCGGTGCCGGCCTGCATCGCCTCGACGTTGGCCGAGCGATAGCCCATGACCCGCCCCAGCCACCACGCCCGGGCGCAATAAGCGTATTGAGACAGCTCACTGGCCCGGATCAGATCGTCATCCCCACGGTCCATCGTCTTATGCCACCAGGATGATGCCTGTCGTTGCCAGCAGCGTGCCGATCAATGTCCGGCGGCTGGGCCGTTCGTGCAGCCACAGCACAGCTAACGGGATAGCCATCAAGGGCGCCGTGGAGGTCAGGACGGCGGTTCGCCCGGCGCCGACCATCTGGATGGCCATGACAAAGAGCAAGCTGCCCAGACCGGTGCCCACCAGGCTGGCCGCGACGATTGCCAGCCACGGGCGCCGGTCGAGCTGCCGCAGATCCTTCAACCTGCCGCGAGCCAGGGCCAGCCCTAGCATCATCACAGCGGCCACTGGCTGGCGGACGCTGTTGGCGACGACCGAGTCCAAGCCCTCCGTCGCCGGTTTCAGGATCACCTGGCCGGCTCCCCAGGCCACCGAGGTCAGCAGGGCCAACAGCAGCCCGATCCGCTGTCGACGGTGGTCAATCGGACCGGCCTTGCCCAAAGGGGTAGAGCGACCCACCAGGACGAGTCCTGCGATCACCAGGATCGTCCCGGCAAACAGGCTCCAGCTCAGGGGCTCGTCGATAAACAGGGCGGCCAGCAGCACGGCCCACAGCGGATTGACGCTGGCTACCGGCATGGTCCACGACACGCCTGCCATGTCAAGGCTGCGGAAATAAAGGAGGTCGCCCACGATCAGCAGCATCACCACCGACAGGAACAGCCACAGCCATTGTTCGACCGGGATCGCCGCTAGGGCTTCAAGGCCGCCAAAGAAGGGGAGCAGGCTCCAGAAAAAGACGGTCGAGACGACGCAGCGGATGAGGTTGAGGGGGACAACGTGAAGCCGCTTGACGCCCCACCCCATCAGCACACTGGCAAAGGCCCACAGCAGAGCGCTGAGCAGCGCGATAGCTTCGCCGCTCATGCATCATCAGCAGGGGCGGCCCCGTGACGCAGATCACGCAGATCCCCGCTAGGGGACCCGTCACGTGCAGGGCCGACGGAGATCCCAGGCTGGGGACTCGCGGCTGGGGATGGCCGACTTTTGAGAAGGTCGAGGAATGCCTGGATGCGGTTGTTGATCGGCTCTTCGGCGTAGAGCCGGGTGTCGCACATATCAGCCTCGAGGATCAGACCTGGCGCCCCGGTCCGCTCGCTCACCTGTCGGAGCAGCTCATACTGCCCCAGGGAATAGGGCTTGCAGGAGCGGTTCGAATGCAGGACGACGCCGTCGACGGCGAACCGGCTCACCAGGTCGGCCATCATCGCCGCGCGGACATCCAGGCTCTGGTTGATATAGACGGTGCTGTAGGTACGAGCCAGGCTCAGGATCGGATCGCCGGCGTCGACCGACGTCGACCAGGCATTGGTGTAGGTGTCCACCACAAAGCAGGCGCCGGCCTGAGAAAAGAGGTTGAACAGCCGGAAGAGCTTGTACCAGATGGCAATGTTGTCCCACAACAGGCGATAGCGTTCCTCAAGAATGGCGCCCTGACCCTTTGACACCCGCTCCTCGACCTCTGCCTTGAGCTTGCGGTAGTAGCTGACCGCATCGCCGGTGCCGCGCAGGACGACGATGGGAGCCATGGCCAGGAAGAGGTCGGGCGCGTTGAGCGGCGAGGGCCGGGCCTGGCACATCTCCCGGATGTCACACCACAGGGTCACTGCCTCATCGGATAGAGCCAGAGCCTTGGCGAACTTGTTTTCGTTGAGCTTGTGGCCGGTGTGCTGCGTCACCCAGGCGATCATCTCTTCCAATTGGGCGGCGACGTACTGCGCGGTGTGATCCGGCAGGCCAGGCTCGTGCTGGTAGGGCGCATCGAGGAGGAAAAGGGGCACGTTGAGCTGTTGGGCCAGGGCCTGGTACCACTTGACGACGGTGCCGCAGATGTTGTTAGAGGCCACCAGCAGGTCGGGGCGGGGCAGGCCGCCCTGCGGCGCCTGGCGCCGGTCCATGACCGAGCCGATGTGGCAACGGGCGTAGGAGCACAGATCAGGGCTAAAGCCCTGCTCCTCGGCTACCTGGGCAAGGGGTACGGCTGCCCGCTGCGCGCCGACCAATGCCCCATAGTTTTCCGGGTAGACCGTGGCCACACCCATGCCGATCAGGATCTCCACCGGCGCGCCGCTGGTGACCCAAGCCAGCGGCTTGACCTTGCCCACCAGCTTGCGCGTGGCATAGTAGCGCGTCATCAGACGGGTCAGATCTTTGGAGCTCTCCAGCTTGCGATAGTTGCGCGGCATGTCTTGCCTTTTCGGCCTCACGGATCCATGTGGGGCCATTATACCACACCTTGGCCAAGTTCCCTTTCTATCAGTGTCTGCAATGCCCGGATGGCCTGGTCCAAGCGGTCCAGGGTTCGCGTCCGGCCCAGGACGGCCAGCGACTCGAACAGGGGCGGTGATACTGTCTTTCCGGTGGCGGCCACGCGCACCAGACCGAATAGCTGGCCCGCCTTTAGCCCCAGCTCCTCGGCCAGCGCCCGCATCGGCGGCTCCATTGCCTCAGCGTCGAACCTGCGCACGCTGGCCAGCACCTCCCGCGCCCGGCCAAGCGCCGCCAACGACTCGGCGGCCGTCATCTTTTGGCCGACGAGTTCCTTCGGGTTGTAGGGGATATAGTCGTTGAAAAAGAAATCCGCAACCCGGGTTACATCGGCCAGGGTCTTGAGCCGCTCCTGGATGAGAGGCACCACCGGTCGCAGATCGGCGGAGGTGACCATCCAGCCCGCCTCGGTCGCAAAGGGCGCCAGTCGCTCGGCTAGCTCGTCGGCGTTGAGCTGGCGGATATAATAGCCGTTCATCCACTCCAACTGCTCATAGGAGAAGCGGGCCGGGGAGTGGCTGATGCCGGGCAAGTCAAAGTAGCGGATCAACTCCTCTTGGCTAAAAATCTCGGTCTTGTCGTCGTAGCTCCAGCCGACGCGGGCCAGATAATTGACCATCGCCTTGGGCAGGTAGCCCCGGCGGCGAAAATCGCGGATCTCGACACCGCCGTGGCGCTTGCTCAGCTTGCCCTGGCCGGTGGGGGCCAGGATGAGCGGTACGTGGGCATATACCGGGATCTCCCAGCCAAAGGCATGGTAGAGTAGGACGTGCTTGGGCACCGAGGGCAGCCACTCGTCGCCACGCATGATGTGACTGATTTGCATCAGGTGATCGTCCACCACCACCCCCAGGTGGTAGGTAGGAAAGCCGTCACTCTTGAGAAGGACCAGGTCGTCGAGGGTCGCATTATCGACGGTGATTGTGCCGTACAACACGTCATGAAAGGCGGTCTGGCCTTCGAGCGGCACAGCCAGGCGGACAACCGGCACGATCCCCTGCGCTTCATACTCGGCGCGCTGCGCTGCTGTCAGGGCTCGGCAGTGACGGTCATAGCCGACATCCTGCTTGTTCCGCCGCTGGTCTTCGCGCAGCGCCGCCAGCCGCTTCTCTGAGCAATAGCAGCGGTAAGCAAGGCCATTTTCCACCAACCGGTCGGCATAGTGGCGGTAGAGGTGCAGCCGCTCCGACTGGTAATAGGGTCCATAGTCGCCGCCAACCTCTGGGCCTTCGTCCCAATCGAGGCCCAGCCAGCGCAAGCTGTCGATCATATCAGGGACCGCATCGGGGTGGAGGCGGGTGCGGTCGGTGTCCTCGACGCGCACAATGAATTTGCCGCCATGGTGACGGGCAAAAAGCCAATTAAAGAGCGCCGTCCGCGCCGAACCGACGTGAAAGTAGCCGGTTGGGCTGGGCGCGATACGAACGCGGACTTGGTCGGTCACGAGCATCCTCCTGTCACGCAGATCCCCTTCAGGGGAGTTGTCAAACAGGTTGCCAGTATAGCACAAATCGCCAGGAGCGCAACTCTACGGCGATTGGACCCGATCTAGACACGCTTCCACAACCTGCCGGCTGGCGCCGGCAGTGAGGATACGCGGGGTAAAGCCCAGGGCTGTCCAGAAAGCGGCCGCCTGTTCATTGCCGGTGACGTAACGAAGTGATAGATCGTCTATACCCTGTGCGGCAAAGAAGCGGCACAGCTCCGCTACCAGCCGGGCGCCGACGCCGCGGCGGCGGTGATGGGGCAGGACAACGGCCTGGTCGACGATGCCGGTGCGGCTGGGAGTGTAGGCCTTGTTGGTCACAACACGGCCATAGATCACGCCGACCACGCCGTCGGCGGCGTGGTCCGCAACCAGGGCGCAGCTATCGGGAGCAGTCAGCCGGGCGGCGAGCTGGCCTTTGAGCTGGGCCCGCGCCTGGTCAGACATGCGCCACAGGTTAGGGTTGGACGCTTCCAGGTGATCTTGAAGGGCCAACTGAAGGGCGACCAGGTGATCCAGGTCGGCGTGGCGCGCGGGACGGATAGCATAGCCGGCATTCATGGGCCTAGTCGAACTCGAGCTTTTTGTGGCGGACGGCGACGCTCTCGACCAGGCCCATGCCGATCATGAGGGTGACCAGTGAACTGCCGCCATAGCTGACAAAGGGGAGCGGCAGGCCGGTGACAGGCAAGAGGCCCAGGTTCATGCCGACGTTGATGGCGGCCTGGAAAAGGACTATGGCAGCCACGCCGGCGGCGATGAGCCGGCCGAAAGTGTCGCGGGAACGCTCGGCGATGCGCAGGATACGCCACAGGATAAAGAAAAGGAGGCCGATGATAAGCACGGCTCCTAGAAAGCCAAGCTCTTCAGCGGCCACGGCAAAGATAAAGTCGGTGTGGCGGACGCGCAAAAAGTGAAGCTGACTCTGAGTGCCGTGGGTGAGGCCTTTGCCTATCAGGCCACCGGATCCGATGCTGACAAGGGCCTGATGGATGTTAAAGTAGGAATCGGGATTGGCGGCAGGGTTGAGGAATAGCAGCAGGCGTTCGCGCATATAGTCCTGAAGGGCGAACCAGACCAGGGGGAGCGCCGCGGCAGCGCCCGCGGCCAAGATGAACCAGTGCCGGAAACGCATGCCGGCGGTCCACATCATGGCCACCCAGATGGCGATAAAGACTGTAGCGGTGCCCAGGTCAGGTTGGAGGTAGATGAGCAGTATAGGGGCGGCGATCATGCCCAGGGTGGTCAGCACCGTGCCTATCTCCTCCATGCGCTCTTCCCGGTCAGACAGGAATTTGGCCAGGACGACGATGATGAGGATCTTGGCGATTTCGGAGGGCTGTACGGCGCCGGCGCCCAACCAGCTCTGAGCGCCGCCGGAAATCTGGCCAAGCTCAAAGACAGCGGCCAGGAGGACGACCATGACGACGTAGAGCAGATTGCGAAAGAGGTCGGTAATGCGCAGTGTGAGGCAATCCAGCAAATACAGCACGCTGAGGCCTACCCCAAACAGATATGGAGCGAGCGACGGCAGGCGGGCCGGACCCAGCCGCACGACCAATAGCGTCCCGATCCCGGCCACAGCCAGCACGCCGACGATCACCAGCCCTCTGAAAGGGTTCCCGTTCAGGACCAGCCGCCCTGGCACAGGCTCAGATTGCGCCAGCCAGACCCTGTCAATGGCAAACACGAATAGGACAAGAACCAGGCCAATTGCCAGGGGCGGCAGGAAAGGCGCCAACTGGCTGGCTGTGAAGGCTGTAGCGTCAGTCCGCTCTAATTGCCAGGCAGCTACTGCCGCAATGTTCAGCAGCCACAGGACAAGTGGAGTGAGAAAAGAAAAGGGGTGCTGCAAGATCTCCAGGAGCCGATAGTCCACCGAAGCGACGAGCAACAACAGAACGACGCCCACCCCCAGGTACAACAACTGCCGTTGAACAGGATCGCCCACACCTAGCGTGTCGATCGTCGCGCTGTAGATCATGATCACGCCATAGGCCGAAAGGAGCAGCAGTGCTCCTAGCAGCATCCAGTCAAATCTGCGCCAAGGACGTTTACCCATCGCCTCCTGCTTCAGCCTGGCTACGGACTGCTTTGGCCTTTCCTGAGCTTCTCCTCGCCTGCTGGCGAACTGGCCCCACCACGGGAATGTCGGCAGTCAGTCGACTCTGGCGCTTACTCTGGGAAAAGGTCACCTCTACGCCATCGGGGTCGATCTCGACATATTTAGAGATCACCTTGATCATCTCATCCTTCATTGTGTCGAGCATTGCTGGCGATATGTTGATCCGATCGTGAACCAGCACCAACTGCAGCCGATCCTTGGCGACCTGGCGGCTGGTCGGTTCGTGACGTCCAAACAATCGATCTAGAAAATGCATGATACCTCCTACACTGGCTCGGCTGTTGCGCTACGGAGATCCCCTTTCAGGGGATTTGCTGGGCTTGCTATCCGCGCAGAAAGCGGGATAGACGGTCCAGCACGTTAGCCGATTCTTTGATCGGCATGATCGGAATATCCTGTCCCATGAGACGACCGGCAATGTTGCGGAAGGCCTGGCCTGATGGCGATCTCCCATCCAAAGACACGGGACTGCCACGGTTGGTGGAAACGATGACAGCCGGATCTTCAGGTACAACTCCGATGAGGTCGATGGCCAGGATCTCTACGACGTCGGTTGTACTGAGCATCTCTTCCCGGCGAACCATGGCTGGATTCAGGCGGTTGATGATCAGCTTGGGCGGCCCTTTCTCTTCAGCTTCGACCAAGCCGACGATGCGGTCGGCGTCGCGCACGGCCGACACCTCTGGAGTGGTAACGATGAGGACCCGATCGGCAGCCGCTATTGCGTTGCGGTAGCCTTGCTCGATGCCGGCTGGCGAGTCGACCAGGATAAAATCGAACTCGGGGCGCAACTGCGCGCACAGCTTGACCATCTGCTCCGGATTTACGGCCGACTTGTCGCGAGTTTGGGCTGCAGGCAACAAATAGAGCTCCGACAAGCGTTTGTCGCGGATGAAGGCCTGGCGCAAACGGCAGCGACCTTCGACCACGTCTACGAGATCATAGACTATGCGGTTCTCCAAGCCCATGACGACATCCAGATTACGCAATCCAATATCGGTGTCTATGGCGATCACCCGCTTTCCAAGCATGGCCAAGGATATAGACAGGTTTGCCGTGACGGTCGTCTTGCCGACGCCGCCCTTACCTGACGTTATAGTGACAACAATCGCGCTCATGTCCAGCTCCTCTTATCATTCCGACTTTTTCCAACGTTCTACGACGATCCCTCCATCCTGCACACTGGCTTTTTCGGGAGCTTTGGGCCGCCAGCTCCGATCGGGTGGGCGAGCGATGTGCGCTCCGATACGGATCTGGTTAGGCTGCATTTGCAGGGCGCAGATGACGGCTTGTTCGTCGCCCATCGCCCCAGCATGAGCATTGCCCCTCAGCCTGCCCCAGACGACGATGTCGCCGCCGGCCACAATCTCGGCCCCCGGGTTAACGTCGCCGATCAGGGTGACGTGGCCTGGATAGTGGACCGCCTGGCCGGAGCGCAGTGTGCGGTGGACGACAATGCCGGCCATCTCCTCGAGGGAGATTGGCTCGGAGGCCGCAGCGGCGGGAGGCGCACTGGGGCGCAGGTCGACCTCCAGCTCCAGCTCACGCGCTGCCACGTAGGTCGCCGGATGGTCACCGTCGACTGCCCACAGGGTCATGCCCATCCGCTCCAAGATGGCCCCGATGGCCTGCAACTGCTCCGCGGACATCGACCGATCGCCGACCCGTAGGGCAACCCGCCCCCCTCGAAAGAAGGAAGCACGGGAGGCGAGGCGCTCCTCCATCTCACCGACCACTGCCTCAAAGGGACCAGGGCCCAGGGTGATGATCAACCCTTCACTTGTGCCTTTGATGGTTATCGATTCGGTCATTTCAGCCCAAAGTAGTAACCCAGGATATCGCCAGCAATGGGGGCGGCGACGGTGGAGCCTTCGCCGCCGCCAAAGACAAAGACGACGATGGCGATCTGGGGGTGGTCGTATGGAGCAAAGCCGACGAACCAGGCATGGGTTGGCAGATTGCCTTCCCGGTCGCGATCGGGTAAGCGGTCGTTGTTGCGGTCGATAAAGAACTCGGCGGTGCCGGTTTTGCCGGCGACGGCGACTGTGGGCAGGGCGGCGGCGGTTGCAGTTCCGCCAGAAACTACTGCGGCGCGCATGCCCTGGCGGACGATTTCGATCTGATCGGCCTGGACGGGTAACTGGCGGATGAGATCGGGAGCAAAGGCGCGGACAACGTGGCCCTGGCTGTCGACGATATCGCGGACGACCTGAGGCCGGTAGAGGGTGCCGCCATTGGCGATGGCAGAAGTGGCGTTGAGCATTTGGAGGGGGGTGGCCAAGACAAAGCCCTGGCCAATGGCCATGTTGTAGGTGTCGCCGGTGACCCAGGATTCGCTGTAGTTGATCCGTTTCCACTTGGCGGTTGGGACGAGGCCGGCGGTCTCTGCCGGAAGGTCGATACCGGTGAGGTTGCCCAGCCCAAAAAGCTCGGCATAGTAGCCAAGCACTTGTTCGCCCAGGCCCTGGAAATGGGTGAGATAGCCGCCGCCGACCTGGTAGAAAAAGATGTCACAAGAGACGGCCAGGGCAGATATGATGTTCAGGGAGCCGTGGCTCGCGCCGTACTTGTGCGTCCAGCAGTAGAAGGGCTGGGCCAGGCTAGGATCTTCGGGATAGAAACGGTTGGGCAGCCAAAAGGTACCACGGCAGGAGAGGCGGGTGTTGGCGTCGATGACGCCTTCGGCCAGGCCGGCGGAGGCCGTGACGATTTTAAAGGTAGAGCCTGGGGCGAATTGGCCGGAGATGGCATGGTTGAGCAGGGGGCGGTTGGGGTCTGTTTGCAGGGCGGCGAGCTCTTCGGGCGAGATACCGCCGGCGAACTTGTTATCGTCGTAGGTGGGCAGCGAGACCATGGCCAGAACCTCGCCAGTTTGGGGGTTCATGGCAACGACGACGCCCTGTTTCTTGCCAATCGCCTTGATGTGGCGGCTTAGGATGTCCGTGGCGGCTTGCTGCAAGCCCAGGTCGAGGGTGAGGCGGAGGTTATTGCCCGGGACCTGTGGCTGTACCTGGCCGAGCGTCTGCACCTCACGGCCGGCTATATCGACCTCGATTAGCTTGCTGCCGTCGCGGCCGCGCAGATCCTCTTCGAAGCTGTATTCGACGCCGGTGAGCCCAACCTGGTGCTGGTTGGGATCGTAGCCGCGCGCCTGGTAATCCTCGACCTGTTCGGCGGGTATGGGGCCGACGTAGCCAAGATAGTGAGCCAGGAGCGGACCGTACAGGTATTCACGCTGCGGGACGGCCTGAACCAGGACGCCAGGCCAATCTAGGTGCTGCTCCTCCAAGAGTAGAGCTGTGTCGCGGGGGAGGTCTATTTTGAGCAGGACAGGACGGTAAGGAGCCAGCTCGGCCTCGCGCAGGATATCGACGAGACCCTTACTGACGGGGCGGGCCCCACTGCCCGCCTTAACGGACTGGCTGGTGAAAGGGATGTCGAGCAACCGGGCAAGTTTCACCAGCAGGATATGGCGCTCGCCGGGATCGTCGGGCAGGTAGGCGGGGATGATCGAGACTGCGATGCGCGGCGTATTGCGCACCAGGAGATGCCCCCAGCGATCATAGATGACGCCTCGGGGGCCAGGGCTGGACTCGAGGCGGAACCGATTATAGTCGGCTGCCTGTTGGTAATAGTCGCCCTGGATCATCTGTAGCCGCCAAAGCTGGCCGACCAACGCCAGACAGAGGAGGGCGGCGGCCAGCCGATAGGCCGATATCCTGATTCCGATCCTTCCCAATTGCGACCTAGTCAAGTTACAGTCCCGCCAGTCCGGCGTCTTGATGCCTGAAACGCCGATCTAGGGTGCGCATGGCGCCCAGTATCATCAGGCCCACCACTGTGTTCACAATAGCAGAGGGGCCGATAACGCGGACCAAGCTCCCTGACCACTCTACCCTGCTCCCCTCGGAGATCCCTTTCAGGGGGGCGGCCTGGAGGGGAGAGGCAGAAATCTGGACGACGAACAGGAAGAGGAGGTCATAGACCACTGTGGCCAGGAAGATGGCCAACAACAACAGGAGGACGTTACGAAAGAGGAGGTTTTCTCCCAGCCCTGCCATAAAGCCAACTGCCATGAGGGGCACGGTGGCAGCGCCAAAGGGGGCTCCGGAGAAAAGGTCGACGACGATGCCGGCGACGAATCCCCACAGCAGGCCCTGCCGCGAGCCGCGCAAGAGTCCCCAACTGACGACGAGGAGAAGGGGTATGTCGGGAAATACGCCCCAGATGGTAAGGCGGGGGATGAGGGTGGCCTGGAGGAGGCCGACGATGGCGAAGAATGGGACAAGCAGGTAGATGGTCATTTTGGTTCTTCTATCGGAAAGCCGGTGATGATCAGGACCATTTCCAGGTGGTAGAAGTCGACGGTAGGCTGGACGACGGCGGTCTGGTAGAGGTCATAGTCGTTGCGCTGGACGGAGGTGATTTGGCCAATGAGGATCTGGCGGGGCAAGTTTCCGCCCAGGCCGGAAGTAAAGACGGTATCGCCGACGCTGACGGTGTCGCTCTGTGGGATGTCGCGCATGACAGGCAGGCCGTCGGGCCGGCCCTGGAGCAGGCCTGTGGCGCGGGTAGATTGGGTGATGGCGTTGACTGTGCTGCTTACGTCGGTGATGAGCAGGACGCGCGACCAGTTATCGCCGACGTCAGAGATGCGCCCTACCAGGCCTCGGTTGGTGACAACGGGCATGTTGCGAGCGACGCCTGCCTTGCGGCCGACGTCGAGGGTAAGGGTGCGCTGCAGGTTGGTGGGATCGCGGCCGATGACGAGGCCGATTACGTGTGCGCCCTGGATGTCAAAGGATGGGTAGCTCTGGGCAAAGTTGAGGAGGTCGCGCTGGAGGGCGGCCTCGACCTCTACCTCGCGCAGGCGGACGATCTCCAGCAGCAGGCGGGCATTTTCTGCCTCCAGCTCTTCGTTGCGCTGGCGAAGTTGGCTCAGGTCACGGGCTGTCTGACTCAAGGCGCCGACCTGGGCCAGGAGCTGGCTGATGCCTTTTTGTAGGGGGGCGGCGGCATGCGACAGGAGAGCTTCGACGGGCTGCCAGAGGCCGGCGCGCTGGATGATGAGGCCGGCCAGGACGGCTGCTATTAACAGGTAGGGGATAAACCTGCGCAAGCGCTCGCGTCTCATGGGTGGATCTCATGGGGGGCGGACCTAATGTACAGTGCTGCCCCGCTGTAGGTTGGCCAGGACTTTGCTGTAGCGATCGAGATGCTCGAGGATTTTGCCTGCGCCGCGGGCTACACAGGTCATCGCATCTTCGGCGACATAGACCCGCATCTTGGTCTCTTCGGACAGGCGCTCGGCCAGGCCCTGCAACAGCGCGCCGCCGCCGGCCAAGACGATGCCCTGTTCCATGAGGTCGGCTACGAGCTCGGGAGGAGTCTCGTCGACCGATTCACGGACCGTCTCGACGATGATATTGACCGAGCCAGCCAGCGCCTCTCGGATCTCGACGCTGCTGATCTCGATTGACTCGGGCAGGCCGGTGATGAGGTTGCGGCCTTTGATGGTCATGATCTGTTCCTGGGGGAGGGGGTAGGCTGAGCCGATGGTGATCTTGGCCCGCTCGGCCATGCGCTCGCCGATCAGCAGGTTGTATTTTTGGCGGGCGTACTGGATGATGTCGTCGTCCATTTCGTCGCCGGCGACGCGGATGCTGCGGCTGACGACAATGCCGCCGAGGGAAATCACCGCCACTTCGGTTGTGCCGCCGCCGATGTCGACGATCATGCTTCCCAGCGACTCGGTGATCGGCAGCTCGGCTCCGATTGCCGCGGCCATCGGTTCTTCGACCAGGTAGGCCTCGCGAGCGCCGGCGGACAGGGCGGCGTCGTGGACTGCGCGCTTTTCCACCTCCGTGACGCCGGACGGGATGCCCACCACCACGCGCGGGCGCGGCACGGGCAGCAAGGCCCGGTCGTGCACCTTTTTGATAAAATAGTGCAACATCCGCTCGGTGACGTCGAAATCGCTGATCACGCCGTCACGCAGGGGACGGATGGCCACGATCCTGGCTGGCGTGCGCCCTACCATTTCCTTGGCATCAAGGCCGATGGCGAGCACTTTCTTGGTCTTTTTGTCGATGGCGACCACAGAGGGCTCATTGATCACAATGCCCTTGTTGCGGACATGCACCAGGGTATTGGCCGTACCGAGATCGATGCCAATATCGACCGAAAAGAACCCAAGAATGAAATTCAAAGGGCTAAACACGTAATCATCCTCTGTCCGAATTGATCCGGTCTATTATACTCGAAAAAGCGGCAGACAGCAAACGAGTGCATCCCTATCGGGACACGGGGCGTGGGGAGCTGCGGACTCGCAGGGCGCGTGTATTTGCCAGGGGTGACGGATGGTGGTATAATCCGCGCTTGCACTGGCGCCGCATCTCGACAATGGCGACGGATGCTGAAACTGAGAAGCGAAGAATCTTGAAAAGGGGAAAGTTGTGAATACATTCTTGCCGTATGTGCAGATCATACAGATCATCATTTCCATCGCCTTGGTCGCCATCATCCTGGCCCAGGCAAAAGGGCAAGGCGGTTTAGGCGGCATTTTTGGCGGTGATGCTACCGTATATCACACTCGCCGGGGTGTGGAAAAGACGTTGTTTCACATCACCATTGGCCTGGCCGTGCTTTTCTTTATCACATCCCTCATTAGTGTGCTCGTAGCGTAATTCGTCATGACGCGCCACTTGGTTGTGGCACTTGTTGGCATCTCACTGATCTTTTTCATCCTGTTCCAGTTGGCGTCCAGCCTGAGCACGATAGAAGTGCCTGCTGTGGGAGGCGCTTATAGGGAAGGGGTGCTCGGCTATTCAGATGCGATCAGCCCGATCCTTCTAACTCAAGACAATGTGGTAGATCGGGACTTGTGCAGCCTGATTTTCAACGGGCTGACAGCCCTGGACGATAGCGGGCGCTTGCTGCCGGTTCTTGCGACAGAGTGGCAAGTTTCGGCAGACGGCACAGCTTACGATTTCGAGCTCAGGCGGGGTGTGACTTGGCACGACGGCGTGCCATTCACCGCTGCAGACGTAGCCTTTACGATACAGGCCATACAGGACCCCAATTTCCAGGGCGACCCTGCCCTGCGCGAGTTATGGCAGAACGTCGCCGTCGAGACTCAAGGCGACTATAAAGTGCGGTTTGTCTTGTCGGAACCATTTATACCCTTCATCTACTATACTACAGTCGGCGTGCTGCCGGCTCACCTGCTCAGCGATGTGCTTCCTGCCGATCTCCCAACGAACGAGTTTTCAACACAACATCCCATTGGGACTGGGATGTTTAAGGTGGAAGAGGTTACCCCTGATCGGGTGACCCTGGTGGCCAATGCAGATTTCTGGGGGCCGCAGCCTTACTTGCAGCGGCTCGAGATCTGGTCATTCGGCGATTGGGACAGTATGTTGGCAGCCTACAAACGGGGTGACATCCAAGGCATTTACCGGGTCAGCCCTGAACATCTGTCTGAGCTGGCCCAACTGCCAGATCTGCAGCTCTACTCCGCACAACAGGCCGGCTACGGTTTGATCTATCTAAATCTGCAGCGTGAGAGCGCACCGTTCTTCCAGGATAGGAATGTCCGCCAGGCGCTGCTCTATGCCTTGGACCGCCAAGCGCTGATTGATAATGCTTTGCGCGGACAGGGGATCGTAGCCAACAGCCCTATCCCACCTACCGGTTGGGCCTACGATCCCACCGTGCGGCGCTATCCTTTCGATTCCCATGCAGCCATGGTTCTGCTTGATAGTGCCGGATGGTCCGATACGAATGGAGATCGCATCAGAGATAAAGATGGCGTAGAGATGGTCTTTGCCTTGTTCACCAGTGATGATCCACTGATGATCTCCATGGCTGAAGCCATCGCCCAGTATTGGCAAGCGATCGGCGTAGATGCTAGGGTCCAACCCCAGGGCGCCGACCTGCTGTCCAACGTTCTCCAATCAAGCCCACGCAATTTCGACGCGGCTCTGATCGAGGTAGGGCTGGCTGCTGACCCGGACCCCTATCCCTGGTGGCACTCGACGCAGATAGGCGAGGGCGGCCAGAACTTTTCTGGCTTTGCCAATCGCGAGGCCGATATTGCCATAGAGCAAGCACGGGCCATCCCCGACCAACAACGACGTACCGAACTCTACTACACCTTTCAGGAGATCTTTGCCGATGAGGTGCCCTCATTGCTGATCTACTATCCGATCTACACCTACGCCGTCGATCTCCAAGTGCAAGGGGTCCAGCTATCACCCCTTCTGGTCAACAGCGACCGTTTTCGTAACATCGACGACTGGTATGTCGAAATGCAACAAATAGCAGTCACCGAAAAACCACCGCTTGACAAAACCCAGGAATAGTGGTAGATTATCGGTGCGCGCCGAAGTGGCGGAATAGGCAGACGCGCTGCGTTCAGGGCGCAGTGGGCGTACGCCCATGTGGGTTCAACTCCCACCTTCGGCACCTGGTGGTAGCTATGATCGGCAAAGAGGTTCGCAGAACACCGCTAGTCAGCCAGTTAGTCCTGATCCTGATGGGGACTGTCCTCCTCTACCTGGTCGTGAACTTTGGCCGGCAGGTAGCTACAAGCTACCAACGCGGCCAAGAGCTCCAGCAGATCCAGGAAAAGGTCAGGTTGGCTGAGGAGCGGAACCAGGATCTGCACGTCCACCTGGGCTATGCCCAATCCGACCAAGCGGCCGAGGCATGGGCGCGAGAACAGGGTTGGGCCAAGACTGGCGAGGTTCCAGTCATCGTCGTCGCCCCTTCAGCCAAGGAAAGCCCCGAGCTCGAACCGTCGCAGCAAGAGTTGCCAGCCTCTTATCGTCAGGCCTGGTGGGAGCTGTTCTTCGGGACGCGCTAGGTCGGGCAGTCAGCTATTGGCTCTCAGC
>JAFGOG010000103.1 GCA_016926595.1 Anaerolineae bacterium
ATGCCGGACTGGTGCGCGATGCCCACGATATCCCTGTCGCTCTGGCGGCTATCGCAGCGCAGGTGGACTACCTGGTGAGCACCGATCCAGATTTCACAGACGTGGACAGCACCACCGCTGAGCTCCGCCGGCATTTGAAACCGATGCGGGTCGGATGCTTCTGGCGGCCGTCAATCTGCGTCCCATCCGTCTAGTTCCCCGTCACAAAACTGAGGATCAGCCCGTGGACGACCTGCTCCACGGGCGCCTTGTCGTCGGTAAAGACGACGCTGGGGGTGGTGAACTCGGCGGCGCGGGGGACGGCGCTGCCGGCTACCTGGCGCAGGATAGGGTCGGTCATCAGCTCGGCGTTGCGGGCCAGGTTGTCGAGGCCAGTCGGCTGTTTGGTGGCCACCACCAGCACGTTGCTCAGGTCCGAGCCGGGCGAGGCCAGGTCGACGGTGTAGACGTTGGGAAAGACCGCCTTGAGGGTGCCGGCCAGGACGTTGACCAGGCTCCAGTCGGTGCGGGTGCGGCCGACGTTAATGGCCACGACCCCATGGTCGGTCAGGTGGTCGCGGGCCTGGGCAAAGAACTCGCGGGTGGTCAGGTGGAAGGGGATGTAGGGCGGCCGGTAGGCGTCGACGGCGATCACGTCGTAGCGGCGAGGGCTGTTGGCCAGGAAGTAGCGGCCATCCTGGGCCACGGCGTTCAGGTTCGGCTCGGTCATGTCGAAATACTTTTGGCCGGCGGCCAGGATCTCCGGGTCGATCTCGGCGCCGTCGATCGGGATCGGGCCATAGACGGCGGTGTACTGCTTGGGCACCGTCCCGGCGGCCAGCCCGATGAGGGCCAGGCTGCCTACCCGGTCGGCGGTGTAGGGCGGATTGTTGAAATAGGGCGCGATCAAAAAGTAATCCCAGATGCCGCCGACCAGCACGCTGTTGGGGGCATAGATCGAGTGCACGCCCTGCCCCTCGTTCAGCCGCAGCCACACCTCGTCGCCGACCTGGACGACCTGGATATAGTTGTAGGGGGACTCGCCCTCCCAGATCAGCTCGCCATATTCGACCGGCTTGATCAGGCCGGCCGGGAAGAGCAGGATCAGGGCGATCAACACCAACGGCAGGAGCAGGTAGGGCAGAGCTTTGGCCCTCATCGACCAGAACAGGCCGGCCAGCGACACGGCCAGCAGGGTAAAGGCCAGCAAAAAGAAGGTGTTGCGCGTGCCGATGGTGGGGATCAGGACCAGCACCGGCAAAAAGGTGCCGACCAGGCTGCCCACCGTGGACAGGGCATACAGCCCGCCGGCCGTCTTGCCCGCCGACCCGACGTCGGTGACCGCCAGGCGGATGGCAAAGGGCGAGACGCAGCCCAGCAGCGTGACCGGCACGGCAAAGAGCAGCACCACGCCCAGCAGCGACCCGGCCAGGATGCCGGCGCTGTACTCGGCAAAGCCGCGCACCGACCAGGCCAGCACCGGCCGGGCGACAAAGGGCACCAGCCCGAGCAGAAAGGCCGACCAGGTAGTGATCTGATACAGGACCCGGTCGTGGGGCTGCCGGTCGGCCCACTTGCCGCCGACATAGTACCCGATCGTCAGGTAGAGCAGCACCATGCCGATCAGCACGGCCCAGATGATCAGTGAGTTGCCGAAAAAGGGATCGAGCAGCCGCGACGCAGACAGCTCGACCCCCAGGCTGGTCATACCGCCAAAGAACACGACGAGCAGGATCAAAAGACGCCGGACGTTCACGCACCTCTCCTTAACATGGACAAATGTGCAATCGCCGGGCCATTATACCTGTTTCCGGGCATCCTGGCAAGCGACCTTGACGGCGCGGTGATTTGCTGGTATATATGGGCTCATGATCCGCGCTTTTGATGGCTCGCTGGCCGACGCCGAAGGGCTGCTGGCCGTGGAACAGGCCACCTTTAACGAGTGCCCGTATAGCGCCGAACAGGTACGGGCGATGCTCACGACCGGCAGCGCGGACGCCGATCCCGTAGGGGCGACCCTGTGTGGTCGCCCTCCCGGCTTGCAGCGCGCCTGGCTGGCCGTCGATGCCAATCCCGTAGGGGCGACCCCGCGTGGTCGCCCCCTTCTTGGGAGCTGCGCGCCGGGCAGCTATGTAGCCGGCTTTGTCACCGCCTTTCTGGTCAGCAGCCGGCAGGGCGTGTGGTGGGAGATCGATCTGCTGGCGGTGCGCCCCGACCGGCAGGGCCAGGGGCTGGGCCGGCGGCTGATCCAGGCCGCCGCCGCTGGCGGCGCGGGCCTGGCCGGCCGGTCCCGGGCGGTGGTGGCGGCCAGCAACCGCCGCTCGGCGCGGGCCTTTGCCGGCGCGGGCTTTCAGGCCGAGCCCGGGGCGTGCACGCTGCTGATCCACCGCCTGGGGGAACAGGCGCCGCGGCCAGAGCCCGCGCCCGGCGTGACGGTCCACGAGGCCTCAGGCGCCGACGCCCTGCCAGCCTCCTGGCGCTTGAAGGATCTAGAGCCCGCCGAGGCAGCCCCAATCAAAAATCGCCCGGGGCCGCCAACGCTGCTGTTGGCCGAACAGCATGGCCGCCCGGCCGGCTATGCCGAGCTGATCGCGGTGGAAACGCTCCTCTACCGTGGCATCTGGATCGAATCGCTCAGCGCGCCCAGCCGGGCAGTGCGGGAGACCCTGGTTTACCACGCCGTGAGCCGGGCCACAGCCGCCGGGCCGGACGAGGTCAGCGCCATGGTCCAGGGGCGGGATCAGCCCCTGCTCCACACGCTCCTGGCGGCCGGCTTTCGCTCGCTGGGCGCGTACCGCTGGTTCAGCGCTGACCTGCCGCTCGGACCCTAACAGGCTCACAACTTGGCAAAACCGGCCAGCGGTGCTATACTGCGCATGCGAGCGGCGCGGCCGGCCCCCTGCGACCGGAGGGGCAACCCCCTGTGGTTGCCCTGCTGTGTAGGGGCAACCCCCTATGGTTGCCCTGTTGCGTAGGGGCAACCCCCTGTGGTTGCCCTGTTGCGTAGGGGCAACCCTGTGTGGTTGCCCCGTTGTGTAGGGGCAACCCCCTATGGTTGCCCTGTCAGGAAAGTGACACGATGCGCGTTCTATTGACCGGCGGCGCCGGGTTCATCGGCTCGGTGCTGGCCAACCGGCTGGCCGGCGAAGGGCATACGGTTCTGGTCCTGGACGACCTGTCGGC
>JAFGOG010000104.1 GCA_016926595.1 Anaerolineae bacterium
CATGAATAGGACATCCGGACCGCATATTGACCTAGTATCACGCTTGTGATATAATCCAATCCGGCACCGGGGATTATGGAGTGGTTGGTGAGCAAGGACCGCGATAGTTACTCAAATCAAAACATAGAACAAGGAGGAAAAGACCATGCCTGCAGAATCTGTTGTCTCGAAAAAGGGGTCGGACGTACCCGAAAAGACCTACCAGGGATTGCGCCGCTTCAACCTGGCGATGGGGTTCCTGCACTTGCTGCAGGGCATCCTGATGATCGTGCTCAGCAACGACACGACCTACCCCATCTACACCAGCTTCCTGACCTTTGACACGGCGGCGCTCAAGCTAGTGCCAGACCCCCAGGTGGTCTACGACCTGCGCTTCGGCCCGGCGATTGCGACCTTTCTGCTGATCTCGGCCGTGGCCCACTTTTCGCTGGCGACCTTCGGCTACAAGTGGTACGTCGCCCATCTCAAGCAGGGTATGAACCCGGCCCGCTTCTACGAGTATGCCCTCAGCTCGTCGCTCATGATCGTCCTGATCGGCATGCTGGTCGGCATCTATGACCTGGGGACCATGATCGCCCTCTTTGGCGTCAACGCCATGATGAACCTGTTCGGCATCATGATGGAGCTGCACAACCAGACGACCAAAAAGACCGACTGGACGTCGTTCATCTATGGCTGTATCGCCGGCATTGTCCCCTGGATCGTCATCGTGCTCTACTTCTTGGGGTCGCTGTCGTCGTCCGACGCCAAGCCACCGGCCTTTGTCTATGCCATTGTCCCCACCCTCTTTGTCTTCTTTAACATCTTTGCCGTGAACATGGTCCTCCAGTACAAGAAGGTGGGGCGCTGGAAAGACTACCTGTTTGGTGAGCGGGTGTATATCATCCTCAGCCTGACCGCCAAGACGGCCCTGGCCTGGATGATCTTTGCCGGCACCCTGGCCCCCGTCTAGCACCAATACCTTTCAAATAAGGCCAGGTGGAAACGGAGCCATGGTTGGTCTTCAGACCGCTGGCCGACAACCCGACGGTTGGCCTGGTTCTTTATCCGGGAGGGCGCATGGCTGCCCGGTTTGCCCATCAGAATCCGGAAGCGGCGCCAGGGAATGCAAACGGTTGATCGAACGATTGTCAAGATCCTGACAACCTTGGCCCTCCCGACGGTGGGCAGGGCGGCCGTGGGCGGCCTGGATGTGGTGACCCAGGCAGCCGACGTACGGCGGCTTGTCGATTTGGGGTTTCAGTTCCGCTTCCCCGAGCTTGAAGGGGTGCTGCGGGATGCCCTGGCGCAAAGTAGAAAGGCGCTTCCGTGACAGCTTCCATCTGGTGGGTCCGCCGAGACCTGCGTCTGGCCGACAACCAGGCCCTAAACGCCGCGTTGGCTGCGGCTGACTGGCTGATCCCGGTCTTTATCCTCGATCCGGCGATCCTCTCTTCCGACTATGTCGGAGATGCGGCCAGGGGCCGTGTGGCATTCCTGTTCGACGGACTGCGCTGGCTCGACGCGAGCCTGCGCTCCCGAGGCAGCCGTCTGATCATCCGGCAGGGCGATCCGGTCGAGGAGCTGACCAGGCTGATGGATGAAAGCAGCGCCAAGGGGATATTCGCCGAGGAGGATACCTGGCTCTACGGCCGGAAGCGAGACGCACGCGTGGCGCAAGTGCTGCCCCTGCATCTGACAGGAGGTCTGGCCATCCACCCGCCGGAGGTAGTGCTAAAGCCGGATAGCAGCCCATACATGGTGTTCACGCCCTTCAGCCGTGCCTGGAAGGCGCTGCCCTTGCCGCCAGCCAGGGAAGTGTTGGCGGCGCCGGGTCCACTGCCGGCAGTTCCGCACCTGGACAGCTTGCCGATCCCGGCCGAGCCGGCCCTGCCGAACGGCGCGCCATTCCAGCCCGGCGAGGCGGAGGCCCATCGCCGACTGGGGGCGTTTGTGGAGGGCGACGACTCGGCCATCTATCGCTACGCAAAAGGCCGCGACCGGCTGGACCTGGCCGGCACGTCGCAGTTGTCGCCCTATCTGCGGTTTGGGATGGTGTCGGCGCGCCAGGCGGCCGCAAGCGCTCGGCGCGCGATCGAGGCAGCGCCCGATGCCCAGGCCCGTAGCGGAGCCGAGACGTGGCTCACCGAGCTGATCTGGCGCGACTTCTACCTGTCGATCCAGTATCACTTTCCAGAGACAGAACGGTACAGCTTTCGCGCCGACTTGCGTGACATCACCTGGGAGAACGACGAGATGGCCTTTGCCGCCTGGTGCCAGGGACGGACGGGTTACCCGGTAGTCGATGCCGCCATGCGCCAACTGGCGCAGACCGGCTGGATGCACAATCGGGCGCGGATGATCGTCGCTTCATTCCTGGTCAAAGACCTGTTGATCGATTGGCGGTGGGGAGAGCGCTGGTTCATGCAGCACCTGGTAGACGCTGACCCGGCGGCCAACAACGGCGGCTGGCAATGGACCGCCGGCACCGGCACCGACTCGGCACCCTACTTCCGCATCTTTCACCCGGTGCTGCAGGGCAGAAAGCACGACCCCGAGGGCGCCTATGTCCGCCAGTGGCTGCCGGAGCTGGCTCACGTGCCGGGGCGTTACATCCATGCGCCGTGGGAGACACCGCCGGAGGTGCAGCAGACAGCCGGCTGCATCATCGGGCAGGATTACCCGGCGCCGATCATCGACCATGCCTGGGCGCGCGAGCGGGCGCTGGCTGCGTACGCTCAGGCTAAACAGATGAGAGAGAAAGAAGATCAGCGGTCATCGGCCTAGCCGTCCTGCTCGGCACGGGCTTGGCCGGATTTACGGTATCGGCGGCGCTGGGCAGCGGCAGCGCGGCGACGACACAATCCTGGCAGCCATCGCCTATGCCCTCGCGGCGACTGCCCTGCGAGTGCGGACTCGTCGGCAGTAGGGGGCTGGCACAGCATCCGCGCGCCTTGGGTGTCGTCATTGCCCCGACCGGCCGGCCGGCCGCGGGTCGCTGTCTGCAAATAGGGGCGAGCTGTCGACTGACCGGCATATGGAGTCCATTGGCTTTGAGATGAGAGAAAGAACGATCGTAGAGTGAGTTCGACCAAGGGTTGACGGCAGTCATGCCAGAAAGTGTGCGACTCCGAAAATGCTAGGTACATGTATGAAAGTTATGCTCATTCAGCCGCCCATGTATCACCTAAAGATGCAGCTATCCCCGAACCTGGGGCTCGCCTACATTGCGGCGGTTCTGGAGCGTGACGGCTTTCAAGTCCAGGTTCTCGATGCTGCGGCTGAGAACCTCGACTTTGACGGAGTCATGGAGCGCATACGGGTGTTTTCCCCTTCCGTGATTGGGGCCGGCGGGCAGACGCCGGTTATCCGGCGATCGCTGACCATCTTTGCACGTGCCAAGGAGGAGATCAGTCAGGATATCATCACGGTCGCAGGAGGACCCCATTTCTCGTTTGCGGATAGGGAATCGTTGGCCGAGTGCCCGCAGTTGGATGTGATCGTGCGAGGCGAAGGCGAGGAGACCATGAGCCGTCTCTGCAAGAGGGTTGCGGCTGGCGAGCCCCTGGATGATCTACTCGGGATCACCTGGCGCAACGACCAGGGAGAGGCCGTGCGCAACCCCGATCGCCCGCCTATTGCAGACGTCGATTCTATCCCTTTTCCGGCCTGGCACCTGTTTCCGGTGGACAAGTATCACTGGGTGGGCAATAAACTTCTGGCCACATCATCATCGCGGGGATGTCCATATCATTGTCCCTACTGCATCACCTGGAAAATGCATCAGGGTGTGAGACAAAGGGACCCTGCCAGAATCGTGGAAGAGATGGTGTGGGCCAAGAAGCACTTTGGCCATGACACCTTCTTCTTCCAAGATGACGCTTCGTTTCTTGTACGTGAGCAACTCGAGGGATTCCTGGATGCACTCGAGAAGAGCGGAGAGAAGCTGTATTGGTATTATGAAACACGCGAAGATGTCTTTCTGCGCTATCGGGATCTCTGGGAGCGAATGAAAAGAAACGGGCTTTTCAAGATCGTCTTCGGACTCGAGTCCCCTGATCCCGAACAACGAGCGCGCTTTGGCAAGCAGGGGTATGATCTCAGCTCTGTCGAGTCCATGATGCGTACGTTGGAGAAGGAACTCGACATCATGGTATCGGTGTATCTCATCTTTGGTGCGCCTGAGGACACCGAGGAGTCACTGGATTCGATTTTGGAGTATGCGAGGCATCTGTACCCGGACTACTGCTCGTTTGTTGTGGGCTCTCTGGCTGTTCCCTTTCCAGGGACTGACAAATTCATCGAGCTGAAAGAAAAAGACCTGATCAGCAGCTACAACTGGGATGACTATGGCTTTGGCAAATCGGTGATACGGTCCTCCATATCTCCTGAGAAGCTGCAAGACGTATTCAGTGGCTTCTGGATCGGCACCTATGTGCGGCCGAAGGCGGTGATGAAACAGGTCCAGCTACTTCTCTCTCGGAACCGGTTCAGAAGAGCAATGGCCAAGCAGTACATTGTCATGGCTGCCGAAATGATCTCTGACGTTCAAAAGATGAAAGGGGAGAAGCGAGATGGATTCTAGGTGGGGAGAAAGGCGATATCACTGGGGAGGCGAGAACTGAACGCCTGGACCTGACCCCGCTCAGCTCTCGCCGTCTTTGCCTCTCAGCCTGGAAACTAGCTCTCCAAGCAGGTCCGCCACCGAGCGCTGTTGTGCCACCCCTTGATCCAGGCGGCTCCTGACTCGTACTTCCGTAGCGAGCTGCAGCTTCTCCAGCTCTCCCCTCCGTTTGAGGTGGAGCATCTGCTGCCAATCAGGGAGCATGGATACCGAGTAGATGATCACCACCGCTACCGAATAGATCCGCTCAGGCCAGCCGTGGGGGCCAAGCCAGATCCAGGGAACCATGAGCCCCAGCCAGACCCCCGAGGACAGCAGTGGATTCCTGATGACCAGGTCGCTGGCCAAGCCCAGTAGATTCGTGACGACGACCCCCAGCCAGTCGACGACCAGCATCCCACCCATACTAGGCGATATGCCTCTACCACCCTGGAAGCGATAGTAGATGGGCCAATTGTGGCCCACGACAGCCAAACCGGCAGCCAGGAGGTAGTAGGGCGCCTCTGGCATCCACAGCTTGAAGAGCAGCGCCGGCATGGTGGCCTTCAGAATGTCCAGGACACCGACCAGGCAACCGTAACCGGGCCCCAGGTGCAGTCGCACCGATGTGGCGCTAACCGCATCGGACTCGAACCTTCCCTCGCCGTCCGTGCCCTCGACCACGATCTTGGTGATGTCCTGCTGCGGAGCAAACCGCCTGGCTACCAGGCGTGCGAAGGAAACAGAACCCGCCAGATATCCAATCACCATGGCGAGCAGTGCAACCAGCAGATTCACGGTTTATCCATCCTATCCCATAGCCAGTCCGGTTGGATGCGGTTCCCCAAGTATCATAGAGGTAAATAGGATGCCCGTCAAGCGAGCAGCGCCAGTTGTCCAGATCGCACCTCCAGACAACCCAAGAGCATGGCGCATCACCCGCTTAAAGCAGGACGATAAAGACGCCTGCTGTTCCTGTACGGCCCAGAACCGACGCCAGAGCTGGGCCGGTCGGCCGGCGCACCTATGGGCCAGCCATCATCGGGAGCCATCTTCCTTCTTGCGAAACAGGTTGACCAGGCTGAACCGCTGTACCACGCGATACACACTGCCCATTCCCATGAACTCTGCAACCTGCTGTTCATCTGGCAGATCACCCTCTCTCCGCAGGCGGAGATATTGCCTCAGTTCAGGCAGCATCGCAAACCAGAATAACGCATTGGCAAGCAGAACGTAAGCAAGTTTTGCAGGATCATGGGTGCGGAACCAGATCCAAGGGATCATCAACAAGAGCCCAGCCCAGCGCATCAGGAGCACCTGTCCCAGCAGTCCGCCCAGTAGCATGCCCACGGTGTTGGTCACCAGCACACCAACCCAGTCGACAACCAGGAACCCCCCGTATATTGTTGCCAGGCCGCGCCCCCCCCTGAAGCCGTAGTAGAAGGGATAGTTGTGTCCAATGATAGTCAGGGTCGCAGCGACGAGATAGTAAGGGGCATCCGGTTGCCAGAGCTTGAACAGCAGCGTAGGGACCAACGCTTTGAGGATATCCAAGATCGCAACCAGGCAGCCATATCTGCTTCCCAACTGAAACCGGACCGCGGTAGCGCTGATGGAGCCAGATTCAAAGACCTCGCTGCTGCCCTCAATAGCGTGCTCTATCTTTGAGACATCCGCCCCAGGAGCGCGGATTCTTATCAGCAGACGTGCAAAAGAGAAGGAGCCAATCAGATAGCCTACCACGCCTGCAAGGAGCGCGATGGGTATGCTCATGTTCCTACTCTCCTCCAGCATGCACTGCTTGTTCGTCCATGGTTGGCAGCGTCGTCTCAAGCCCCTCCAATTGCGCGTCTATCTTCTCCTTGATGGCTTGGATCACAATCGGATCATCATTCCAGGCACCCAGGTTGATCAGCGGGAACCCCTCGGGCACTCTCGACTCATTGACCAAGGCTGGGACATCCCACTGGCTGTGGATAGCATCGGCACTGATTGCAGCCGAGAAATACAGGACCTTTTCCACGCCGTTGCCCAAGAACTCTTCAATTTTGCCCGCGGGTTTGGGCTCCTTGAACTCCATCCAGGCCAGGCCCAAGTTCTCGGGACGATAGCCGTCTTTTTCGAATTGCTCAAGCACGGCTTGTCGGAAGCCTATCTCCTGCTCGGTTTCAGTGGCCCACTCCACATCCCACTCGTCCGGCTGCCCATGGCCTACCAACAAGATCCCCACCTCGGACTTGGCTGTGTCGCCGATGTGGGCGTTGGCTCTTTGGACGAACATGCTCTGTAAGGTCTCGGAATCGTACAGAGGGCCGGTGAAGACCAGCGGTATCCCAAACCTCTCCTCGACATTCAGCGCCTCGATGAGCTCTTCTCCCTCCGCAGTGTGGTTGGAGATGGTCAGGAAAACTTCGCTGATCACGATCCTGCTAGCCCCCTCATTGAGGGCCTGGATGACCGCGGCATCTGGTCGAGGGTTATCGTCCAGAAAACTATAGTAGAACTTGGTCCTCATGTCGCCCTCTGCCCGGAAGGCTTCCTCTAGGCGAGTCACCATTTGGCTGTGCATCCTGCGGTGGTCGCTGCGGCCCACCTCGAGGTACTTGTTCCTGAGCTGGTTAACAAACAGAGGTCGCGCCGCCAGCGGCACGAAAGCGATGCCCTGCTCGTCAAACTCGTTGAACTGGTTGATCCAACCGATAGGGTCATAGGTTTCCGGTTCTCCATGAGTAAAGTAGACGACCGCCGTATGCCCGAGACCCGGGTCACCATCGGCCCGTGTCAGTTCTGGAACAGGCCTCGGATCTTCTCTACTCAGGAAGGCTCGGGTCATGACCAGATAGCCGGCTGCGAATAGAACCAGGGCCAGGGAAACTGCCACCAGTAGAGTCTTTCCCCTGAAACTCACTGCCAGGACGACGATGAGGCCAAACAGCACGGTGCATAGCGCCAGCAGATACCAGCTCATGCTGATGGGGTGAACCGTAAGATATCGAACCGTCAGTACTCCCAACCCGAGAGCAAGGACTGCAATAGCTAACCATTTGAGAAAAGCCATCATTCTTCCTCCATCTTGTTATCGTACTCAAAGCTACCAAGACTGCGCCTGCCCACCACGATCCTTATGCCGCCTCGTGAACGATGATACTTCCACTGTGTCCATCGACTGTGACCGGCGTGCCATCGGCAAGCTGGCAGGCCCCCGGCACCGACACTACGGCGGGAATCCCATATTCCCGGGCTATGATAGAACTGTGTGAGAGGAGGCCGCCCGACTCTGCGACCACGGCTCCGGCCTTGGCAAACAGCGGTGTCCAGCCCACGTCCGAATAGGGGATGACCAACACGTCTCCCGCTTGAACTCTGACCATGTCCTGGATACCCTCTAGAACCCTAACCGGCCCGGTGTAGACGCCCCGCGAAGTGGGAGTACCCTTCAATCCCGCGCCTTGCCTCGGCTCGAGCGAAGGCGCCTCGTGGCCAAAGATGATCTCCGGAAGGACGAGTTCCTGCATCCGGTCGGCCTCATCCTTCCGCTCCCGCACCAATCTCTCATAATCCTGTTCCGGCTGATCCGTCTTGACCATCTCCCGAATTTCGTCCACGTAAAGGTAAAAGATGTCGTCTGCTTGCGCAATCAAGCCGCGTCGCACAAAGTGACGGCCCAGGGCCAGAAAGAGGTCGCGAAACAGGCCGTAGCCATAGGTGTACAGTGAACTGATCGCTTCCCGGTACCAGTGGAAACGCCGCGCACGGTTGTATGTCCACATGAAGAATGGCCGTCGCAGGGCTGGAATTTGCAAGTCTGCCAACTGGACGCGGACTGAGGTGACACATGTGGGGGGCACGTAGTTCAGAATCATCTGCAAGATCAGGTCAGGATTCTCTCGCCAGGGCTCCTGGGAGAAATCGCTGCTGCTGTCGCTCAGGTGGCCGAACCGGTTGAGGAACTGCGCGATCCCCCTGTGCAGCGCCTCGGTCCCTGGCACCGTGGTGAGCTGCTCGAAGCGAACCTCGCCGATGCGCTCTTGCAGATTCTTGTCAAGGGCGCGATACGCTTGGGACAGGCAAGCCAGGTGCACATTGGGCTCGAACCGTTCCAGTTCCTGCATACCTGCGGCCAGATCGAAACTCTCGAAATCGACACCCATGCGGCCCAACTGGCTTCTTAGGAGCCTGTTGTAGACCCGCATCAGCAGCGCGATCACCGTGTTGTAGTAGGCCGTCTCTTGCGCCAGTGGGTAGAGACAGTCGATTCTTTCCAGAAGCTGATCCTCACTCAATTCCTCACCCTGCCTGAGCTCAAAGGCTCGGAACTCACTCTCCATCGCCGGCAAAAAGGCCTCAATCTTTCGGGAAAATCGCGCCTTGTCCAGGCCAAAACGCAGCATCCGCGGCAATAGCCTGTAGGTCTTGGCAGAAGGCTTGAACGACGGGCGTTCAGGCCCCTCAACTTCGATCCCCATCAGGAGCTCCAGCGTTTCCCTTGGCAGGCCCAGCAACTCAAATATCTGGCCCACGGCTGCCATGTCAAAGTAGGCGCGGGAGTAAAAGCGGCCAGCCAAGGCCTCCGGTTGGATGTCGTTAGGTCCAATCAACTCCGTGAACAGCGCCACCCATGCCCCGTTGACCAGCGGCACATTCACCGACCAGATGAGCGGCTTGACGATCCCGGGAAAGACTTCTTTCGAGAGTCGATTGGAGTATACGGGAATATCAAGGGTTGTGATCTCTCTCATCTGGACCCATTTGACTTCGCGACCGTCGTATACCCACTCGAGGTCAACGGGGCGGCCGTAGGTTCTGGCGATCTCTTTGGTCTGGCGGACCACATCCTCTATGATCTCGAGTTCAATTCCCTGCCCATCGATTGCGCCGTCAGGCATATCCATCCAGGTTCCCCATTTGTTGATCCATCTCTGAGGTGTGACGCCGTCCTGGACCAAGGCCTCGCCGCTGCCCCGGATCGCCTCGACAAGCACCTCATCCAGGCCGGTGAAGGGATTCTTGCTGAACGCAACACCGGATACCCTCGCGGGCACCATCTCCTGGATGATGACTGCCATCTTGAGGTCTTGGCTGCCAGAGCCTTTCTGCCCAAGGTAGGTCTGTATCGAAGGTGACTGGGTTGTGTCCCAGACGAAACGCACGGCCTTCAGGATCTCTTCCACCCCCTGGATGTCGAGAACGCTTTTGAACTGGCCAGCAAAGGACAGGTCTAGCCCATCTTCAAGGTTGGCAGAGGACCGGACGGCGTACCTCTTTTTCCTGTCAAGCTTGGCCGCCAGCTCGGCTCCGAGATCCTCGATAACCTGCGTGTCACCCTGAACATAGCGCCCATAGGCGTCCCAGGTACAGACGTAGGTTAGAGGAATCGGAAAGCCTCTCTGAGCAAGGAGTCGCAGCTTGTTGGCCTTGTTGCCGATGCGCTGGATCTTTTTGCCTTCCCGAAGGGAAAACACGTATTCTTCCGGCATTCTGTTCTAAACCTCATTCATCAAGCTCTAGCACCAGGTCTACGGCAGGCACGGCGACCGTCCAGCGGGCCGGGTAGGTGGCTTCGGTGTGCGGGCTGTGCCAGGTATCCTCGACGCGGATGGTAAAGCCGTCGCGGTCGAGGGGGCGCGGGCGATGGACACCCGCTGCTGCTCGCCGCCGGAGAGGCGGTCGGGAAAGGTGTCGCGCCGGTCGAGCAGGCCCACCGCTTCCAGCAGGGTCTCGGCCTGGCGGCGGGCCGGGCCATTGTCCACACCGGCCAGCTCCAGCGGCAGCACCACGTTCTCCCAGACGGTCAGGGTAGGGATGAGGTTAAAGAATTGAAAGATAAAGCCGATATTCTGCCGGCGGAACAGCGTGCGCTGGCGTTCGTCCAGGCTGGTTAACTGCTGGCCGTCCACCCAGATGTCACCGCCGTCGACCCGGCCGATGCCGCTGATGAGGTTCAGCAGGGTGCTCTTTCCGCTGCCGCTCTTGCCCAGAATGGCCACAAACTCGCCCCGGGCAAAGCCAGCGTCGGCGTTGCGCAACACGGCACGGGTCTGGCCGCCCTCCTGGAAGCCCTTGGACAGTCTGTCCAGCCGGATGAAGTGGTGGTTGTTGCTCATGGCCAGCTAGAACTCCAGCACGCCGCGCTGGCCGTCACAGTAAGCCGCCAGGATGCGTTCGGCGGCTTCATCGGGGCTCAGCGCACCGGGCGGCAGTTTGAAGGGTACCTTGTCCCACAGCGGCGTGTCGACCGCCGTCGGCCGGACGAGGGTCACGCGGCGCTTGCGTTCCTCCTTGCCCAGCACCTCGACAAAAGCCTCCAGGCCGGCCTTGGCGGCGGCGTAGGCCGACAGCCGGGGCAGGCGCAGGCGCTCGCTGACGGCGCCCAGAAAGACGAGGTGGCCGTCGCCGGCCACGAGCGGCAGGCTGTAGTGGGCGGTCAGGTAGGCGCCGGTCAGGTTGGCGTCGAGGATGCGCTGCCAGGCCTCGGGCGAGTCCTCGGCCACTTTGCTGGCGGTGATGTCGCCGGCCGCATAGATCCACAGGTCCACCTGGTCCACTTGCTGGCTCGCCGCCGCGACGGCCTGCTCCACGGACTCGGCATCGGCCACGTTGGCCTCAAAGCGGTCGGGGGTCAGGTGGCCAAGGTGCCGGCCCATCGCCAGCACGCGCCAGCCCTCTGTTGTCAGTCGGGAAACGAGCGCCCGGCCAACGCCGCCGCCAGCCCCCCAGATCATGGCTGTCTTGTTCATTTGTCACTCCTTGTTTCCTTCGATCTTGTGATCGACCAGGCATCCATCCTCTATACACAATACCATATTGTTATGGTTTTGTCAAGTATTTGGACTGGTTTCCGGCGTTAAAATTGGGTAAAAGTTGGGCAGGGGTGTATAACGAGTAAGCATATCCTCCCTACGGTTAGAGTTTCACAGAGTGAGCCAGCAACCCCTTACCACAGACAGGCATCCGATTCTGCACCCCCAAAACATTGCCGTACTACTCTCAAACACGGCACCAGCTACCACGCCATGATGATTGTTTCCCCACAGGTGATATGACACACCGGTCAACACGTCAAAAGGTCAAAGGGTTGCCCCGGCCTGTCCACAGCCCGCACTCGCCACGGTCCGTGATGGAATTGCCAGGGGAGCCGGCAGGGCCCTGTCCAGGTCTGTCGTTGCGAGTTGATCCATGGCGCCGTGCGCTACTCAGCCTGTAAGAAACTGTCATTGCGAGCGAGCGCTAGCAAGCAATCCCCATCTGTGACTATGTCTGGGATTGCTTCGGGCGCCAAACGACGGCGCCCTCACAATGACAGTTTCTTAGTAGCGTCAGCGACAAAGCAACCCCCAACCTGGCAAGAGTGGATTGCTTTTCTGCCACAGCGGTGTTATAATACCAGGAGAGACAAGAGTCAGTGGAGATGGGCAGAAAACAGCCAGGGTGGTGCGATAAAGCAGGTCATCCACAGGCGGCGCGCCCGATTGCCCCCCTGTGGCCGCTCATGGTGGCCGTCCTCCTCCTGACCACCGCCTGCCATCCCCTCGAGATCACGCCCACGCCTTCTAACATAGAACCGACGCGCGAAGCGATGCCCTCTACCCAGGAACCCACCCGCGCACCACCGCCGCCCACCGCCCCCCCCACGCCCACCACAGGCATCATAAGCCCCTCGACCGCGACGCCCGGCGACCGTGCGACCGCAGCCCCCTCGCCCACCACAGGTATCCTGAGCCCCTCGACTGCGACGCCCAGCGACCGCGCAACTGCAGCGCCCCCACCCACAGCCACCGCGAGTGGCCCCCTCGGACCGGGCACCACCGTCGTCCTGGAGACGAATGAAGGCGTCGCCCCCACCTCTCGGACCGCACTGGGCGAGCTGAGCATCGAGTACCCGCTGCGTATGAATGCCGGCACCAGCAACTTTGTCGTGTTACAGGTCTACATCCCGGCCATGCTGGCATCCCTCTCGCCCCTGGAGGTGGAGCGCGTCGAGATTCCCGAGGATGCGCCCGCGGTGGCCGGCACGCTGAACACCTACCAAGCGACGATCATGGTCGGCGAGATGATGCGCATCGAGCTCCACTCCCTCACCTTCGACGTCGAGGAGCTTTACCCGGCGGCGCAGCGCGTCGACCTCGACGAGGTGAACAAAGCCACGATCTGGAGCTGGGAGATCAAAGCCCCCGGCAGCGCCGGCGCGCACGTCGTCACCGTGCGCGCCTACGTGGGCGACGAGGCCCGGCCGGTGTGGGTGCGCAGCCTGGAAATCGAGGTCGTCGGGGCGGCACCTACACCCGGCAGCGGGGGCCCGACGGGGGGGGCAGGTCGATCGGCCTCGCCCCTGGGTTGGGCGATCCTCATCCTCCTGTCGCTCTGCGGGCTGGCCGGGTTGGGCCTGGTCGTGGCCCTGCGCCGTCGACCTCCGGCGCCGATGCGGCTCCAGCCCGATCTCGCCCCCGAGCTGGCGGGCGTGCGCCAGTTTCTGCTAGATGCCTTTGGCGCCGAGGAGCTGCGCCGCCTGTGCCAGGATGATCCCCAGCTCCGGCCCATCCTCTATGACCTGGACCAAGAGCCCAGCCCCAACGAAGTGGTCGACGCGGCCCTCAACTATTGCCAGCGCCACGGCCTCATCGATCACCTGCTGGCCCTGGTGCGCCAGCAGCGGCCAGCGCAATACGCCCAATTTGCCTCAGCCAGCCCATCACAGCCGGGGCGCGCGCAGGACCAGTAGCTCGCGCTGCCAAAGGAGTCGCTTGCCATGAGAGACACTCGCACACCGCGTGTCTTCTTCGCCGCCCTGGCGGTGCTGGTGTTCACCCTTTCTCCGATCTATGGCACGTCGCCCCAGGGCGCTCCCCACTCCGGTGTCGCGGCCGTCGAGACACCGCCATGCACCCGTACATATCCATGCACCATTCCTGCCTGAACAACAGAGGCTGTCAGGAATAATGCTATACCCATGCCTTCGTATCGTTCAATATTGACAGAACGTTCAGAATGCGATATGCTCCTTCCATCATCGAATGAGCAACAGGAAAAGTCAACAATCATGCGCTACTACGAAGAAAAGCACTTTGTCGAAGACATCAGCCTTTACTTTGAGCAGATGGGGCTGCCGCGCATGGCGGGCCGGATCCTGGGCGTGCTTCTGATCTGCGATCCACCCGAGCAGTCGCTCACCGACCTGTGCGAGATCCTGCAGGCGAGCAAAAGCTCGGTCAGCACCAACACACGCCTGCTGACCGAGATGGATCTCATCGAGCGCGTCGCCTCACCACTGCCCAGGCAGGTCTCTTTCCGCTTCAAACCGGGCGGCTGGACCGTCTTTGTCCGCCAGCGCCTCAAGCTGTGGGCGTCGCTGCACGACATCGCCGAGCAGGGCCTGGCGCTGCTTCAAGGCCGCGATGCCGCGGTGGATGAGCGGCTGCAAGAGGCGCACGACCTCTTTTCACTCATCGAAGAGGAGCTGCCCGCGCTCTTGGAGCGGGTGGAGAGCAAACACGCAGGAGGCCAACGGTGAACAAGCGAACGTGAGTGGGCCAGGATGGTAGGAGAAGCAGGCCCGGTGATCGGCCTCGACCTGTCACCGGCCATGCTCGCCAGGGCGGCCTCTCGCGTGCATCGGTCGGGGCTGGCATTCTTCTGGCTCTTTCCCCTCAAGCTGATCTCGCGGCTGGCGACCCGATTGGGCTACCGCTCGCCCTGCCCGGCTGCGGTGTCGTGGCTGGTAGACAACCCGATCCGCAGGCGTTATATGCGCCCCATCGTAGATCGGATCGGCATCCGTCCCGGCCAGCGCGTGCTGGAGCTCGGTCCGGGGCTTGGCGATCCCGATTATCTCTCTGTCCGAGACAGTGCGCCTCGTCGAGGCAGCCGGGTTCCACTTCGAGGAGCACTTGGGCAACCTGTGGGTCTATACGGCCAACTTTCGAAAGGGAGCGTGACGTGACTGCCAGCATTGATGCACACGCCGAAAAGGAAAAGCGGAGCGCGGCGCTCAGCTCTGTCGTCGCGGCGGTGTTTCTCACCGCCCTCAAGCTCGTCGTCGGCCTGATGACGGGCAGCCTCGGCATCCTGGCCGAAGCGGCCCATTCCGGCCTCGACCTGGTTGCGGCATTGGTCACCTTCTTTGCCGTACGCATCGCCGACAGGCCGCCCGACGAGCACTACCGCTACGGCTATGGCAAGGTCGAGAACCTGTCGGCCCTGATCGAGACACTGCTGCTCTTGATCACCTGCGTCTGGATCATCTACGAGGCGATCCAGCGCCTCTTTTTCAAACCTGTCGAGATCGAAGCCAGCCTGTGGGCCTTTGGCGTGATGGCCACCTCGATCATTGTCGACATCACGCGCTCGCGCATCCTCTACGCGGCGGCACGCAAGCACAACAGCCAGGCACTGGAGGCCGACGCGCTTCACTTTTCCACCGACATCTGGAGCTCGTCGGTCGTGATCGGGGGTCTTGGCCTGGTCTGGCTCAGCGGGCAGTTGGGACCCCAGTGGGCGTGGCTGGCCAAGGGCGATGCCGTGGCGGCGCTCGTGGTGGCGGCGATTGTCGTGTACGTCAGCCTGCAGCTCGGCAAGCGTGCCGTGGTCGTCCTGCTCGACGTGGCACCGCCTGGCCTGGCCGAGCGGATCGCGTCCGAGGCTGCGCAGGTGCCGGGGGTCCAGAGCCTCGGTCCCGTGCGCCTGCGCCAGGCGGGCGCTTCTGTGTTCGTCGACCTGGTGATAAACGTGGACCGCAGCACGTCGTTGGAAGAGGCGCACCAGGTGGCAGAAGCGGTGGATGAGCGTGTCGCCAAGATCGTCCCGAGGGGCGACGTGATCGTCCACGTCGATCCCGTGCGCCGGTCAGGAGAAAACCTGGCGCAGACGGTGGGCGCCATCGCTGCCAGGATGGGGTTGCACACCCACGACGTCCACGCTCACGTGGTGCGAGATCGTTACTCTGTCGACCTGCACGTCGAGGTGCCGGCGGAGTTGACTTTGGGCCAGGCGCACGACAGGGTCAGCCGCCTGGAGCTGGCCGTGCGCGAGGATCTGCCCCACGTGCGCGACATCCACAGCCACATCGAGCCGCTTGCAACACCCGTCGTGCCGGCGTCGCCGCTGGATGAGGATGAGCGGCGTGACCTGGAGGCACGGATCGTGGCCATAGTGAGCGAGGTGCCCGGGTTGAGTCACTGCACCCGGCTGCACATCCGTCCCGGCCCCGGCGGGCACGACGTCGTCCTCCACTGCCTGGCCGATCCCGACTTGCCCTTGCCAGACGCGCATCGCCTGGCCGACCGGGTAGAAAAGCTAGTGCACGTGTACATTCCGGGCATCAGGCAGGTGTTGGTACACGTGGCGCCGGAAGGCGAGAGCGAGAGGGTGAATGGAACATGCTGAGTGTGGTCCTGGTCAGTACCTCCGCTCTGCCCCCCGCTGCTCAACTGCCGCCGACGACCGCGGCCGTGTCGTTAACAACTGTCGATAGGCTATCCATCACCTTCAGGGTGGCGAATGACCGGCCACCGGCCGTCGTGCCTCGCCCCTTCGATGCCCGCCGCTCTTGCCAGCCGCCGGATTTGTCTCCAAGAACCCTTCCTCTACGAGCCACGAAAAGAACCTATGGATGCCTCGAAGGTAGTTGTGGATCGACCAGACTGACAGGCCACCGTCTTCCTTTGGCCGGGTCGGGTGGTCGGCATATCTTGAGTTGCGATCAAAGAGTGAGGCACGCCACTGGCGTAGATCTGTAATCGAGAGTGGTTGGTGTCCAGCGTCCACTGCCCAGGGTCCACCGCCTCTGTTTGCGCTCCCGGGGCACATGTGATATGATGTGCTTGTAGCATATGTGGGGTGATGTTGCCGTGAGCGAGAGCGAACACAACGCACGCATCCTTTTCGTCGCCGACGGCCTGCCGTTGCTGCACAGTGGGGCCCGGCTGCTCGGAGACGCCGGTCACCAGGTGATCGAGGCCGCCACGGGCCAGGAAGGCCTGCGCCTGGCCCAGGAGTGGAA
>JAFGOG010000598.1 GCA_016926595.1 Anaerolineae bacterium
CAGCCTGTGGGTGGCCATCAGTCACCTGCGGCGCGTGCTGGAACCGGGAATAGCCAGCCGCGTTACGTCTGCCTTTGTCCTCACCGAACCGCCCGGGTATCGCTTCGATCCAGCAGAACGCTGTGAGATCGATGTCGATGCCTTCCTGGATCACGTTCGTGCAGGCCAGAAATGCCAACAAAAAGACGAATGAAGCCTACCCCCTTTGCCGCGCCGGCCCCCTGCGGCGCTCCCGCCAGCTCTCTCCGTGCGCCTACCCTTCGTCGGTCGCGAGCGAGAGTGGACCCAACTCAGCGGCGTCATCGAGCAGACACTGGATGGCCGGGGACAGATCGTGCTCGTGGCGGGCGAGCCGGGCATCGGCAAGACCCGCCTTCTGGAGGAGTTGGCCGGCCTGGCAACGGCGCGGGGCGCCCGGGTTCTGATAGGCTGCTGCTACGAGATGGAACAGAACATGGCCTATGCCCCGATCGTCGCGGCGCTCATGCCTCTGCTTACAGCCACATCTGCCGGACTGCCGCCCTGCCCGGCCGCCCAACTGGCGGCCGTAGCCGAGCTGCTTCCCGAACTGCGCCAGATGTGGCCCGGCCTGCCTCCTTACCAGCCTCTACCACCCGACGCCGAGCGCACGCGACTGCTGACCTCCCTGGCCCAGGTCATGCGGCTCTGCACCCAGGATGAGCCGCTGGTCCTGCTGCTCGACGACCTGCAGTGGGCTGATCCTTCCAGCCTGCAATTGATTCACCGCCTGGCGCGGCAGAGTGAGGAACAACCCCTGCTGCTGGTGGGCGCCTATCGCTCCACCCACCTGGCTGGTAGCCAGGCCCTGGCCCACGACCACGCTCTGACCATCCTGCGCCAGCGGCTGGCCCGACAGAAGCGGTTGGTGGAGTTGTCCCTCACGGCATTCCGCGAAGAAGACGTCGTCCTGCTGCTGCACATCCTGGGCAACCGGGACAGCGGCGATGCCCTGGCCCGGCGGCTCTACCGCGAGACCGAGGGCCACCCCTTCTTCCTGGCCGAGGTGCTGCGGCCCCTGGCCCAGGAAGGACTGGACCTTGCGGCTGTCACCGAGGGAACCGGCCTCGACGAGCGGTGGCTGCTGCCCCCCGGCGTGCGGGCGGTGGCGCTGGGACGTCTG
Organism: Anaerolineae bacterium; assembly: GCA_016926595.1. The sequence goes on from JAFGOG010000598.1 coordinate 1,142, forward strand.
GACCGCCTCGCCGCGGACGATCGGGCCGTGTTGGATCACGCATCAGTTGTTGGTCGGGAGTTTGCCCTGTCGCTGCTGGCCCACTTTCTCGACCGGCCCGAGCGGGTGCTCGCCGAGCAGGCCGAGCGGTTGTGCGCGCGAGGTTTTCTGCGCCCTCGCCAGCCGGACAGGTACGAGTTTGGCCACGACCTGATGCGCCGCGCTGCCTACGAGGCCCTCAGCGAGCCCCGCCGCCGGCTGCTCCACCGCCAGTTGGCCGATCTGCTGTTTGCCCAGGGTGCCCCCGCCAGCACCGTGGCCACCCACTATGCCGCTGGCGACCGGCCCTGGCTGGCTCTGGAGCCTGCCCTGACCGCCGCCCAACAGGCCGGGCATCTCACGGCCTACGACGAGGCCCTGGCCTGGTGCCAGCAGGCGATGTCCATCGCCGAAGCCCATCCTCAGGCGGCACCGCCCGGTTTTCGCACGCGCTTGCACCTCCAGTGGCGGACGCTGTGGTACTATCGCGGCGACCTGGAGCGTTGCCTGGCCGCCGACCGGGCAGCGCTGGCCGCCGCTCGACGCGAAGGCGATCCTGCCGCCGAGATGGAGGCCCTGTGGCACCTGGCCCACGACGAGACCCAGGTAGCCGCCAGGGGGCCTTCCGGCCTGCAAGCCGAGGCGCTGGCCCTAGCCCGTGACCTGGCCGACCCGACAGCACTGGCACGAAGCCTGGCCCGCTATGGCTCCGACAGCGGCTTCCTGGCTATCCCGGCCGAGCGAGAATCAGCCCTCCAGGCTTTGGACCAGGCTGTGAGCCTGGCCCGCCAGGTAGGCGACCCGACCTTGCTGCACCACGTCCTGTGTGAGTTGTGGGGCGTGGGCCGGCTGCCCCAGGCCCGCGCCGCCCTGGCGGAGGCGCTGACCCTGGTCCGCCAACTCGGCGACCGCCACGAAGAGGTTGGCACCCTGGCCAAGCTGGCCGACCTGATCGCCCGCCAGGGTGACTTTCCAACGGCGGCGGAATACGCCTGCCAGGGCCTGGCCCTGGCCGAGCAGGTGGACAGCCCCGCCTACGGCGCCTGGAACCGGCGGGCTTTGGGCCAGGCATTGGCCGCCCTGGGCCAGATGGCCGAGGGCGTGGCCCATCTGCAGGAGGCCGCCTACACGTTTGAGACGCTCCACTGGCGGGCGATGCTGGCCGGCACCCTGTTGCGCCTGGGGCAGGCGCAACAGGGTGCCGGGGATGGACCAGGGGCGACGGCAGCCCTGGAGCGGGTACTGGCCCTTAGCCAGGAGACGCACGAGGTCTATGAGGCGGCCTACGCCCTGGCCGCCCTGGGTGAACTGCGCCTGGCCCAGGGAGAGACGGAAGCCGGCCGCCAGGCATTGGCCGAGGCTGCCACCCTGGTCCCGCAAGTCGGCCTGCCCTGGCACCGGGGTGGGGCACTGTTGCACATCGCCGGCGGCCGCCTGCTGCTCGGCCAGTTCGAGGCCGCCCTGGCTGCTGCCGATGAGGCGATCCGCCTGGCCGAGGAGGAAGACCTGCGGGAGGTGCGGGCGCACGGGTTGCAGTTGCGCGTGCAAGCCACGGGCCAGACCTGAGGTCTTTACCGGGCGAACGAGCCGAAATTAAGTTCAAAATAAGTTGGGTGTGGTAGGCTGTATCCAGAAGGATGCAGCCTATTTGTTTAAGAGTTCCCGTTACAGCTCGCAGTTGAGCCTATCAAATCCAGATTTGAAGAAGAGAAAGGGAAATGGCTGTCAAAAAGAGAGTGTTGGCCGTGTTGTCCCCTGCAAGGTCTCGGCCGAAAACGGTCCGATCCGCCCCGGCGACATGCTGGTCACGCCATGCGCGCCGGCGACAGCGCGCCACGGGGCACGATCCTGGGCAAGATCCTGGAATCGCTCGACGCGGGCACCGGGATGATCCAGGTCCTGGTGACGCTCCAATAGGAGGTGACGGATGAAGGCTCGAACTGTGATTCTGGCTGCCCTCGTCACGTTGGTGTGTCTGGGCAGCGTGACGTCGGCGCAATCTGGCGGGGCTGGCCCGGCACCGGAATACGTCGTCCAGGCCATGACCTCCGTCGGTGGCACCTACCAACTGGCCAGCCTGCCCCTTCGACAGACTCAGGGTGACGCCTGGCAGGTGAGTGGCACAGCCACGGGCGCAGGCTATGTCCTGACCATCCCCTCAGCGCCAGCGCTCCGGGGAAGCGGCTGCTGTTGCACCCACTTGCCCTGCGCCTTGCGCGATTGGTGAGTTGGGCAGACGTCCCATGGCCTACCGGAGGAGTGACAGCGCAGTTGGTGACACGAACCGTGGGCACCAGGGAGGATTTTGAATGTCCGGCTCGGTGGATCCCGACGAGACCCTGATCTTTGTCGTACGGATGTGGCGCGAGACCGGCGCCAGCGGCGACCGCCACTGGCGCGGGCGGGTGGAGCACGTCGCTTCGCAGGAAGTAGGCTATGTGGAGGAAGTGGATGGGGTTGCTCGGTTCATCGAGCGCTGGGCCAGATCTGAGGAACACGGGATATCCGTACAAGACAGGGTCTGACGACCATCGCCAGCCGGCGTTCCGACCGCGAGCAAGCTGCCGGTTGGCTCTGTTAACCTGGAGGAGGCGATGAGAAAGCGTGTGTGTTGTTGTCCGTTTTTCTTGATGACCGCCAGCCTGGTCATCAGCCTGGCGGTTGCGGCCACCGGGCCGGCGACCGCATCCTACACGCCGGTCCCGGCGGCTCATACCCTCGTTGGATCCACCCCTTCCCGGGCTGATTTGCCTCCGGGTGCGCGGCCCGGTTACCTGATCGTAGCTCCGGCAGCCCTCGCGGAGAACGACGTTTTTGAGGACTTTGTTGCATTCAAGCGCGGCCTGGGCTTTGACGTGTACACCCAGTCCATTGAATGGATCACCAACAACCTGGTGGGAGACGACTTTCCTGAAAAGCTGCGTAACTATCTACAGATTGCCTATCTGGCCAATACCTCTGGCCCCAGGAATGTCCGCTATACCCTGCTCGTGGGGACCGACTCCCAGATCCCGTTTCGCATCATTCGTCCTCGCGCGCCAGATCAGAACGGCCAGGCCAGCACCGATTGGTACTATGCCGACCTGACCGGCGACTGGGACAGCAACGACAATGGCGTCTTGGGCGAAGGTCTGCTGCTGGACGATCCAACCGACGAAGCAGACCTGCACTATGAAGTAGCGATTGGCAGGCTGCCCTTCTCTGCGCCGGAGAACGTACGGCGCGCATTGGGCACAATGATGGCATTCGAGAGCGAGGGCAGTGCCTGGAAGATGAACACCATCCAGGCGGGCGCATTTATGCAGTTCACCGGCCTGACCTGGGCAGCAGGTGCCTACCACGCCCACGGGGCCGCATTCGAGGAATACTTCATCGGCGAAGACACAGATACGGCGGCACTGATGGAGGCGATCTGGGATGATGCCCTGCAGCCATGGGGTATGAACCGCACACGCCTCTTTGAGATCGGATTGAATGCCAACAACGTCCCCCAGTCCTCTTTCGCAGCCGAATTCCCACTCGACCGCGACAACCTGGTAGCTGCCTGGAACGCGGCGCAGCACGGGCTGGTAAACCTGGCCGGGCATGGCAACGAAGAGTCGGTCTACCAGTATCATTGGGACCATGATTACTATGACGACGACCTCCCCACAGAGCCGACTGAACCGATGGATACCGGCGATGGGCTGGTCATTTCGCGTCGAGAGCTGACACCATCTAGCTATCTCGACGCGGATGACGCCCCCTGGCTGGATCCTCCGCTGGCGATCGCCCCGCCATATGAGCCGGCACCTGTCGTGGCGGTTGAGGGATGCGGCACGGCGTGGACCGCCAGCGGGCACGGGCTGGGCGTCACCCTGATAGCCCAAGGCAAGGCATCGGCTTTCTATGGATCCACCGGCACCACAGGGCTCGAGCCGGGCTGGACAGGCAACACGGGCACCGGGGTGGGACCAGACCTCGTGCTGCGCTTTAACCAACTCCTAGTCGGCCCTTACCCTCGCCTGGGAGATGCCACCTATCAGACGGCGATGCAGCTCTTTGACGAGACAACTGGCGAGCCGCGCGGACGAGCCCTCGTAAAGAACGTATTGTTTGGCGACCCGGCGATGAGCTATTGGGGGGCGGGCGCCGAATTCGACGGCCCATGGCCCATGTTCCGCCACGACACCCACAACAGCGGTTTGACGACTTATTCCGGCCCAGCGCTGGGCGCCGTGCGCTGGACGTTCCCCCTCAACCCTGCCCCCTTTACCAATGGGGTGCCGTCGCCCATTGTCGGCCGGGATGGTACGATCTATGCCGGCAACGCCCTGGGCATCCTGTATGCCATCAACCCGGATGGCACGGAGAAGTGGCACTACCAGGCCGGTGGGGCGATCAATGCTGGCCCCATCCTGACCACCGATGGCACACTCTACTTCCGCGCGGAGGATGGCTACCTCTACGCCGTAGACCGGTTTGGAGATTTCCGCTGGCGCGCCCCGATGGAGCTGTTCCCCGGAACCGCCGGCCCCACCCCCGGCCAGTCGCCCTTCAGCAACTCACCGCGTGTGACCTCTGATGGCACCGTGCTGGCGTTGGCGGCCATCGATATGGGCGACGGTTTCTCGATCTATAACGGATACCGGCCCACCGGGGAGCGGATCTGGGCAGAGCAGGCCGCCGGCTTTGGCTCGGCCGGTACCCCGGCGATCGCCGACGATGGAGCGGTCTATTTCAGCTACTGGAATGGGACACTGAACACGGGTTTTGATCTCGGCGCCCCTTCCCTGGGCTCGCCTGCTATCGGTTCCAACGATGCAATCGTAGTGGGCACGATCAACGGGCGCTTGCTTTCCATCAGCCCGGCAATGGCTGAAGAGTGGCACTACGATGTGGCAGGCACGATCAACGACATCAACTCCTCTCCGGCGGTGGGAGAGGACAACAGCGTCTACTTTGGCGTGACGGATAACAACGTCTATGCCCTCAACTCGAACGGCACGCTGCGCTGGAAGTATGACACGGGCGGCCCGGTGGATTCTTCCCCCGCGCTCGACGACGAGGCGGCGTACGTGGTGGGTGGGCCAGACGGCCACGCCAAGCTGTATGCCCTGGACCGCAGAGATGGTAGTCTGCGCTGGTCCGTGACGATCGGGGGCCGATCCGTGTTGGCATCCTCTCCCGCGATTGGGTATGGCAAGATGGTTTATGTGGCGTCGCAGGATGGTATCCTGTTTGCGATCGGTCCCGCCGGTCCGCTGCCTCCAAGCGATGCCCTGGCCCAGGCAGTGTCGCCGTTCGAGATCGACGTTTCCTGGCGCGATAACAGCGACGACGAGGCAGGGTTCCGGCTGGAGCGCCGCGAGGGCTGGGCGGGACCCTATCAAGTCATTGCCACCCTGGGGCCAAACGAGGCCTTCTATACTGACAAGAGCGTCCTTGCCAATCAGACCTATTTCTACCGTGTGCTGGCCCTCGGCTCGTCCTATTCCGGCTATGCCAATGTATGCCATGCTCGTACGCCGCCGCCAGCTCCTGGCGCGCCTACTGGCCTGGCCGCCACCGGCGAGTCGTCTTATGGGATTCGCCTGCAGTGGGACTCGCTTGGCAGCGGCGCGCTCGGCGCCGAGATCTTGCGTTCATTAACGGCCGCCGGGCCCTTTATCCGTGTGGGGCTGGTCCCCGGTGACGTCACCCAGTTCGTGGATGTTAACCCGGCGGCAGCCAGCGGCAAGCAGATCGAAGACGGACATCCACAACCGGGGCAGAGCTACTTCTACAAGATACGAGCGTTCAACGAGGCCGGGAATTCACCCTACTCCACACCGGTCAGCGGTCAGACGCTGAGCTTGAACCTGACCCCGCCTTCTTCCCTGCAGGCAGTGGTGCACGACTTTTCCTGGGTAGTTCTTGCCTGGGGGGTGGGTCCGAGCGACCTGGCTGGCTACATTGTCGAGCGCTCCTCCAGCGATCAGCCTGACTATGAAATAGTCGCCACCTTGTCCGCAACTACCACTTCCTATGAAGATCATGCTCTGGATAGTGGTTACCACACCTACCGCATCCGGGCGTTCAACTCGACCGACAACTCGCCGTTTGTCAAGTCGAACACGGTGTATATTCCCGAACTTGTGCGGAGGGTGTATCTGCCGATCGTGAGGAGATAGACTCTCCCAAGAACAGGCAATATGCAACACAGAGCACTTCAGGAGGGGTACAGGTGAAAACACAACGAGTGTTCATAGGCCTGGTGATCCTGGCGCTGTTGTTGGTCTCAGCCATGGGGCTGAACAGCTCGACTGAGCGCCAAGTCCTGGCACAGAGGCCACAGCCGCCGCCGGGCAGTGCCGCCCTCCTCCCCGCCCAGGCCGCGGCCGATCCGGTGCTCTTTTTTTCCGACATCACCAGCGGTCCCAAGACCGGCAATAGCGACATCTCCGGTGGGCGCAGCGGGCTGGATGGGGCCATCGTTACCCTCTGGGGCCGAAACCTGGGCAGCACGCAGGGCAGCAGCCGGGTCTATGCCAATGGTGTTGAGGCAGCTTCGTACTACACCTGGGGAAACGCCACTGCCCCGGCCGATCTCTATGCCTTTCACCAAATGCAGCGGGTCTCGTTCCAAATCAGCCATCTGGCCCAGGATGGTCCCGGACAGATGCACGTCGTCGTCAACGGCAAACAATCCAACTCCCTGCCCTTTACCGTGCGCGCCGGGAGCATCTACTTTGTGACCACGGGCGGCAGCGACGACACGGGCGACGGCAGTTGGGCCAACCCCTGGCGCACCATCCCCCACGCCGCCGCGGGTACCCTCGGGGTGCTGGCCCCCGGCGACATTGCTTACATCGGCGACGGCGTGGACCAGATCACAGTAGATGAGTACGAGGCTGCGGTCAACCTGGGCAGCGACGGGGCGGAGGGCGCTCCCAAGGCCCTGGTCGTCTACCCCGGCGCGACATCCCATGTAGGCAACACGACCATCGAGCGCGCCTTTGGTGTGTGGAACACAGAAACAGGTAGCTATTCCGTCCATTGGGTGCTTGCCGGGTTCACGATGACTACCGGCCAGATCGGCGTCGCGGCCCAGAGCGGCTTTCGGGTGGTGGGCAACCACGTCACCGCCCCGGATGGCGACGGCTGGGACGGGGCCATCGGCGGCGTTGGCGACGATGTGTACATCCTGGGCAACGAGCTGGAAAGCGTGGGCAGTCCGAGCTGCTCCAAGTACTACCACGCGATCTATATCTCTGGCGCCAGGCCGGCCGAGCCCCCCCGGCCGCCGACTGAATCGGACCGCGAAGTAGCCTGGAATTACATCCACGACGGCATGTCCAACCGGGCTATCAATGTCTATAGCGAAGGGCCAAACTCGGCCTTTATCCAGCAGCATCGCATCCACGACAACGTAATCGTCAACCAGCGCGGCGACGGCATCCTGCTCGGCTACTATGTCACCGGCGACAACTGGGTCTACAACAACCTGGTGGTCAACGCCGGGTTGGGGCCGGAGTGGGGAGCAGGGGGAGATGACGCCTCCTCTCACACCGGGCTGCGCCTGGCCAGCGGCCACGAAGAGGTGACCCCCACCCGGCTATACGTCTACAACAATACTCTGTACGGCAACGGCTGGTCAGGGGCGACGTGGCCAGGTCAGACCGGCAGTGTCCTCATTGACCAGGGGGTGCTGGATCGCTCAACAAGGGTGTATTTCAGCAACAACATCCTCTACTCGACCGGCGAGCCATACATAGCGGGCGAATCGGTGGCGCTGCCAGCGGGGGATTACCGCAACTGCTGGTACGGCGACGGCCCCGCTCCGGCCTGGGATACCACTGCCATCAACGACGATCCCGATTTTGTGAACGCCGCCATCTTGAACTTCCAGTTGCAACCCCCTGTCGGGGCGGGCAGCCCCTGCCTGGACGCCGGCAAGAACGTCTCCTTGGTGGTCGCCCGGGACCTGCTGGGAGTGCCGCGCCCGCAGGGAATCGCCTTTGACCTGGGGGGCTACGAATTCATCACCGGCACGGTTACTACGCAAGAGAGAGTGTACTTGCCGCTGATCTTGAAAAACTATGCCCCCGCCGTCGTGCCGCCCTCGGCTACGCCCTCGGCCACCTCTTCGCCGACCCCTTCGGCCACACCCAGCCCGACCCCCACCGGCCAGGCCGGGGAGGCCATCGTCGCAGACCACACTGCGACTGACCTGGACCAGATCCCGGTCTACTGGCGGGAGCAGGCCAAACAGGGCGTAATCTGGGTCTACGGCTCGACCTCGCATGGCACGCAACTATGGACCGGGGCCGAGTACCTGAGCGAGTACGTGGACCCGCCGGCCTACAACTTTGCCAAGGCGTGGTGGACACCCCCCGCCCAGAGTGATCCGCCGCGCCTGCGCATGGGCTACGACGATTCCTGGGCGTGGGACCCGGCCGCTTTTCTCGACACAGCCCGCGCCATGCTGGACAACGCCCCGCAAGCGACCACCTTTGCCTGGTCCTGGTGCGGCCAGATGTCCGAACCAGACACCGACGTGCAGGGCTACCTGAACATGATGGCCCAACTGGAAAGTGAGTATCCCGGCGTGCGCTTTGTTTACCTGACCGGCCACACCGATGGCGGCAGCGCCACGCTGGCTTACAACAACAACCTGGTCCGGCAATACGTCCAGGAGCACGGCAAGGTCCTGTACGACTTTGCCGACATCGAAAGCTACGACCCGGATGGGACCTACTACCCGGACACGAACGATAGCTGTCCCTGGTGCGACACTTGGTGCGACAACCATCCTGCAGACTGCCTCAATCTCCCGGACAACGACAGTGAATGCGCCCATTCACACGGTTTCAACTGCAAGCTCAAAGGCCAGGCGCTGTGGTGGCTGTCGGCCCGGCTGGCCGGGTGGGATGGGACGCCGTGAGCCACTGGCCAGGTGCCAGGCACTTCGGAAGTGCCTGGCACCTGATCTTTGGTCGAATCAAATTGAAGGAGGTCCATGATGATGCGCAGCCGGTGGTTGTTGCGTCTATTGTGGTGCACGCCGGGCCTAATGCTGGCGTTGGTCACCATGATTGGGTTCGGCACCCAGGCCCGGGCAGCGCCCCAGGCCGTGTCGCCGCGCATCACCACGCCGGTGAACGGCCGGGCCTATGTCTTTGGCGCGCCGATCACGTTCAACGCGGTGGACGATGCCGGCGAGTGCACCCCCGATCCGTATACGGAGCTGATCTGGTGGTTTCGCCCGGTAGGCGGCGTGCAGTGGGAGGAATTCAAGTTCACGCCGGACCGGATGCTGGGCGCCGGTGGACAGAACCGGCTGCTCCCGTTGCCGGGAGAGTACGAGGTCAAGGCCGAGATGTGCACCGTCGAGTCGCCGATTGTCCGTTTCGACGTGGTGTACGACGACCTCATCACCGACCAGGTCCACCCCGACTTTGATGCTCGCGATGATCTCTGCTGGATCGTGTGGGACAACCCCAATGACCACCGGACCACCGCCCACTTTGATGTGTATTGGAACACAGTCACCCCTGTTCCGGGCTGCGACAATCCACTCGACCCGGCCCACGTGCGAGTGCCCACCGACGAGGAACTGGGTCTGGTGGAGTGCACCTACGCCTGGCTCGACCGCTGGATGACCTCGCCGCTGGATGATTCGTCCATCTATCGTCACCACGACGAATACCAGGACCTGACCCATCTGACCTACTGGATGGGTGTGCCGGGCGGGGGTGGCAGCAGCCAGCCCCAGGGCATCGGATTCGGCGTGCAGGTCAATGGCCGCATCATGGCCCACGAGCTGTTCCACACCTTTGACTATGGCGGAAACCCGCTGCACAACAAGGACTTTGACCGGCGGTACTCGGGCAACGCCTACCATTTTTACCACGAGGGCCCCGCCCGCATCGAACAGACTGTTGCGGGAGACGCGGATACCCTGTGGGGCTACCGCACCGACCTGTGGCCGATCTGGACGCCGCTCGACCTGGGGCTGCTGGAGTTGGACTATGACGCCGGCCCTTTCTGGTCCTACCTGATCAACAACTTTGGCGATGATTTTAGCCCGGCCTCGCCGCGCGAATCGTGGCGCGGCCCTTCCTTTGATGCCTGCGGGCAGTTCGTGCAAACAGACACATCTGGAATCGAGCTGCGCCCACACAACATGAAGCTGTTCGAGGCCTGGAACGGCGAGGTGCGCAACCGTATCCTGGCCGAAATGGGGGCCGGTTTTGACCTGGCCGAGTACTATGACGAATGTGTGGGGCACCAGGCGCCTGATTCTCATTTTCTCTACGTCGGTCAACTGACGCCTTTGTGTTCGCAGACGCTGGAATACGAAATGGCGCTGTTGCAAGAGCTCGTCACCGACCTGGTGCCTGAAGAGGGCACACCGCTCGAAGAGTCGCTGCTGCTCGATTTCGCCGTCCAGTTTGCCCAGGCCTTCCCGCCACAATCGCTGCTGGCGGGGATGCCACAGGTGGTGATCTGCAACAACCGCCCGGGTATCACCTTTGCCAGCGGGTTCGACGGCCTGTCTCCCAGCTGCCCGGTGTCGCCCGAGCCGCCGCCCGACGTCGACGATGCCCCGGTATGCCCCGAGCTGGCCGCGGCCAACGAGCACGACTTTTACGCCCGCATCCGATTCCGCATCCTGGAGTCCGACGCCCACTACCTGTGGCTGAAAGCCAACGACGACGCCACGCTGTATGTGGATGGGCTGGCCGTACTCGGCGAGGCGGTGCCAGACGACGATTCGACGACCGATTTTCCAAACGCCTCCACGACCTACGCTGACCAGCGCTATCAGTGGCCGGAAAACCACGCGCCGGTTTCGAGCATCTTTCCTGTGGGTGATCCCGCCGGCAAGTTGTTCGAGATCGAATGGGTGAACCGCGGAGACAGCCGTGGCAACGGCGACTGGCGCTGCAACCTGGACGAGGATCGTTATCTTCTGGACCTAGCGTGGAGCAGCGAGCCGGTCAGCACCACCTTTGCCACGTTGGCGGACGACAAGGTGGAAATCGTCAGCGCGCAATTCTGGCCCAACCAGGGCAGTGGCTGCCCTGGATTCGATCCACCGCTGGAGTGGGACGACTTTGCCACCCCTATCGCCGGGCGCGAAATCCAGTTACGCCCTGTGGCGTGGCTGGAGCGGCCCTTCCTGCTGCCGGCCCTGGGGGTGCACTATCACCCGGTGCAGTGTCCGGCCGGCTACGAAGGCGAGGTTGAGGTCATTGTCCGCGAGGATCTGACCGATCTGACCCACAACCACGTCGTCGCCCACCTGCTGGCGGTCGACGACGCGGGGATGGTTGACTGGCGAGGGGCGCTGGAGAACTTGGGCGGCACGATCTGGCGCACCTTCCTGGAGTGCGACGGGAACGGTGGGCCGGCGCGTAACGACGGTGACCCGGCAGTGATCCTGGTCACCAGTCGCCTCACCACCCACGACGACGAGCCCGGGTCACCGGCGACAATGGGCGCCGTGCACTATACCGTCCTCGTCAAAGCCACTTCCAACCATCGCCGGTACATACCCGTGATTCTGAAGCTGTGGCGCGCCATGGCCCCGACCTCGACGCCTACATCAACCCGCACGCCTACGGCCACGCCCACCTCGACCTCCACCCACACACCCTCACCCACGCCCACCTACACGCCCACGCCCACACCGACGCCCACAACCCAGGTCCTGACTCCCAGTGCCGATGCCTACGTTTCCTACGCCGCCCCAAGCACAAGCTATGGCACCGCGCCGGCACTGTACGTCGGCAAGAGCGAGACGTCCATCACCCGCAGCCTGTTCCGGTTCGACCTGGGCGACATCCCGGCCGGATCGACGGTCATCTCGGCCACCTTCGAGGTCTACCTGGTGGCCGCATCCACCACCCCACCGTCGCTCGACGTCGAGGTGAAACGGGTGGACGAGCCGTGGGCCGAGTCGGCCGTCACCTGGAACAGCCAGCCGGCAACGACCAGCATCGGCAAGGTAAATGGCGTGGGCGTGGCCATGGGTTATTATGGCTGGGATGTAGCCGGACTGGTGCAAGAGTGGCTGGATGGCATGTCGAACGACGGCCTGGCACTATGGAGCGATGTGGAGACGAGCTACGGCTGGCGCGCGTTTGCGAGCAAGGAAAGCCCGTCCCCGCCCTATCCGCCTCGGCTGGTGATTACCTATCGGCCGTGATGAGGACGTTGAGAGCGGGCCAACGCCACCCACATGTGCCGTACGTAGGAGGTATGCGATGAAGAGTGAGCGACCATCGAGCCCGGGCTTGCGCGGGGCCGCCTGGGTGGCCCTGGTTGTGCCCCTGCTCGCCATAGGCGGGCTGGCGCCGGTTGACTCTGATACCGCGCGCGAGTCAGTCGCTTCGGCCATCTCAGTGCTCAACGTGGACGCCGACAGCGGCGCGCCCCTCGCCGGCTGGACGATAGAGCTATATGCCGGCCCTGGCTGTGCCGGTGCGCCGCTCCAGGCCGCTGTCACCGATGATGAAGGGCGGCTGGCCTTCCCCGACCTGCCGGCCGGCGCCTATTCGGTGCGGGAAGTGCTGCAGCCCGGCTACGACAGCGTCTCGCCGCCGTGCCGGGACGTCACCCTCGCCGCCCCGGTGCAGGTCACGGGGGATGTCGGTGCGGCGGCCTATCCCCCAGGCGGAGAAGACATCCACACCGGGGGCGCCTGCCTGGTGTTCCAGCTTGGATCGCAGCCGGCGGACTTTGCCACCCTGAACGGCCCCCTGGTCATCCAGCGCAGCGATCCGGGCGACGCCAACCGCAACGGCCTGGCCGACGTCCAGATCCGGATCGTGAGCATGACGCTCGGCGGCAACAGCACTGTCTATGGGCCGATCACGCTGCGCCGGCTGGGAACGGCGGGAGCGCGGGCCGATGGTGTGGAGCTGCCGGCGGCACCGCAGGCTCCGCCCTGGGTGCATCGGGCGGACTATTTAATCGTAGACAATGGCGTGGTGGCGAAGAACGGGGTTGCGTTCTCGTTTGGCGGTCACAACGACGTGGGCTGTGTGACGGATACGCGCCGTTGGGGTCCGGACGGCGCGGCGGGGAGCTGGACCGACCTGGCTCCGCTGCCCGAGGTGCTCGACGCGCCTCGCGGCGCGCTGGTCGACGGCAAGATCTATGTGCCCGGCGGCTGGGATTGCGATGGCGAGCCCGTGGCGGAGCTCTACATCTATGACATCGCCGCCGGCACATGGTCCAGCGGCGCGCCGCCGCCCAGCGGCCGGGCTGCCTATGGCCTCGCCGCCCTTGGCGGCCGGGTCTATCGCATCGGCGGCTGCTCCGATGCCGCCTGCACGCCCACGGCCGACGTGGACATCTATGACATCACGGCCGGCACCTGGTCCAGTGGTCTGAGCTATCCGATTGCCATTGCCTGGCAGGCCTGTGGGGCGATCGCGGGCCAGATCTATTGCGCGGGGGGCTACGATGGCGTCAATGCGACCCACAAAGCGTATCGCTATACGCCCCCACCCGTGCAGAGCTGGGAGGACCAGGGCATGATCGACCTGTGTCGTCCCTGGTGGGCGATGGGCGCCGGCGACAACGCCATCGACGCGGGCGGCATCCAATCACTGTACGTCTATGGCGGCGTGGTGGACGGTTTCGACGACGTCACCGACCTGGCCGTGCACTGGGACCGGGCGACCAACAGTTGGTACTACTTTGAGCCGCTCAACTTTGCCGTCTACCGGCAGGGCGGGGGGTCGGCGAACAGCCCGTTGGGCAACCAATACTCGGTGGGCGGATTGCTGCCGTCAAATCCGCCCAGCGTGGGCTTTGCGCGCGAAGCACCCATGGGCGGGTACTATGTGCAGCATTACCCGACGATCCCATCCTTCACGTCGCTGTGTGCGGGACCGCCATCGGTCATCCCCCTCGATGGCCTGATCGAGGAACTCCGGCCCGCCATTCCGTTCCCGGCTAGCGGGTGGTGGGACCTGCTCTTCGAGCTGGAGGTCGGCCCGCTGGACGCCGGCAGCCGGTCTGCCGGCACCGTGCGCAACACGTCGCCACTGCAAGCGCAGGGCACTATCGGTGCCGTGCCGATGAACGGGGAGATGTTCACGTACCGCGGCGGTCCCTCGCCCGCGACCCAGTTGCCCGTCTACAACGCCGCCGGCCTGGTGGCAGGTTACGTCCGGCACCTGAGCCTGGTGACGATGGCCGCCGGCGATGTGTTGGTGGCATTCACCAACCGGGAGACGGGTGAGACCAGCCACCTGGTATATCTACCCCTGGTGCACAGGTAGAGAGAGGATTCTCGATTCGAGGAGGGGCGCGATGCGATATATGAAGGAAAAATGTCTGCAAATCGACGGTCTCTCTGTGCAACTCGCAACTCAACGGAGGTGTGGGATGAACGGAAGGCAGGTTTTCGTATGCGTATTGGCGCAGGGGCTACTGCTGGCCCTGGCACTGCTCTGGCTGTGCCCGCTGCTCTCTGTGCGGGCTGACCCTGGCATCCGGTACGTGGAGACGACGGGGAGTGACGCCAATAACGACTGCGCCGACCCGGACAATCCCTGCGCCACACTCCAGCGCGCCATAGACGTGGCCCAGCCGGGTGATGAGCTCCACGTCGCGGGTGGCGAGTATACCCGCGTCGGCACGTTGGCGGTGATCACCAGGGAGCTAAGTATCGTCGGCGGCTTTGCGGCGGACTTTGGCCACAACCCCGCTGTGTATCAAACCGTGTTGGACGCGGGGTGGGGCGGGCCGGTGATCAGCATCACCGACGCGGCCGACGTCACGCTCCGTCATCTCACGCTCACCCGCGGCTGTGGGGTGACCTGCCCGGATGGATGGAGTGACTGTGGCGGGGGCGTCTATGCCGTAAACACCACCCTGCACGTGGGTCAGTGCGTCATCGTCAACAACGTCGGGAGCAGGACAGAGCCGGCGTTCGGGGGTGGTGTTTATGTTTACAACCGAAGCGGCGTATTCGTCGAGTTCTGGGACGACCAGATCATCAGCAACACCGCCAGCATGGCCGACACAGGCTGGGGGGGCGGGGTGTACCTCGAAGCCGCCAGTAGCCATCTCGCAGCCGCGAGTGTCACCGGTAATACCTTTGAACAGAACACGGCCAGCACTGCCGGCTGGGGACAAGGCGGTGGGCTGTACCTCAGAGGCTATGCGGACGTCAGCCACAACCTCTTTCGCGACAATCACGCCAGTCGGGCTCCGGGAGGAATGGGGCGGGCAGGAGGTCTGTACTTGTGGGACGTCCGCGGCGCCACCCTGGATGCCAACCGCTTCCTCGGCAATATCGCCTCGGATACAGGGAATGGGTATGGCGGTGCCATCTATGGCAGTGCGAGGCTGGTCATGACGATGACCAACAACCTCCTGGCCGGGAACCACGCCAGCACGGAGGGCAGCGCTATGCGGCTGTCCACGTGGGATCCGTCTTACCGCGCCAGGGGAAGGCTGGTCAACAACACGCTGGCCGATAACGAGGGGGGCGCGGGAGGGGATGCGATCTGGGCAGGTAGTTATGTCACGCTGACCCTGACCAATAACCTCATTGCCGGTCACACACTTGGGATCACCAACACTGCGCCTGCCAGCAACAGCATCGTGGCCGACACGAATCTGTTCTGGAATGCCGCCGATCTCATCGTCGGCGCGAACGCCATTCGCCAAGACCCGCTGCTGGCGGCGGATTATCACCTGCACCTGGGCTCGCCTGCCCAAGACGCCGGCCTCACCATTCCGTGGCTGACAACCGACCTGGAAGGCAACCCTCGCCCACAGGGAGATGGGTACGACATCGGGGCCTTTGAAGGGGAGGCAGAGCCGTGGTGGGTCTATCTGCCGCTTGCTGTGAAATGATCGAGGCGCTGGTTGTGCGCCGGTTCACGCAAGGTGCCAGGAGTCGAATCATATTGAAGGGGGGACAAATGTCGATCAAAAGAATCGCGCTCGCCATCGTGGTCGCCAGCGTCGTGTCGCTGGCCGTGGGTGCCAGCATTGAGGTAGCCGCCCGTGCCTCGCTTGCTGAAAGCAGGAACAGCACCATCCCCTACGCCGGCCGCCTGAACGACGAGACCGGGCAGCCGGTGGTCGAGGGCAGTTATGCCTTTACCTTTGCCCTGTACGACGCCCCGACCGGCGGGCAGCCGCTCTGGTCCGAGGTGCAAGAGAGCGTGATGGTAAAAGAGGGATCGTTCGCCATCTCCCTGGGCAGTGTCAACCCGATCCCCCCTACCGCGATGGATGGCGAGACCCTATGGCTGGCAGTGGGAGTGCGCGGGTCGGGGGAGGCCGGGTTCACGGCGTTAGCCCCACGCCAGCGGGTGAGCGCCGCCGCGCCGGCCAGCGCGGCGGCCAACGGCGCCTGTCCCCATGACCACCTCGGAGAGACCTGGACCGGC
Organism: Anaerolineae bacterium; assembly: GCA_016926595.1. The sequence continues at coordinate 17,548 of JAFGOG010000598.1, forward strand.
ACCGAAGACTCGTTGACGATAACGGGCGACTTTGGCAGCGGCGAGTCAGCTCCTCTGGTGTTGAGCAACGCACAGAGTGGTGGGCGTGGTCTGCGCGTTACCCAGGGCGGGGATGCCGGAGTGTCTGTCGGCTCGGCCAACTTTGGCCTGGTCGTCGAAGCGGCAGATGCTGACGGCGTAAGCATAGACTCCGCAGGTGACGACGGCGTATCCATCGGCACGTCAGGCGACGACGGCATGTATGTCGGCTCCGCGGGCTCTGACGGCCTGCACGTTCGCTCCGCGACCAATATGGGCGCCTATGTGGAATCAGCCCGGACCGGCTTTGGGGTGAACTCGGTAAGCACTTATGGCATGTATGTCGGCAACTCTGGCAGCGATGGTCTACACATCATCTCGACAGGCTACCATGGCATGTACGTAGGCTCGGCGGACGGGGACGGCGTGTACGTGTATCAGGCGGACGGGGACGGCGTGCGTGTGGGCATGGCCGGCGGCAACGGCGTATTCGCCGTTTCGGGCAGCGATCTGTTTTATGGCGGGGTTTTTTACAACTCTGCCCCAGGCGGCGCCGGCCTGTACGCTGCCGGCGGCAACAACGCCGCCCCGGACCTGGTGCTCGGGGTGTATGGCAACGGCGACGATGGCCGGATCTACTCCGATCCGGGGTTGGCCGGCAGCGACCTCCTGCTGTTCAGCAACGACGAGGTCCACATCCACCTCGACGAGGACAACGACGAGATCGGCACATTTGTCATCTACGACGGCGAAAACTACGATCTCTGGACGGTGGGCGAAAAGGGTGAGGTTACCTTCGGCACCCAAGCCGGCGCCTACGGCCCTCGCGCCGCCTACCCCGTCCGCGCCACCGGCGACTGGATCGAGGATTTCGGCACGGCCGAGCTGGCGGACGGCCAGGCATCGGTCACGATCGAGCCGGTCTATGCCCAGACGGTGAACCTGACAGAGTACCAGGTCTTTCTCACACCGCTGGGCGACTGCCCCCTATACGTCGCAGCCAAGACACCGGCCTCATTCACGGTCAAGGCCATGGGCGGGCAGCGGTGCAGCATCGCCTTCGACTATCGCCTCGTCGCGAAGCGGCTGGGCAACGAGGCGGCGCGGCTGGAACCGGCGAGCGTGAGCGATGAGGGGGATGACGATTAGGAGGTGAATGATGAAAGGCATCCCAACGACCAGGCGGCGGTTCGCTCTTGTCATCGCCGTTGCCATCCTGTTGCTGGTGAGCACGGCCGCCTCGGCCGGGCCGGGAGGCGGCTACAGCGTGCAAGAGGGGACGATCGCCGGCGGGGGCTATCGCTTGACCAGCGTTGGGCCGCCGGTTGGCGAAGCGATGATTTGTGCCCAAGTGACATCTATTTGCGACGGAGGATAAGTGATGAACCACAAGCGAATTCTGGCACTCTTGGTCACGATGGCGATCCTGCTGCTGGGCGCCAGCCAGGTGACAGGCCAGCAAGATGAAATAGAGAGCCCTCAGGGCGTGTACATCTCGGCGTTCACCTACCAGGGCCAGCTCAAGGGTCCCACCGGCCTGGTGAACGGCCAGTGCGATCTGCGCTTCACGCTGTGGGATGCCGTCAGTGGGGGCAACCAGGCCGGATGGGGTTGGCTCGTGGAGGGAGCAGAGATCGTAGACGGCCTGTTCACCGCCCGGCTCGATTTTGGCGAGGGGGCGTTCCAGGGTGACGAACGCTGGCTGGCGATCGAGGTGCGCTGCCCGGCGGGCGCGGGCGACTATACGGCGCTCAGCCCGCGCCAGACGCTGACGGCGGCGCCCTATGCGCTGGCCCTGCCCGGGTTGTGGACGCAG
>JAFGOG010000599.1 GCA_016926595.1 Anaerolineae bacterium
GAACGCGGACTTGGCGACCTCCGGGTCGGCGGGTTGAGCCAGCGGCGAGACCAGATCGATGCTGTGCCCTGGATACTGGTCGCAGGCGGCCCGGTTCTTGCCCGAACCGAAGGCGCCATCGCCCGCCACGCGCTCAACCGTCACGCCAGTCCGTTCTTCCACCCGCTCGATGGTCGGCAGCAGGTGGTTGCCATCGCTGCCCGAGGCCGTCACATCGGCGATGTCGAGGAGCATGTCGCTGTGCTGGTCGGTGGCTACGCTGAGCTTGAAGCCGTTGAACAGATGCGCCTTGCTCTTGCGTCCATGGCGCATCTCGGGGTCAGTCAGGCTAATGATGCGCTCCGTGGCCGTTCCTTGGCCCAGTTGAGCTTGGCCCTGGTCGTTGACGACCACATCGTCGCCCAGGATCTTGGTCAACAGCCAGCCCAGGGAGCGGACCTCGTCGTCGTCAATGTACTCGGCCGCCAGCTCCAGAACGGCTTCGGCATCGTCGAACAGCACCTGGAGTTGGGCGGAGCGTTGTTGGGGGTCGGCCCAGTCGATGTCCGCCTTGCGGTCCTGGTTGAGGTAGCGTTCTACTAGCAGCCTGTCGGAGTGGAGGTAGACCGGGTTTCCATACCCGGCGATCTGCCCAGAAGCACACTAAAATGCTACCGCAAAATGCTCTCCTGGTATGCTCTCCGACAGCCTGCTAGCAGGCGCGTCTGCGGCGAGAGGCCCTGGCGCTGCTGCGGCAGATGGAAGCCTGCGGCCTTGAGCAGCTTGCGTATGCCCTTGCGCAGCAAGGTGTAGGTATCCTGCACCGCGCCAGCACCCTTGACGTTGGTCGTGTCGATGAGCAGGGTGACCCGGTCGGGAATGAAGCCGGCTTGGCGCCCCACGGCGATGAACCGGTCGAAGGCGTAGCGCTCTTGCTCGTTGTCGATGAGACGTTGGCGAAAGTAGGTGAAGCACGAAGGGTCAAAGCCCGGATAGTCCAGGGGCAAGTTAAGGGCGACTTTCCAGCGCAGATCGAACTTGATGCGCTCCACGGCTTCGGCGTCGGAGACATCATCGTAGAACTGCAACAGCGTGGCACCAGCCATGAGGGATGGAGGGATGCTGGGACGGCCGTTATCGAGACAGTACATCGAGGCCAAGTCATCGTCGCGGAACAGCACCTCGCTGACGGCGGCCATGCGGCCGTAGAACGAGTCAGGCGGGACTCGATGGGGCAAGCTCTGGGCATCAAAGAAGCTGCGCTGCGGATCACGGCGTCCAAGCATGACTCAGCCCTCCCGGATCGAATCTGGTATCAGTGGATAGTATATCATATATGGCTATATCTGTCAATATCTATATCAATGCAAGTGGAGGGTTTTTCAGCGCCCTCCTAGTACTGCAACCGCACTTTGGCGAATCAGCCTGATGTTTCGCTCAGCGGGCCAGGGCTGGACAGCGATTAGACCCTGTTTTGCCTGGCATAGCGATGTACAATGAGCGCTTTGATGGGCGACTCCGGCTAAGTACGGTTGTAGTACTAGGCTGGCTCTATACCAGGTGAACGCTTTGTAGCCTGATCATGTATGTCGTCAGCACCGCAGGACACGTCGAGCACGGGAAATCGCGCCTAGTCAAGGCATTAACCGGGATCGATCCTGATCGCCTGCCGGAAGAAAAAGCGCAGGGCGAAACCACCGATCTGGGCTTTGCCTGGCTTGGCCTGCCCGGCGGCCAGGAGATCAGCGTCATCGACGTGCCGGGCCACCCCCGTTTCATCAAGAACATGCTCGCCGGTGTGGGCTGCATCGACGCGGCCCTCCTGGCCGTCGCGGCCAACGATGGGGTGATGCCCCAGACGCGGGAGCATCTGGCCATCCTGGACCTGCTTGGGGTGCAAAAGGGGGTGGTTGCCGTCACCAAAACGGACCTGGTGGACCGGGAGCTGCTCGACCTGGCCCTTGAAGAGGTCAACGGTCTGCTGGCGGGCACACTTCTGTCCGATGCACCCGTGATCCCGGTCTCGGCTGTCACCGGGGAGGGTCTGGCCGATCTTGTGGCCGTCCTGGAGCAGGTGCTGTCAGGGACAACGTCGCGCCCGGACCTGGAACGGCCCCGCCTTTGGATCGACCGCGCCTTTAGCATGGCCGGGTGCGGCATTGTGGTGACAGGGACCCTGATCGACGGCACGCTGCAGGCCGGCCAGGAAGTGGAGATCCTGCCGGCCGGAACAACATGCCGTATCCGTGCTCTGGAGACCCACAAACACCGCGTCGAGGTTGCCCTGCCCGGCACGCGGGTCGCCGCCAACCTGGCGGATCTGGACGTTGGGAGCCTGGAACGGGGCAACGTATTGACCGTTCCCGGCCGGATCAAGCCCGCCGAGCGGCTCGACGTCAGGCTGCGCTGCCTGCCCGGCTCACCGGAACCGCTGAGCGACGGCGTGCAAGTGCAGCTTTTCATCGGCTCTGCCGACGTCGAGGCCAGGGTCCACCTTCTGGCCGCAGAGACCCTGGCCCCCGGCGAGAACGGGCTGGCCCAGCTGGCCCTGGCCGCGCCCGTCGCCGCCGTCCGGGGCGACTGCTTTGTCCTGCGCCGCCCAACCATCGGCGCCACGGTGGGCGGAGGATTGATCGTCGATCCACATCCATTGCCGCATCGCCGCTCGCAGGCGCACCTCATCTCCGAGCTGGAAGCGATAGAGCAGGGCGACCCCGAGCAGATCCTGCGCCATGTCTTGGGCGATAGGCCGCCCATCGAGACACCCTGGCTCCTGCATTGGACCGGCCTGGCGCCTGCCCGGCTCGAAACGGCGATCCGCGCCCTGGCGGAGGCAGGCGAAGTGCTCCTCTTCGGCGTGGAGATTGGGGATCGTTTGATCACCAGCGGGGTCTATGTGGTCTCGCGGGCCGGCTGGCAGGCGCCGCTGGCGGGCATGGCTCGGCTGGTAGACGACTATCACCGCCGCTTTCCTCTACGGCACACCATGCCCCGGGAGGAGTTGCGCAGCCGCTTAAACATGGATGCCAGGCTATTTCGGCCCGCTATAGCTCAGGCGATCGTGGAAGGTCTGATCGTGGAAGAAGCGACCGGCGTGCGCCTGTCGACTCACCGGGTGCAGCTCACCGCCGAGCAGGAGGCGAACGCCGAGCGCCTGCTGCAGGCCCACCGGTCAAGCCCCTACGAGCCGCCAAGGGTTGAGCAATCGGCTGACGAGTACGGCGTTGATGCCGAGCTGCTGCGGACGATGGTCGAGCGGGGCGACCTGGTCCGCGCAAGCGACGACGTGCTTTTCTTGCCTTCGGTCTATGAAGAAATGGCCGGACGGATCGTGACCTGGATCGAACAGAATGGCAGCATCACGGTTGTGCAAGCGCGCGACATGTTCTCTACCACCCGCCGTTACGTCATGGCCCTGCTCGAGCACCTGGATCTACAGCAGGTCACCCGGCGGGTGGGAGATGAACGGATACTGCTGCACCGGTAAAGTAGATCTTTGAAGGAGCGGTAACATGGTCCCCATCTATCTTGACTATAATGCCACCACACCGATCGCTCGCGAGGTTGCCGAGGCGATGGCGCCCTACCTCTACGAGCACTTTGGTAATCCATCGAGCAGCCATCCCTACGGCGTCATCACGAAGCGAGCCGTCGAGTCTGCCCGGGCCCAGGTAGCTGCGCTTCTCGGCTGCAGGGCTGCAGAAGTGGTCTTTACGAGCGGTGGGACGGAGAGCAACAACTATGCCATCAAGGGTGCGGCCTTGGGCCGCCGAGAACACGGTAACCATATCATCACATCGGCCGTGGAGCACCCGGCGGTCATCGAGGTCTGCAAATGGCTAGAGACTCAGGGCTTTCGCCTGACAGTCCTCCCGGTCGATGAGTATGGTCTCGTCGATCCTGCCGATCTAGAGCGAGCCATCACCCCGGATACGATACTTGTGACCGTGATGCACGCCAACAATGAGGTCGGTACGATCGAGCCGATCTCCGAGCTTGCCGCCATCGCCCACCGCCATGGCGCTCTGATGCACACCGATGCTGCTCAGTCTGTTGGCAAGATACCGGTGGATGTTGGTAGCCTCGGTGTGGACCTGCTCTCCGTCGCCGGGCACAAGATCTATGCGCCCAAAGGCATCGGTGCGCTGTACGTACGCAGCGGCACCGAGCTTGCCAGGCAGTTGCACGGCGCGAACCACGAGAGCAATCGCCGGCCCGGCACTGAAAATGTGCTCGAGATTGTCGGTTTGGGCAAGGCCTGCGAGCTGGCGTACCGCAATTTGGAAGAGAACGCGGCGCATTTCCAGACAATGCGGGACCGGCTCCACGACAGCTTGCTGCACGAGCTGGGCCAAGATTCCGTCAAGTTGAACGGGCACCCCCTCCATCGTCTCCCCAACACGCTGAGCCTGAGCTTCCGCGGCATCGAGGCAAACACGCTCTTGTCGGAGATCGGCGAGGAGGTGGCTGCCTCGGCCGGGGCAGCCTGCCACGCAGACAATATCGATATCTCGGCAGTGCTCGCTGCCATGCAGGTGCCGATCGAATGGGCCATGGGCACGGTCCGGTTCTCTGTCGGCAGAGGCACGACAGATGAGGAGGTTGACCGGGCAGCCGGCATTGTGTCCGAAGCTGTAAGCCGCCTTCAGCCGGAAGGTAGCACAGCCGCCACCCTCGGCGCGCCCGACAAGGGCGAGTATAAACTCACCCACTACACCCACGGCATGGGTTGTGCTTGCAAGCTACGCCCCCAGTTGTTGGAAAAGGTTCTGGCCACGCTGCCGCTGCCCACTGATCCGGCAGTGATCGTGGGGAGCAACACCGCCGACGACGCAGCCGTATACCGGTTGAGCGATGAGATCGCGATCGTCCAGACGGTCGACTTTTTCACGCCAATTGTAGACGATCCCTACATGTTCGGAGCCATCTCAGCGGCGAACTCGCTCTCCGACATCTATGCCATGGGCGCACGTCCGCTTTTCGCGTTGAACATCGTCGGTTTCCCCGACCAGCGGTTACCCATGTGGGTGCTCGATGAGATCCTGCGTGGGGCACTCGACAAGGCGGCCGAGGCAGGCATCTCGATCATCGGCGGGCACACGGTCGAAGATACTGAGCCCAAGTTCGGCCTGGCCGTCACCGGCGTCGTCAATCCGGACCATGTGCTCCGTAACAGCACGGCGCGGCCTGGAAACGCGCTCGTCCTTACAAAGCCGCTGGGCCTCGGCATCATTTCCACGGCCGTCAAGAGCGGCTTGGCCGAGGAGGCGATTGCCAGGCAGGCCGCCGAAGTAATGGCGGCGCTCAACCGGGCGGCTTGTGAAGCAATGCTTGCGATCGGGGCGCATGCGTGCACCGATGTGACAGGCTTTGGGCTTCTCGGCCACCTGCGCGAGATGGCTGCCGGAAGCGGAGTGGACGTAACCATTTCCGTGGGCGCAGTCCCGGTGCTACCTGCGGCGTGGGACCTGGCAAGCGCGGGCGCTGTCCCGGGCGGCACCCTCAACAACCTCGCTCACGTGGCGGATCATGTGACCTTTGCCCCAGGCGTGTCGCACGTGGCGCAGCTAGTCTTGGCCGACGCGCAGACGTCGGGCGGCCTCCTGATCAGCCTGCCAGAGGACCGGGCCGACGCCATGCTGGCAGGGCTGAGCGAGCGGGGTGTGAGCGGCGCGGCGCGCATCGGCCGGGTGACGGCCGAGGGGAAGGGCCGGATCATGGTAGAGGCGTGAGCGCAGAGGCAGCGCAGCCGCCGATGCCCTTACTCTGCAATTCCGGTTCGACGATTGGGCGTCGCACGGCTGGCCTCTATGGTAGGCGGATGACCCAAGATATGTTACGCATCGGACTGCAACTTGACGGGCTCCTTGTCTCGTGATAAAATAGCTATTAGCTAGATATATCATAACTTCTAGTAATAGTTCAATGAACAACAAGGGGAGGTCTATGCTTGCCCTGGGAGCAAAGCCCGGCATGCGGAAGATGGAATTGCATTCACGCGACCACCGAATCTGAGGCACAAGCCGGAGTGCCGGTCGGTACTTGCCGGTTTGCCTGCACCATCTGAGGGATGGCAGAGGGGCCATGTCCTAAACGGATGTGATGTCCGCTCTCAAGCCGTCGCCGGTATGTGCTGGCGGCGGCTTTTATTGTGTCAGCAGTATGCTTTATAGATCGAGCGGAGCAACGGGGGCGATGGAACTGGGTTCCCCACGGTCTGCAAAACCGTGAGTTGGACTTGCGCTGCAAGCCAAGGTGGGTTCGATTCCCTCCGCCCTCTCTGAGAAAGCAAGACCCTAAAGGTTCTTGAAACCTTTTGGGGTTTGGAGGGTCAACGGTGTACGTCGTTGGCACGGCCGGGCACGTCGATCATGGCAAATCTCGCCTGGTCAAGGCACTGACCGGGATCGATCCTGATCGCCTGCCGGAAGAAAAGGCGCGGGGCATGACCACCGATCTGGGGTTCGCCTGGCTCCGTCTGCCAGGCGGCCAGGAGATCAGCATTGTCGACGTTCCCGGCCACGAGCGGTTCATCAAGAACATGCTCGCCGGCGTAGGCTGCATTGACGCCGTTCTCCTGGTCGTCGCCGCCAACGATGGGGTCATGCCTCAAACCAGGGAGCACCTGGCTATTCTGGACCTGCTCCAGGTGCAGAAAGGGGTGGTGGCGGTCACCAAGACGGACCTGGTAGACCGAGACTTGCTCGATCTGGCCCTTGAGGAAGTCGAGGAGCTGTTGGCCGATACCTGTCTAGCCGAGGCGCCCTTGGTCCCGATCTCGACCGTCACCGGCGAGGGCCTGGCCGATCTCGTGGCCGTCCTGGAGCAGGTACTGTCAGAGACAACGCCGCGCCCAGACCTGGAACGGCCCCGGCTGTGGATCGATCGGGCCTTCAGCGTAGCCGGGTTCGGCACTGTGGTGACGGGGACCTTGATTGATGGCGCACTTCAGGTCGGCCAGGAGGTAGAGATCCTGCCCTCTGGCGCAAAGAGCCGCATCCGCGCCCTGGAGACCCACAAACGCCGCATCGATACGGCCCAGCCCGGTGCGCGGGTCGCCGTTAACCTGGCGAATCTGGCGGTCGCGGATCTGGAACGTGGAGACCTGCTGACCATCCCCCGCCGGATGCGGCCCACCAAGCGGCTGGACGCCCGGCTGCGCTGCCTGCCCGGTTCGCCGGAGCCGTTGAGCGACGGGGTGCCGGGACGGCTGTTCATCGGCTCGGCAGACGTCGAAGTCAAGGTCCGGCTGTTGGCCGCCGAGGCCTTGGCTCCCAGCGAGAGCGGGCTGGCCCAGCTATTCCTGGCTGCACCCATCGCGGCCGTCCGGGGCGACCGCTTTGTTTTGCGCCGCCCGGCCATCGGCGCCACGGTGGGCGGGGGCGTGGTCCTCGATCCGCATCCATTACGACATCCCCGCTTCCAACCACCCATCATCTCTTCCTTGGAAGCGATGGAGCGAGGTGATCCCCGAGAGATTCTGCGCCAGGTCCTCGGGATCAAGCCCCCCATCGAAGCGCCTTGGCTCCTGCAATGGACCGGCCTGGCGCCTATCCAGCTCGAAACGGCCATCCAGGCCCTGTCGGAGGCGGGTGAAGCGATCCCATTCGGCGTGGAAACCGGGGAACCTTTGCTCTCGACGGGGGTCTATGTGGTCTCGCGGGCCGGCTGGCAGCGGCTGTTGTCGGAAATGACCCATGTTTTGGCCGACTACCATTGCCGCTTCTCCCTGCGGCAAACCATGCCCAGGGAAGAATTCCGCAGCCGGTTGAACATGGAGCCCCGGCTCTTTCGCTGCGCCGTGGCTCAAGCGACCGCTGAGGGCCTGATCGTGGAGGAATCGGCTGGCGTGCGCCTTTCCACGCACCGGGTACAGCTCACCCCCGAGCAGGAAGCGAATGCCCGGCGGTTGTTACAGGCCCACCGGTCAAGCCCTTACGCGCCGCCAACGGGCATGCAGGCGGCCCGTGACTATGGCGTAGACGCCGAGCTGTTGCGGGCACTGGTCGAGCGGGGCGATCTGGTCAGCATTGGAGACGACGTCCTCTTCATGCCTTCGGCCTACGAGGAGATGACAAGCCGAATCGTGGCCTGGATCAAACAGAACGGCAGCATCACGGTCGGGCAGGCACGGGACATGCTGTCTACCACTCGCCGCTACGTCATGGCCTTGCTCGATTACCTGGATGCACAGCAGATCACCCGGCGGGTGGGAGATGACCGGGTGCTGCGGCAGCGTCGAAACGGCGGGCCTGATCTCCCGCTGATGAATGGCACAATGCCAGCAACC
>JAFGOG010000105.1 GCA_016926595.1 Anaerolineae bacterium
GCCGGGGCGATCGCCGCGCTGACCTTTACCTACTCTGGCTATTTGACCTCTTTCCCCGTGCAGCAGATCACGATCCTGGAGACAGCGATCTGGCTGCCGCTGGTGCTATTCTTCCTTGACCGGGCGTTCGACTCGAGCCGCCGCTGGCTCGAGATCCTCCTGGCGGCGTTGTCCCTGGCTTGTGCTTTGCTGGCCGGGCACCCTCAGACGGCGTTGTATGTTACGTATGCCACGTTGGGTTACGGGCTGTTTCTGGCTGGTAGCTGCCATCTGACAGCTATCAGCAGCCAGTCCCCTCCTTCAGAGGGGAGGGATCTTGGCCAGTCAGTTGCCAGCCGTATTGGGCGCCGGGGCTGGCCATTGGTTGTTTTGTTCGCGGTCGCCATCGCGCTGGCCGCGGTCCAGTTATGGCCCACCTGGCACTTCATCGCCCACTCAACCCGGGCTGGTCTGGACTATGACACCATTTCTGCCGGGTTTGAGCTGCATGAGCTGACCCACCTTCTCTATCCTGGCTACTTTGGGGGCTCACCCCAGTACGTGGGGATACTGCCGTTGATCCTGATTGGAGCCGCCCTCTTGCTCAGACTGGCGCGGCGCCAGGTAGTTTTCTGGCTGATCGTCGGCGTCGTGGCGTTGCTGCTGTCCTTCGGCATCGACACGTTTCTGTACAACGTGGCGTACCTGCTGGCGCCAGGCTTTGGCGCCGTGCGGAACCAGGAGCGGATCATCTACCTGTTCAGCTTTGCGGTGAGCGTGCTTGCCGGCTACGGGGCGTTGACCCTGGCGCAGCCGATCTTTCACCCGGCGCGCAGAGGATTCCGGCGCTTGAGCCGCAGGCTGGGTTGGGCGCTCGCCGTCCTGTCAGTCGTGACCGCCCTGTTCTACGCTGGCTATATGCAGGGTTTGCAGCAGGGGATCCAGATCAACCTGTTCGAGGGGGCGCTGCGCCATCACGCTCTGCTGCTGATGATCCTGGCCGGATCGGTGGCTCTGTTTGCTCTGCGGCTGTCAGGCCGGGCGCGGCATTGGCGCATGGCCCTGGCCTTGGCTCTCATCTGGCTCAACCTGTTCACCGTGAACTGGCAGTTCAACCTGGCCAAGCCGCCGGTAGAGCAGGTCTTTGCCACGACCGGCCTGGTCGATTTTCTCAAGCGGCAGCAGGGCGCTTTCCGCATCTCCAGCGCGGGCCTGCTGCCCGGCGGCCCGAGCGCCGGCATTGTCCACGAGCTGGAGGATATCACCGCCAATACACCGCTCCGCCTGGAAGCCTTTCAGCAGTTCGAGAACGAGGTAGGGGACTGGCGCCGCTGGCAGCTGCTTAACGTGCACTATGTCGTGGCGAAACGGGACCTGGACAGCCAGGGCCTGGAGCGCATCTACGAGGAAGACAAGATCAAGATCTACCGGGTCAGCGACCCGCTGCCCCGGGCATGGGTGTTGTACCAGGCTCAAGTCTTGGACGACGATCAGGCCTTGGCCACACTGGACGCCGCCGATTTCGATCCCCGGACCGTAGCCACCGTATCGACAGCCGATCGCCCACCGGCACTGCCTGCTGAGGGTGGGCCAGGAGAAGCTGCGACAGTCGTCGAAGCCGGGCCTGGGCGCCTGGTGCTCGACGTGACAGCCAGCCGCGATGGGCTGCTGGTGATCAGCCAACCTTTCTATCCTGGCTGGCGGGCGCAGGTAGATCGCCACAAAGCGCCGATCTACCGCACAGATTATCTGCTTCAAGGCGTTCCGGTCACGGCGGGCACCCATCGCGTGGAATTGAGCTACCGGCTGCCGCTGCTGCCGGCAATCGTCAGCCTGGCAGCCGCTGTTGGTTGCCTCGCCTACCTGCTGATACAGATCCCCTTCCGGCGACTGATCTGGCGCCGGGCGTGACGCCCAGCGGTTTTTGCCAGAAGCTGTCTTAAAGGCTATAATGGGCTGCACTCGCCAGGCGCCTATCAAGGAAGGTAAATGAACAGACGCAAGACCGGCATGCTCGCCGTCTTGGCTAATCGCAGTTTTCTCGCCCTGTGGCTTGGTCAACTGATTTCCAAGGTTGGCGATAACCTGGCCACCGTCGCTGCCCTGGTGCTAATCAACAATCTGGCCCACGCCGCAGGGTCGGCGACGGTTATCGTCGCTACCGCTCTGACAATCCCGCAGCTTTTCGCTCTAGTCGGCGGCCCTCTCGTCGATCGTTTCAGTCGCAAGGCGATCATGATCATCACCGACCTACTGCGAGCCGGGCTTGTCCTGCCGGTTCTGTTAATCAAAAGTTCTGACCAACTTTACATTCTTTATATATGCGCCTTTCTGCTTACAACATTTGGGTCATTATTCCTCACCGCCCGCAACGCCAGCATCCCCAACATAGTGTCTGAAGAAGATCTGTTGACTGCCAACGCCCTGATCCAGGCCACCGAGCTGGTATCGCTTATTGTCGGCGCCTTGCTGGCATCATTGATCATCGGGCTGGCCTCGCTGGCCACCGCCTTTGTAGTGGACTCGGCCAGCTTTATCCTGTCCGCTCTGCTGCTTATGGCGGCGCACATCCCCCGCCGGCGACGGGTCATCGCGCCGACCGGCACCAAAGGGGTGTGGCTCAAGTTCTGGCACGAATTCAAAAGCGGCGTTGGCTATATCGCCAGCCACAAGCTGCTGCTGCAGCTCATGCTGATCACCATGATGGCCACTTGGGGACTGAGCGCCACCGTCCTGCTGGCCGCCGCCTTTTTCAAGCAGTTGATAAACATGCCCACCCAATACCTGGGCTTGCTGCAGGCCGGCGAAGGGTTGGGCATGGCAGCGGGCGCGCTGCTGATCAGCTACTATGCCTCGTGGGCCCGTTCGCGGCAGATCGTCAGCGTGGCTATGATTGTGCTGGGCTCGGGCATCCTGGTTTTTGCCCTGGCTCCCCAGTATTGGATGGTACTCATCGGGGCCTTGATCGTGGGCATGTGCATCGTGACGGCGCGAACCACGCTGGCGGCCATGACCCAGGCGTTGGTGCCCGACTCGCAGCGAGGGCGGATCGAGAGCGCCATGGTCACCGTCATCGGCCTGGGGACGATGGGGGCGTTGGTCATGGCCGGCATCCTCGGCGACATAGTCGGGCCGCGGGTAATCCTGGCGGTGACCGGCTTGATCGTCCTGGCGGCGGGCATCACCTCGGTCTTTACACTGCGCGGCGCCGAAGTTCTGATTTACAACGGTGTAAACGGCTCAGCGCACCGAGAATGACGGGCGATGGCCAAGATCCAGACCCACGCCATCCGCACTTTGGATAAGCTGGGCATCCCCTATCAAGTGGTGATGCACCCCCACAAGGCCAGGAATGTGGAAGAGGCCGCCGCCGAGCGCGGTGTGCCGATCCGCCAGATAGTCAAGACCCTGCTGGTTCGCCGGCCCGATCGCCGGCACATCATCGCTCTGGTCCGCGGCGACCAACAGCTCAGCCTGAAAAAGCTGGCCCGGCTAGTGGGCGTCAAAGCGGTGGAGATGGCGCCACCAGAGGACGTCCCGCGCATCACCGGCTATCAGATTGGCGCCGTTTCCCCCTTGGGCCTGCGCCGCGGTGAACTGCCGATCTATGTCGACCAACATATCGCGGCCGAGCAGCAGGTGAGCATCAGCGCCGGGCGGCACGATGCCGGGATCGACCTGGGCACGGCTGACCTGATTCGCGCCGTCCATGGTCAGGTGGCCGACATTACGGAATAGCTGGCGGCTCGATTCCGGCAGGCCGGAATCGAGCCGCCAGCCAGGCCCTCATGACTCAAGCTCAACCGCCTGTCGCGCCCTTTGACCGCCGCCGTTACCTGCGCGTCGTCGCTTATCTCGCCCGGACCTTTGCCGGATTCATCTGGTGGGAGATCCTGCTCCGCCGCCTGCTGGGCCGGCGTTTTGTGAGCCGCTCCGCCGCGCAGCGCTGGCAGCGCATAGCCCGGCGCTACCGGGCGTTGGCAGTCGACCTGGGCGGCGTGCTGATCAAATTGGGCCAGTTCCTCAGCGCGCGGGTAGACGTCTTGCCGGCCGAGTTCACAGCCGAGCTAGCCGGGCTGCAGGACGAGGTCCCGGCCGAGACCGCGGCCGATATCCAGGCCGTGGTCGAGGCCGAGTTCGGCCGCCCGGTCGATCAGGTCTTTGGCTGGTTTGCCCCTCAACCCGAAGCGGCTGCCTCATTGGCCCAGGTCCACAGTGCTCGCCTGCCGGGCGGAGATCCGGTGGTGGTCAAGGTCCAACGGCCCGGCATCAACACCCTGGTCGAGACCGACCTACGGGCCATCCGCACCGCGGCCCGCTGGCTGAAACGCTACCGGCCGGTGAGCCGCCGGGTGGACCTGGACCGGCTGTACGACGAGTTCAGCAGGACCACACGCAACGAGCTCGATTTCGTGGCCGAGGGGCACAACGCCGAGCGCTTTGCCCAGGACTTTGACAGGGATCCTGGCATCCGCATCCCCCGCGTCTATTGGGAGACAACGACCCGCCGGGTGTTGACCATGCAGAACGTCGCCGCCATCAAGATCGGCGACCATGCAGCGATCGATGCGGCTGGCATCGACCGTGCACAGGTGGCCCAACGGCTGTTCGACACCTACATGCAGCAGGTTTTCGTCCACAACTTTGTCCACGCCGACCCGCATCCCGGCAATCTGTTCGTCGAGCCGTTGGAACCGGTCGAAGGCCGGTCGCGACCCTTCATCCTCACCTTTGTCGATTTTGGCATGGTGGCGGTTGTCCCAGAGCGGGCGCGCAAGCACCTGCGCGATTTCCTGGTCGGCTTTGCGACAAAGGACACGGCGCGGATGGTGCGCGCCTACCAGGGAGCCGGGCTGCTGCTGCCTGGCGCCGACCTGGCGCGCCTAGAGGAGGTCCAGGACGAGCTGTTCGACCGCTATTGGGGCATCACCATGAGCCAGGCGCGAGAAATCATGGCGGATCAGTGGCAGAACCTGGCCCGCGAGTACCGCGACCTGCTGTACGAAATGCCCTTCCAGATACCCACCGACCTGCTATTCGTCGGCCGGGCCGTCGCCATCCTGTCGGGCATGGCCACTGCGCTCGATCCCGACTTTGATCCCTGGCAGGCCATATCGCCCTTTGCGGAGCAGTTGGCCAAAGAAGAGCTGGGCCGTGACTGGCGCGGCTGGCTGGCTGAGATAAGCGGGGTCGTCCGGGTCCTCCTGTCGCTGCCCGGCCAGGCCGACCGGTTCTTTGCCCAGGCGAACCAGGGCAAGCTGGCGGTGCGGGCCTCGCTCGCGCCAGACGCGGCGCGCAGCCTGCACCGGGTGGAGGTGGCGGTGAACCGCCTGGCAGCAGCGGCAGTGTTTGCGGCATTGCTGTTGGCGGCAGTGGCAGTGTACATCACGCAGGGGATGGGAGCGATGGCCTATGCCCTCCTCGCGCTCGCCAGTGTGGCTCTGCTGGTGATGCTCACCCGGCGGTGAGGCTTTGCTGCCCTGCCTACAACAGCAGCATCGCATCCCCGAAGGAGTAGAACCGGTAGCGCTCCCGGATCGCTTCCCTGTAGGCTCTCAGGATCAGCTCTCGCCCGGCAAAGGCCGACACCAACATCAGCAGCGTGCTGCGGGGCAGGTGAAAGTTGGTGATCATCGCCTCCATTACACGGAACCGATAGCCGGGATAGATGAACAGATCGGTGCGGCCGGTATAGGCCGCCACCGTCTGCCAGCCACACGACTCGCCATCGGGAGCACACCCGCGGGCCGCCGATTCGAGCGCCCTGACCGCCGTCGTTCCAACAGAGATCACCCGCCGCCCTTCCAGCCGCGCCCGGTTGATCTGCTCCGCCGCCGGGGCCGGCAACTCGAACCACTCGGTGTGGATCTGGTGGGCCTCGACCTCCTCTTCCTTCACCGGGCGAAAGGTGTCGAGCCCGATGTGCAGCGTCAGAAAGGCCAGCTCTATGCCCATCCGCCGCAGCTCTGCCAGCAGATCAGGCGTAAAGTGCAGACCAGCCGTGGGCGCAGCCGACGAGCCCTCGATCCGGGCATAGACCGTCTGGTAGCGATCCCGGTCGGCCAGCGGTTCGTGGACGTAGGGGGGCAGGGGCACCTCGCCCAGCTCGTCCAGCAGCAGCTCAATAGGCCGGTCAAAGCAGACGAGGCGGCCGCCCGATTCGGTCTCGGCGACGATCTCGGCCATGAGCCGCCCTCCACCAAGCTCGATTCGCAGGCCAGGACGGAGACCCTTGCCGCCGGCGAGCGCCTCCCAGGTGTTCTCATCGCGCCGGGCCAGCAGCAGCAGCTCAACCTTGCCGCCGGTTCCGGCCTTGCGGCCACGGAGCCGGGCGGGGATGACCCGCGTCTGGTTGGCAACCAGCAGGTCCCCCGACCGCAGATACTCGCCGACGTCGCGGAAAAGGCGGTGCTCGATCTGGCCCGTGGCGCGGTGGACGACCATCAGCCGCGAGGCATCGCGGGGCTCGATCGGCGTCTGAGCGATCAGCTCCGGGGGGAGGTAGTAGTCGAAATCGCCTGTTTTCATCGCTAGCGGTTCAGCAGGCGGACGACGATGTTCAGGATGATGGTCAGCAGAATGCTGACCACGATCATACTGACGATCGGAAAGTAACAGGACACCCCTTCGCGCTGGATGTGCAGGTCGCCCGGCAGCCGGCCCAACGGCAGCCCGGACCGGCCCAGCAGCCAGATCAGGCCGCCGGCCAGGATCAACACCGCGCCCAATATGACGATCGCCTTGCCCAGGGATGACAGGTCCATCGCCGCCCCTCACAACACCCTGAAATCGACCAGCTTGATGTCGGGCCGGCTCAACCTGTCCTTGATGCGCGGATCGACCAGCACTTGCAGGTCCTCCTCCCGCCAATCACCGCCATAGCCTGGGTGGGCCATCAGCTCGCTCGTCCAGCCGTCGCGCAGGCCGTCCAGCACCGCCAGCAAGTACTCAGGCGTGCGGTGGCCGGGCGTCGAAAAGTGCTGGATGAAGGTGTCGGGGCGTCGAATGCCGGCCCGGTCCACCCGCTGGCGGTAGCGCTTGCCCATCCAGCCGATGAGCCAGGCCGGGAGCCCGTTCTGCCGAGCATAGATGTGCACCTGCTCCTCGAAATCATCGCCAAAAGGGGCGCGGATCGGCAGGCGGTACTCCTTGGCCAGGTCGAGCGTCACCCGGAAGCGGTCAGGCCGGATGTAGGAGATTGCGCAGTGGTTGTCGAGGTGGTCCGGCGGGCGGCCTACGTCGGTGATGAACCGCTCGATCTGCGCCCGCAGCTCAGCGCGAAGCTGCGCGGTCGTGCCCGGCCTAAAGCTCCGCAGGATCTGTCCATCGTTGAGGAAATGCCCGTCGGGGCCGGTCAGCGCCCGTACCTGCGCCACAGGCAGGACGGGCTGCCCGGCGTTTAACACCAGGTGCACCCCGGCCCCCAGCTCGGGATGGTTCTTCAGATAGGCAGCCGCCTGCGGCCAGGCCGGCATGTTGGTCATGCATGACGTGCTCGAGATGGCGCCTGCCTGGTGGCAGTCGATGATCCCGCGCACCACCCCCTCGTCGTTGCCGAAATCGTCGGCGTTGACGATCAACCGTTTCATGGCTGCACAACCTCCGCCTGCATGCTCCACGGCCCGGTCCAGGTGATGCGCGCCTGGACCAACTGCCCGGTCCAGTCTTCCTCGCCTACGGGAAAGAAAACCAGCTTGTTCGTCCGCGTCCGGCCCTGCCACTTGCCGCGGCGCCGCGTCTCGACCAGGATCTCGACCGCCTGGCCCAGCAGCCTGGCGTTGATCTCGCTGGCGATTCGCTCCTGCAGCCGGTCCACAGCCTTGCGGCGGCGCTCCTTCTCCTCTGCCGGCACATCGTCGGGCAGCCGCTCGGCCGGGGTGCCGGGCCGGGGCGAGTAGGCGGCCACGTGGACCACGTCAAAACGCAGCTCTTCCAGGAGGTGGTAGGTGGCCTCGAACTGGGCCTCGGTCTCGCCGGGAAAACCGACGATCACGTCGGTGGCCAGCCCAACGCCCGGCATCGCCGCCCGGATGCGGGCCACCAGGTCCCGGTAACCCGCCGCCGTGTACCCCCGTCCCATGCGGCGCAGGATGGCATCGTCGCCCGACTGGACCGGTATCTCGATATGCTCGCACACCTTTGGCAGGCGAGCTGCCGTTTCGATCAATCGATCGGACATCTCTGCCGGGTGGGAGGTGAGGAACCGGATCCGTTCCAGGCCCTCAACCTGGTGGACCGCTTCCAATAGATCGGCCAGGCCAAACGTATAAGAGTCCACGTTTTGGCCCAGGAGTGTGACCTCCTTAACGCCGCCCGCGACCAGGTCCTGTACTTCGGCCACGATCTCCTGCACAGGTCGGCCTATCTCCGGACCGCGGCGCAGGCGCACGATGCAGTAGGTGCACAGGTGGTTGCAGCCATAGCTGATGGCGACGCCGACGGATTTTGGATTGTGGATTGTGGATTGTGGATTGTTGTCTCTCGACTCAAGATTTTGGATGAGTGCCTGCTGCCTGGCCAGGTCGATGACAGAATCGATGTCGGAGGGTTTGATGAAGGCGTCGATCCAGGGGTAGCGCTGTTGGAGGGCTGGGACGTCGTGCACAAAACAGCCCATCAAGGCCACGGTAGGTAGAGTCAACCGGCCCTGCGGCTTGAGCTTCAGGCCTCGCAGCGACGTAAGCCGGCCGACCACCTTGTCTTCGGCGCTCTGGCGTACCACGCAAGTGTTAAGCAGGATTAGATCGGCGTCCTCAGGGCGGCCAGCCTCCTGGAAACCGAGCTTTTGCAGTTCCTCGGCGGCGCGCCGCGAGTCGGCAAAGTTCATCTGGCAGCCGATGGTCCACAGGTAGTAGCGCATTACAGCCTGCGCAGGATCTCGCGGGCGGCGATCATGCCCGATGCAGACGCCTGCACCAACCCCCTGGTTACGCCCGCGCCGTCGCCGGCGGCGAACAGGCTGTGCACCTCTGTTTCCAGATCGCGGGTCAGCTTCAGACGGGATGAGTAGAACTTGGCTTCCACACCGTAGAGCAGGGTGTGGCGCGAGGCGACGCCGGGCGCCA
>JAFGOG010000600.1 GCA_016926595.1 Anaerolineae bacterium
AGAGGCGTACGCGTCCCAGTTCTGAGAGGTGGAGCTCCTTATAGCCCAAAATAAACCAATCGAACTCATCGGCCGCCCGCTCCTTTCGGGGGTGTGGTAAGTAGCGCGACCCGCCCGCGTCCAACCCAGAAACACTGAAAACCACTGAACTCACTGAAGCAGGGCGCTAGAACATTTATTCTACGCTCCTTATAGCCCAAAGAAACGGTGGGGCACGGTAAGTAGCCCGACCACGCCGGACTCCCAAACTTGTTCGGGCTTGCCTCAACAAGTTGAGGACTCCCGGCCACAAACCGATTGTGGTCATATCTCAAAGATACTACCTCATTACCATCGGCAGATAAACCTGCCACGCCTTGCCCACCACGACTGACTTTGTAACCGGCGACGACCAGACTCCTTCGTCGTCCTGCACCTTGAGGGCGATCGTCTGGGCGCCGGGGGTGAGGGCGTGGTGCGGCAGGGCGCAGGTGTTGGCCGTACACAGCGAGCCACTGAGCGAGGAAGACCAATCCCAGGCGACGATGTGTGCGCCGTTTTCATCGCCGTCCACGCCCCGCCCGCTCAAAGTGAGCGTCATCCCGACGGTTACGGTGAGGGGCGCGGCAGGGATGTCAACCTGCGCTGTGGGCGCCAGGCCGGATGCCGCTGCCGGGTCGAGGCGGTCCAGCCCGGCGGCCGGCGCGGCCACGACCGTTCCTGCGCGGACGATGACGGCCGTCACCGGGCCGGGGCGCAGCCCGTGAGTCGCCGTGTAGCCCACCCACCGCTCATCGCCGGCCAGGAAATAGACCCCATCCGTCGTCGCCGCCCACATGGTCCCCGGCTCTCCTTGCGTCAGGGCATAGACCGGCGCCGGCGCCTGGCCAAAGACGGCGTCGAACGGCAGGCCGTGGGCCGTGGTATAACTGCGCCAGGCGCCCGTCGCCAGCTCATAACGGGCGATGCCGCCGAACGGTCCCTGCCCACCCTGGCCAGGCCAGGTGCCAAACCAGGCCGCCTGGCCGTCGCTGGCGGCGGCCAACACGAGATCGGAGGCCAGCCCGCCCGCAGCCCGGTAGCGGGTCCAGCCGCCGCTGCCATCCTGGCGGTACACCCCCCCGCCCCAGGTAGCGGCCCAGGCGCGCCCGGCGCCGTCCACGGTCAGGGCCGTCACCGGTGCGCCAAACGCGCCGGCCGCCTGCCAGGTCCCGCCGTAAACGGCCGCGCCGCCCTCATTGCCCTGCCCGCCGCCCAGCCAGATGGCGCCGGTTCCCGGGTCCACCGCCAGCGCGCGCCAGGTGTGGCTCAAGGGGATGGTATGGGCATGCCAGGCGCTGCCATCAAATTCGGCCAGACCGACGGCGCCGGCCGCCCATATGTGCCCGTTGCTGCCTACGGCCAGGGCGCGCACCGCCTGGTCGCTCCAGGGCAGGGCGTGGGTCATGCTGATGTCGCTGCTCAGGCTGATCGAGATCAGGCCTGCCGGCCCGCCAGCCCAGACCACATCCCCGGCCAGGGCCAGGGCACGGGTGTAGCCGCCGGTGACCCAGGCAGACCAGCGGCCGCGCTCCGGAAAGACCAGGGCGACGTGTTGCTCCAACCCATCCTCCGGCCAGGCGCGGATGGTGCGGGTGATCGTCTGACCGGCAAAAGAAGCAGTCAGGGTCAACATGTCGCCGCGGCGGGCGTCCAGATCGTGGCCGGTCAGGCCGTAATAGGGTGCCGGTTCCAACGCGGTGAGGTGGGTCACGTTGGTGACGACCCGGCCGCCAAAGGCCATGGTGACCAACGCGCCGGATACCGGCTGCCCGTGAAAATAAGCCTCGCCCCAGGTACAGCCGCAAAAGTCCGGCTCGCCAATAGGCGTCGGGCCGACCGCGCCGCAGTGCAGCCCCAGCGGGATCTCTTCATCGGCCCAGGCCTGGAAACCCAGCAGTAACACGAGAAAAAGCCCGCCGGCCAGGCCAGCCGACAAAGCCAGCCTGCGCATGTTCATCCGCCGGATGAACTGGATCCGCCAGGTAGCGTCCATTTGCTCCCTCCTTCCGGCAGGCCCGAAAGCCCGCCCCACTCGCCGAGCAAACAAAAAGAGGCCCAGTAGAGAGGATGACGATACACGCCGTACTCGGCCGGTCGGGCCCGTCCCAGGGCCAACAACTCACATTGCGTTTGGCGCAGCGCAGCGGCCCGGCCGTTGCCCGATCGCAGCGCCCGGTAAAAGGCCCGCATCAACCAGGCCGTCGTCTCATCGTCCACGCGCCACAGGCTGACCAGGAGCGAGCGCGTTCCAGCGCCCAGGAAACTGCTGGCCAGGCTGATCATATCCGCGCCGTGCAGCTGGCCGCGCCCCGTCTCGCAAGCGCTCAGCGCGACCAGTTCGGCGTCCAGGCGCAGACGGGCGATCTCGGCCAACGTCAGCCGCCGGTCGGCCAGCGAGAGAAAGGAGAGCATCACATTGTCGGCCCGGAACTGGGCGTGGGTGGCCAGGTGCAGGAAACGAACCTGCGGCGCATCGGCCAGGAGCCGCTCCGCCGTCGCCTGGGCCTCCGTCGCCACGCTGGCCCCGGGAAACAAGTCGGCCAGCGAATCGATCTCGGCGGTGACCGCTTTCAGGCGGCCGCCGGAACAGCCCATCACCAGCATCCCCTGGTTGGTTACCGTGTGCCGGGCGCACAGATCCATCACCGTCGCGCTCGGCGTGTAACTGACCGGCAGCCGCTCGATCAGGTAGCGCGCTCCATCGTACAGCGCGTGAAAGGGAAGGTCGTGCAGCGGGCCGTCGGGCGAGACGATCAGCAGCCGCTCGGGCGCGAGGTGTGCGGCGAGGGGGCGCAGCAGCAGGTCGTAGAGCGCCGCCAGTTGGGCCTCGGCGTCGGCCAGGAGCGGCTCTATGTGACGCGCCAGCCGCGCCTGTCCATAGTGGGCGGCCAGTCCCAGCGCGCGGTCAATGGCGCTCGCAAAACGACGCCGGGCTGTTTCAACGTCGCGCCAAGAGGCCACCGCCCGATAGTCGCGCACGCCGGCCTGGTCGACGACGAAAACCCCGATATGCCCGCCGGCGAGGTGATACTGAAGCAGCAGCGCATCTTGCAGGTGCGCCTGCACCTCCGGCATGGCAGCGACGGCGCCACTCGCCAGCGGCGAAAAGCGGGGCCGGCGGCGTTCGATCTGCCGCACCAGATGCAGCGCATCCTGTTCCAGGCGCTCGACCTCGACCAGCGTCTGAGTGGCAGGCGATGGCGGCCAATGCTCGCCCCGCTCACTGCCTTCATCGAGGCGCGCCTGGCCGTACAACGCCTCCAGCCGCGACAGCACGTCGCGCAGTTGACCGGCCAGCGCGCGCACCTGTGGATCGTCGGCATCCTCCAGGGCCGCCGCTTCGTCGCCCAGGCGCACGGCCAGCCTCTCGGCCAGCAGGCGCGACTTGGCCCGCTCGACGATCGCGAACGCTTCCTCCAGGCGCCCCAGGCGGATGGTGAGCAGAGCCAGGTCCTGGTAGACGACCAGCTTGTCGGCCACAAAACCGGCGCGATAGGTCTCGATGTGCAGGTCCTTGCGCATCGTCTCGATCTGCTCGATCGCCGCCAGGTAGGCGGCAACGGCTTCCTGGGGTTGGCCCAGCGCTTTGTGCAGTTGGCCCAGACCATGCAGGGCCAGGTAGGCCAGCGGCCGGCCGGCGCCGCGCTCGGCCAGCGTACGCGCCTCTGTAAACGCCGCGCGGGCAGCGTCCCATTCCTCGGCCGCCAGGTGGCAGCGCCCCAGGCCAAACCAGGCCAGCCCCTCTTCGAAGCGAGCCCCAGCCAGGGCCAGCGCCGTCTGGGCCTGTTCGAGCGCGCGGCGCAGCGCTTCATCCATCGCTTGTGGATGGATCGCGTCCGCATCCTGCTGCCGCAGCCTGGTCAGCGCGCGATAGACGACCAGCGTGTGGCGCTGCCGATCCATGCCTTCCATCCCCTCCAGGCGGCGATCGGCTGCGAGCAGCGCTGCCTCGGCCTCGGCGTAACGGCCCCACAGCGCATACAGCACCCCGCGGGCGATGTCGAGCCGGGCCAGATCCGCCCCGGCGTCGGCGGCGGAAAAGCCCGCTTCTGCTGCTGCAAAGGCAGCCAACGCGTCGTCAAAGGCATTGAGATGGGTCAGGGCCAGGCCCCGGTTGTGGTGGGTGTGAGCCACATCCAATTCGTCGCCCAAGGCTTGGGCGACAGCCAGCCGGCGGTCATAGGCCGCCAGCGCTTCCTCGTACTGTCCGCGCAGGTCGTGGATGATCCCGCTGTTGTTAAACAGTCCGCCCAGGCGGCGATAGTCGTCCGGGTCATCCCGGGCGGCATGGAGCACTGGCTCGATGGCGGCGATCAGATCCAACGCGCGTTCGAACTGCCCGGTGTAGGCCAGCGCCCATACGTGTCCCACCCCCATGCGCGCCGCGTCCAACGGGCGCTCCAGAGCCAGGTATGCGGCGCGAGCCTGATCGTAGAGCTCGGCCGCCTCACCATACCGGTCGGCGAACAACAGCGCATTGGCCAGGGTCCACTGCCCCAGGGCCAAAGCTGGATCGGGCAAGAGACGGCCCAGGCGCAGGGCGACGCTGGCCACGCGCTGCGCCTCTGCCGGTTGATCAAAGTAAAAGCGGGCCGAATGCGCCTTCAGCGCAACGATCGTCTCCAGGCCCAGCCCGTGCACCTGGACCAGTTCGGCCAATGATTCATCGTCTGCATCCAGCAAAATAGCCAGCAAGGGATCGCCCGCCGGATGTTCTGTATCCGCCGGATGTTCTGTATCCGCCGGATGTTCTGTATCCGCCGGATGCTCTATATCCGCCGTGTCAGCACTCATTGTGCACCCTCCAGAACCAAAGAGGGAATCACGATCCGCCGATCGGCCAGGGAGAGCACAAGCTGGTAGGCGCCAGGGCGCAGGTTGGGAAAGATAAAGACCCCGTTGATATCGATCTTGGCCTCAGCCGCCGAATAGGCTGCGTCCGCCGGCTGGAGGGCATTGGCTCCTTCATAGCCCGTTAAGCGGGCATAGTCTTGAGGCAGAAGATCCGCTGACGCCGACAGAACCTGCCCAGAGAGCGCATACGCTCCGGTTCTGTCCTGCTCCAGGTTGATACTCACGGCCACCTCATCCGCTTCAAAGAGCAACGTTTCGCCGGCTTGACCACGCCAAACGGGCACGAGGCGCGGCGCCGGTGGGCCGGAAGACAAACGTGAGACAAGCTGCGCGATGGCCACCCCCGCCTGCGCGGCGGCCTGCCCGGCGCGAGCCAGCAGCGTGGACGCGGATGCCCTCCATCCGACCGATTCATCCACTGAACGGCGTGTGTCCGCCGGGTATAGCGCTTTCGTTATCTCTGCCAGCTCGTCTGCGCAGCGCGGACACTGGGCCAGATGGCCCTGAAGTTGCTTTTGCTGGCCA
Organism: Anaerolineae bacterium; assembly: GCA_016926595.1. The sequence continues at coordinate 5,401 of JAFGOG010000600.1, forward strand.
GCCGGCAGATCGCCCCAAGAATAGGCGCGCAGCAGATCCGGTGAGGGACAGTCGAAGCGATAGAGGGCGTCTTGCACGCGCGCCTCAAAGGCCCGATCGGCTTCCAGCCTGGCCCGGCAGGCCGGGCACTGCGCCAGGTGCGCCGCCACGTGCGGAAGGTTTTGGCCATCGGCGTAGGCATCCAGTTCCCAGGCCTGAATTGCGCCCGGATCGATACAGTTGAGTTGTGGTTTCATGGTCTTTTCTCTCATGGTTTCGTCGCCTCTACTAGATCAAACGCGCGCCTTGGGCGTTTTGGTGCATCGCTTGCAGGACTGGATGGCGGCGCAGACGGTCGGTCAGGTTACGTTTGACGCGATAGACATCGGCCACGTCGGGAAACAGATCGGGATGCCGCGCAGCAATGTCGCCGGGCTTGAGGTCGGCCAGAAAAAAGAGGCGGGCCACGACACGCTCACCGTCGTCATGGCATGTCTCCTCGACGCTGCGCCAGAGCAATTGAGCCGTTTCCTGCTCCAGGGCTGATGCTTCGGCAGACGAAAACGACGTCTGTCGATCGATGATCTCTTCATCCCACTCGGTATCGACCGGCCTTCTCTCTTTCCGCCGGTGGACCTCAATGACGGCCGTAACCGCGCAGCTTTTGAGGTAATTGAGGACCGCCGCCAATCCGCTGGCACGGTCAAGCTTGTCAGCGGTAAACGCCCGCCAAAACGCCACAAAGGCGTTCTGGACCAAGTCATCCACGGTGTTGGCGTCGACCGAGGTACGCCGGCAGACCCAGTAGCGGACCAGGGAGTAATAGTGCTGATGTACATAGTGCCAACACAGTGAGCAATTTGTCACGATCGCGCGGCGGAAAAGTTCAAAGCAAAACGGCTCATGAGAGCGGTCTGGTTGGGTGTGCTGGCAGCGAGCCGCCAATTGAGCAGGGGGCAACCGATCAGTCGAGTCGGGAAGGGGCGGTTGTGGTGTGGATGTGCTTGGCATCTTGGTTACCTCATGACAAAAAACACCCATACCGAGGCTTGATGGCGGATGGGTGGAGAGCGCGCAGTATCCGTGCCGTGGGTATCATCACTGCTCCAGCTCACCGCCTCAGGCCAGATCGCCGGAGCATTCTGCCTTGACGTGATTTTACCATAGATTGAGCAATTTCGCCAGTATGGTTTCCGCCATGCGAGCGTTTGTTCCTGGGGGCAGGGCCGGCGCCTGTCGTTGCGAGGCGCGTTTTTTGCGCCGAAGCAACCCCCAACTATGGCATTG
>JAFGOG010000601.1 GCA_016926595.1 Anaerolineae bacterium
AGTCTGCGTTCAGCCACCTCAGGCTGGCGGTGTTTTCGACCGGCTGCGGCGGTGCCAGAACCGGAATAGCAAAAAGGCGGCGACGATCGGCAGGGCGATGAGCAGCAGGATCGGCAGCAGAAAGACAATCCCCCAGATTATCAAGTTACCCAGCCCCTTCAACGCATTGACCAACGCTCGCGCAGCACTGCGCAGGGTGCTCCCCGGTCGCCAGCCCTCTTCAATCACCGGCGCCTCGGGCTGCTCGGGGTTCAGGTTGACGGTGATCGTGGCCATGGCTGAAAGATTTTCCAGGTAGCTCATCCGGCCTTTCACCTGCTCGATCTCGAGCTGAGTCGCCGACAACTGCTCGTAGACGGCCAGGACCGCCTCAGTATCCTCGGCGCGGTCCATCAGCTTGGTGAGCTGTGCCTCCTTCGCCTGCAAAGCACGCAGCCGTGATTCGAGGTCCACATACTCCTCAGTCACATCCTGGCTGTTGGCGCTCTCATGCTCCACTTTTAGGGCCTGGTCGCGCAGATGGGCCATGGTCGGCTCGAACTGAGCCGCAGGCACCCGGATCGTCAGCCGGGCGTAGAGCAGGTCGTCCCGGATCCACGATTCGGTGTTGACGGCATAGCCGCCCATCTCGCTGGCCAGTGCCAGCACGTCGCTGATCGCTTGCCCGGCATCTTGGACCGTCAGGACAATGTCGGCCGTCCAGATGATCATCCGGTCCATCTGGCCGGTCTGTGGCTCGGCCGCCGAGCCACTGGCGTTTGCCTCGTCATACCCACCCGCCATGGCCTGCTCGGCAATCAGAACGGGCTCCGGAGCCGGCGAATAATCCGGGGCGGCCGACGCCCCGCACGCTGCCAGTACGGCCACCAACAGCACCACCAGGCTTGTCAGCGCGATCGCTCTTTTGTTCATGGTCTTCTCCTTCCGTTTTCTCGTGATAACTGGTGCTGCACAAGAATCAGACTTCTAGTGCTTCAATGTCTAGACGCCTGCTATAGCCTTAAAGTTCCCTGGGCCTGACGAAGGATCCAAAACCCCGCACGCCTGCATGTACCGTCACCGTGCCCATCGTCAGCCGGCGGTGGCGCACCTGGTCCCATCCGGTCTGGCGCATCGCGGCGGCGATCTCATCGGGCGTCATAAAGCTGGTCAGCGAGTGAGGCAGATAGGTGTAGGCTGCTTTTTGGCCGCCGATCAGACCGCCGATCAGCGGCACGATCCGGTAAAAGTAAAAGCCGAACAGCCGGCGAAAGATCGGCGCGCCTGGCTTGGCGATCTCCAGGGAAGCAACCCTGCCCCCGGGCTGTGTCACCCGCGCCATCTCGGCAAAGGCGGTCGGGATATCGGTCACGTTGCGCAGGGCAAAGCCGGTCACCACACCGTCAAAGCTGGCGCTGGCAAAGGGCAGTCGCAGGGCATCGGCGACGACCCAGGCGAGGCTCGCAGCCGGAGCCCCTGCTTTCTCTCGCGCCAGGGCCAGCATCTCGGGCGTAAAATCAAGGCCCACCACCCGGATATCGGGATACTGGCGGAGCGCCTCCAACGCCAGGTTGCCCGTGCCCGTCGCCACATCCAGGACGATTCTGGATTTCGATTGTGCATGACGAGCTTCGAGTCCAAAATCGAGTTGTTGGACGGTGTAGCGCCGCCAGGCCCGGTCGCGCCCCAGAGCCATCAGGCGGTTCATCAGGTCGTAGCGTCGGGCGATGCGCCCGAACATGGTCCGGACGTGGGTTGCTTTCTGCTCCGGCGGCGGCAGCATCCCTGCTTGCCCCTTGCCTTGTCGTCGCTCTGCCTGTTGCTGTTTTATGCTACCGGCCACAGCCACAACCCCGTCTCGGGGTCCAGTTCCCGGGTTAAAGGAGGGCCCTTTAGTTCTTGGACGCAAAGCTCGACGACGTGCACCTCGGCAGCCAGCAGTTCCCCGGCTGAGACTCGCCCCTGGCAATCGCTCAGCACGGCGTGGGCGCGGATCGAAAGGCTGTCGGCCTGGAGGCTGATGTTGCCGGCGCAGTGGACGAGCTCTTGATCGGCTTCCAGGATCTGGCGGCATGTCTCGCCACATGTCCGGTCAAGGTGGCCTATGGTGGCGCTGCGTACCGAACCGGTGGCTGCGAACACGCCCAAACTGATGCCCCTTTCGCGGCAGGTGCGATACAGGCCCACCAACAGGTCCTCGCCGGGGGGCAATCGCAGAAGGTTACTGCGCCCGAGGGTATTGGTTCGCATTGGCATTGATGGCTCCTCCATCCGTAGTTTGCAGGCCAGGGCAGTGGGCTCCCACCCGCCACAGTCTACTTGCTGACCAAAGGTAGATAGAATGTCCTGTGCGGCGGCGTCGGCGTGGGTGTTGGCGCGGGCAGAACCGTTACCTTGGTGAGCAGCACCCGGCCGCCGGACACCGGCTGGCCGGCGGCGTCGGTTACCGGCAGACGCTTTAGATTCTCCAGGCGGTACATGCCCACCTCCAGCTCGTACGCGCTGGGCGCTACAGCCGGATCGACTGTCACCTGGTATGTGTCGGCCACCACCTCGCCGGTCTGCCACAAATCGGTCGGGTAGGCGCCCTGGCGCGGTACGCCATCCTGTTGGGCAACTACCTTGCCTGACGGCATGGCCAGGTGGGTAAAGACGTGGTAGCCGATCTCCATCGGCCGCAGCGCCTGCCAATATAGGGTCACCGAGAAAGCGTCGCCGGCTTGCACGGTGTCAGAGCTGAGGTCGTAGCCCAAGAATCGCACCTGGTTGCCCAGCGTGGCCAACAGCGGGTGGGATAGGGCCAGGTCGCCCGGCAGGGTCGGGATGGCCGCGCTTCCGCCTTGCCCTGATGCGGGCGCAATCACCTCGATCTGGCCCAGGTATATGCCGGTTCTTTCCACGACGGTGCAGTCGCCCAGGGTGCAGGCCAGCCGGCGGCGCAGGGCGGCCGCAACCCCGCTCTGCTGGAGCGGCGGTTCGGCCACTAGCTGCACGGTATAGCGGCCTGCCGGCGCGTTCTCCGGAAGCCACAGCCGGAACTGGCCTTTGAACCGGTCGCCGGTCTGCCAGCGGTCGGTTGGATACTGCGCGCCGGCGGGCCGGATGATCTTTTCCTGTCTCAGGTTGCCGTCTGCGTCCAGCAACTGGAGCCGGAACTGCGCATCCGGCAGCGGGGCGTGTTGAGCCTGCCAGTAGAGGGTCACGTTCACCGGATCGCCCGGCCTCAGCTCGGCAGGCGCCACGTTCTCTCCCAATAGCTTGAGGTCCCCATAGCGAGCCTGGCGCTGCTGTTCGATGCCCAGCTCGGCTTCGGAAGCCGGCTGGTCGGGCCGGCCCACTGCTACCTCGCCCAGCAGCACCCGGTCTCCCCGGCCGGTGGCGGCGGCCGTGGGCGAGATCGGCTGGCCCCGCTCTCCCAGGCACCCTTCGGCCGATGGCCGGCTGATCAGCATCATCTCCAGTTGATAGGTGCCGGGCGGGGTGCCCGGCCAGATCGACAGCTCGTGCTCATCCTGAAGCTGCGTGCCCGGCTCCCACTGCCACATCGGATACAAGCCGTTGAATGGGCATTGCTCACCCAATCCCCACAAGTGGCCTTCGCCGTCCACCAGCCGCAGCACGACGCTGGCCTCTTTGGCGATCGGCTCGTTTACCCCCCAGAACAGCTCCACGTGCAGCGGCTGGCTAGCCTGCGCTGGCGAGACAAGCCGGTAGCCATTCAACTGCAGCGCTGCCCCGTAGCGAGCCTGGACCGGCTGCGCACCTTCTGGTAGGTTGCGGATGACCGGGCGGCTTTGCAGATAGCTGGCAACCCGCACGGCTGATGTAAAGCTCTCAAATGCCCTATAGTCCACACGAAAAGCATTCTCGTTCAGCCATTGTTCGGGGAAATGGCGCCGGTCGCCCCAATGGGGTGTGTGCGACAGGGCAAGCCAGACGCGGTCGTAGCTGCCCACCAATTCCTGCAACTTGGTCACTGTACTGGATCGAGGCAGGTTCAGCAGGGGCAGGCCCACCCACGGGATGTCGCTGCTGGCGTAATAGTCGTACAGCTCGGCGATGTGGGGTGGGTCGACGACCACCACGTCGCCGGGACGAACGTGCTCGCGCAGATAGGCGCCCCACTCCCGATGGGGGTCCTTGCTGTAGCGGGGATCGAAGAAATAGTTGTAGGTCGAGTAGCCGATCCCTGCCAGCAGCAGGCAGCCTGCGGCCAGCCGCAGGTAGGGCGTAATGCGGGATAGCCGCCATCCGCCGGTCGGCCGGTCTATTGACCCGCCTGCGGCCAGGCCTGCGCCGGCGAGCAGGTAGAACGCCGGGGTAGCCAAAATCAGGTGCCGGCTGTTCATGTAGGCGGGCCGCACGAACGACAGGAGGTAGACAGCTATGATGGGCAGAACCAGGTAGCCGGCCAGCAGCCAGGCAGCGCGGCGCTCGCGTCGCACCAGCCAGGCCAGGCCCACAAGCGCGAAAAGCAGAAACAGCAGGTCGATCAGCGTCACATACCAATCGGCGACATCTACCGACAGGCCAAGGCTAAACGAGTTCAGCACGTCGCGCAGCAGCTCGAACAAGGGGAGGAAACGGAACCCCAGTTGGTCGGTGTCGGCGGGCATGGTGCGTGAGGCGTTGATCAGCGCCACCAGGGAAACGGCCAGCAATACCCCAATGGCAGCGATGGCTGGCCGGCGTGAAGCTCTGTTGCGCAGCAGGATCACAGCCAGGCCCACCGCTTCGGCGGTGATCAGCAGCGCGCCCAGGTAGTGGGTCAAGACGAGAAGGGCCGAAACGCTGATGTAGGCCGCGATCCAGCCAGCTCGGCTCCGATTCGACTCGAAGAAGGCCCGGAGGTAGAGATAAAAAGAAAGCAGGCTCAGGAAGGCGAGCATACTGTACATCCGCGCTTCCTGCCCGTACCACAGGTACATGGGCGACAGGGCGCCCAATGCGGCGGCGGCCAGGCCGGCCGCAGGCCTGCGCGGGATGAGCCGCCGGGCGGCGGCGGATAGGAGCGGCACGGTCAGCACCGCAAAG
>JAFGOG010000602.1 GCA_016926595.1 Anaerolineae bacterium
ATGTTGGTCATCCGCGGCGCGGTAATGGCCCAAAGCTTTGACCGCCTATGGGACGCAGCCTGAGTGCCCCCAACTACAAACACTCCCCTGCTTTCGGTAGTGTTCCTTCATTCAGGAAATTTCCGCGTTCGCACCTGCCCACTTTGTTTGTCCTCAGAAAAAACGCGCCCTGACGCCCACTACTGAGATTTTACTGAGACCCTTGTGGTAAGATAGAAGCAACCAGAAAAGGAGGCCTTGGCAGCAGCATGGACCATAAGGGTCACGGGCACTTTGCATACCTGCTTCGTCTCTGGCGGGTGGAGGATGGATCGGGGGTGGTTTGGCACGCCTCGCTGCAGGACGTGCGCAGCGGTGAGCGGCAGGGTTTTGCCGGGCTCGACGAGGCTTTTGCCTACCTGCGACAGCAGCTAGAAACACCGCCTGAGCCGTGGCCGCCAGGTCGCGCGGCAGGCATGGCTGCTCGATGAGCCGGCTACTCGATAAGCCGAGGAGGGAGGTGGCCAAGACATCGAGTGACACAAATAGTAATTGACCAGATACTAAAGACAAGATGAAGCAGGTTCAATCTACTGATTATGAAGGGAGAAAACGATGAAACGGACCACGATCATGCTATCTGTTGCTTTGCTGTTGGTATTGCTTCCCGTGGGGCTTGTCTCTGCGTCGCCAGCGATCCATATCGAGGGGTGGAGCGCGGCCGGACAGCTGCTCTATCCGCCCGCTGTAACGCCTTTCGCGAACGATAACAAGTGTATCATCGATTTTGGGTTTGAATGGGAGCTATACGGAGATATCGAGGCCGTATGCGACACCTACAATTCGATCACCGTGCACGGGCCGTGCGGGTGTCCTGACTGCCGGAGGAACGCAAAGGTGTACGCCGAATGCACGGGCACGGTGGCTGGCTACGGAAACATCGATGACACCTTTGAGCTCAAGGGCACACAGCAACAGTGGTTCGACGACGCTGGGCAAAGTTATGTAAAAAAACAACTCGTGCTCAGCGGCGGCACTGGAGAACTGGCCAACCTGCACGGGGTTATGCACGTCTTGGGCATGCCTGGCGTGGCGGGTACCTACGATGGCATCATCACCTTTGGCCAGGACAAGTAGACGATCGGGCGGGGAGATCGCGGGAGACCTTCGAGACCTTGAGACCTCGAAGGTCTGTCCTGCTCGATCTCTACGCTCGCATCCGTGTCATCCGTGCACACCCGTGTCGTGCGCCAGCTCCTCGAGCAGCTCCCGCAGCGTTGCCTCCAGGTCGCGAGCCCGGCCGCGCGCCTCGGCCACTGCGTAGGGCTCGGGCGACAGCCTGGCCTGCAATCCGTGCAAAAGCTCATCTGCCCTAACCCGGGTTTCCTCAACGCTCTCGGGATGGTACCGGGCCATAGCCGTGACCTCGACTGCTCGCGCCTGATCTCCCGTCTGGGCTAAGAACGCCGCCGGCCCGAGCAGCACGTGTGGCTTCAGACCAACCTCGAGTCTGTCCGAGGCCGCTGCCAGAGCCAACCCATACTGGCGCCTTGCCTCGGGCAGATCTCCGCAGGCCAGGGCGGCATCTCCCAACCGCTGCAGCGAAACCGGCACGCCGTAGCAGCCGCCGATGAGCGAAAGCACCTCGACCCAGTAAAAGCCCAAATCCTGGTAGCGAGTCAAGGCTCGCCGGTGGTAGTCTTGCGCCGCCTCATCGTCGTGGACGGCCATGGCCACGTCGCCCAGGTGAGAGTACAGGCGTCCAACGGCCCACAGGTGACCCGTTTGCTGAAACAACTCTAGGCCTTTCTGGTAGGTCTGCCTGGCCTGTATATAATCGGCGCGCGCATAGAAAATGTGTCCCAACATGGTCAGCGCAAGCGCGGCACCATACCGGTCGTCGATCTGCCGGGCTACAGCCAGCGCTTCTCGAGCATACTGTTCTGCTGCTACATAGTCCGCCTGAAGCGCCGCAAACACTAGATTGTAGGCCAGGTTGTATAGAGCCAGTATCGTAACCGGTTTCAGATCCAGCTTCCTGGAGAGGGCTAGGCTCTCCTCCAAGAGTTGCCTGGCCCTGGGCATATTCACCAAGTCAAGGACACCGCTCACTGCGACGACATTGCCCACTGCGATATCGCTGCCCTTGCCCACGCGGTGCAAGAGCGATAGGCCCTGCTCGACATAGTCGATGGCCCGATCCATGTGATCGAACCAGGCGGCGAAATAGCCCTGCATCACCAGCGCCAGCCCCCTTGCCGCCGTTTGCTCCTCACCTGCCCGCTCTCCTGGCCTCGGCCTCAGGGCCGTCACAGCCTCCGCAAAGATCGCCTCCCCTTCCTGGCCCAGAAAAGATCCTTGATAGAGGATCCACAGGCTGCTCAAGCATGGATGGATCTGGGCCACACGACGGTTTGCCGTCACCCAGCGCCACGCGGCGCGGATATTATCGATCTCGCACAGCGACGCTGCCAAGTTCCCTCTCCATATGTCCGTTTCCTGGCGGGCCAGGAACCCGGCATACCATGCGCCGTGTCGGTCAAGAGCGCATTCCATCTCCGCCGGACGTTCTTCCAGCTTTTTCTCACCATACTGCCGCAGCAGCTCGTGCACCTGGTAGCGCCCACGTTCATCGCAGGTCAGGAACAACTTGTGCGCCAGCCCGCGTAGCGTCTCCAGGTCCGCGCCCGCCACCTGCTGTGCTGCCTCTCGCGTGAATCCCCCGCGAAAGACCGACAGCATGGCAAAGGCTTGGCGCTCCGCTTCGCTCAACATGGCCCACGACACATCAAACGCGGCGACCATACTGCGGTGCCGCTCCGGCAGGTCAAACAGCTCGCTGTGCAAAAAGGCCAGGCTCCGCCCCAGCTCAGCGGCGATCTCGCTGGGCGAGAGCACGTCGCTCCACGCCGCCGCCAGCACGATCGCCAGCGGCATACCTTCCACCATCCGGCAGATCCGCCCGATCTGGGCCAGCGCCTCCTCGTCCGGCTCATACCCCGGCCGCGCCCGCCGCGCCTGCTGCAGGTACAGCCGCACCCCGCTGTACGCCAGCACAGACCCCCCGAATTTTGTACAAAATTTGAGTATCAGGTCCGGTGGCGGGACATCCAGGCCTGGCACCGCCAGCACCTGCTCCCCACTGGCGTTCAGCCGGGCGCGCGAGGTGACCAGCAGCTGGACACCGGGCGCCACGCGCAGCAGCTCCAGCAGCAACTCGACCCCTTCCCCTCGCCGGCGTCCACCGCCATCCTCGCCCCCATTGGCGATCAACTGCTCCACGTTATCCAGCACCAGCAGTATACGCCTGTCTCGCAGGGTGCGCAGCAGTTGCTGCCTTGGCTCGTTGCTCCCGGGCAAAGAGAGCCCGAGCGCCTGCACCACCGCCGACACGGCTCCGTCGACGGTGTGCACCGGCGCCAGCGGCACGAAATAGACCCCATCGGGGAAACGGTCGCCCGATGCCTGTGCCATCGCTTCCTCCGCTAACTGCAGCGCCAGCCGCGTCTTGCCGATCCCACCCGGCCCCACCAGCGTCACCAGCCGGCAGCCCGAATCCTGCAGCAACGCCGTCAGCTCCGCCAGTGTTTTTTCCTGCCCCACAAAGGGCGTCACCGGGGCAGGCAGGTTGTGTTTTCGGTCAAGAAACCGGGTTTCGGTCACCTGCGGTGCCTTCAAAAGCCCAGTTTCTGAGCTGCCGCGGATCTGTTCGTACAGCGCGACCGTCGCCGCTGCCGGCTCGATCCCCAGCTCCTCCGCCAGCGCCCGCCGGCAGGCCTCGTATTGGGCCAACGCTGCGTTCCGCCGCCCGCTCAAGGCCAACGCGCGCATGGCCAAGCGGTGCGCCGCCTCGTGCCACGGCTCCAGCTCGACCCAGCGCCGCGCCGCCTCCAGCGCCTGCTCCACATCCCCGCGTGCCTCATAGCCCTTTGCCAGCGCCGCCAGCGCGTCTACCGCCAGCTGGTGCAGATGCTCGCGTTGCACCAGCTGCCACTCCTCAAAGGCCGGGCTGTCCGCCAGCGACAGCCCGTGCAGGAACGGCCCGGCATACAACGCCGCCGCGCACGCCAGCCGCTCGCCACAAGCCGGGCACGTCTCCAGCTGCCAGTGCACGTGCGCCTGGCAGGCCGACAGCAGCGAGGTGAAGACGCACACGTCCAGCCAGCAATCACCGGCCGGATCGAACTGAACGGCCTGCGCTGTGACCAGCAGGCAGGGCCGCCCTGTTCCCTCGAGGGCAGAGCGCAGGACGTACAACGCTTGGCTCAGGTTGTTCCGTGCGCGCCGCTCGCTCAACTCCGGCCACAGCAGGCCGGCCAACGCCTCCCGGCGATGGGGCCGTTGTGACTCCAGCGCCAGGTAGGCCAGCAGGGCTCGCACCTTGTTGTATCTCAATTCGGTCTCCGGCCCGCCGTCCAGGCAGACCCGGAACCCCCCGAGGAACCACATGGATAGTCGCGCCATCGCGCCTCCTCCAGGCAACAGGTTAGGACACAGACTGCACCCCTATTGTACAACATGGCAGATGTACGTGTCAAACGCGCTTGGCAGGGCAGGGCAATCGCATCTAAACTGGAGCTGAGGTAGAATACCCTCCAAGACGAACTATGGAGGGTGAAATGTCAAAGAATCCAGAGGCGACGATTGTCGAGCACTTGGCCAGTCTAGACGATCCACGGTTGGAACGCACCAAATTGCATCCGTTAATCAACATTTTGGTCATTGCCCTCTGCGGCGTGATCTGTGGAGCAGATAGCTGGGTCGACATCGAACTGTTTGGCGAGTCGAAGCAAGCATGGTTTGCCAAGTTCCTCGATCTAGAAAACGGGATACCTTCACACGATACCTTTGGACGGGTCTTTGCACGATTGGACAGCGAACAGTTCCAGCGCTGCTTTGTCAACTGGGTCCAGGCCATCTGTGACGTGCTCCAAGGTCAGGTTGTTGCTGTCGATGGCAAAACGGTGCGTCGTTCGCACGACCGGACCATCGGCAAAGACGCGATCCATATGGTCAGTGCCTGGGCGACAGAGAACCAACTGGTGTTGGCACAGACTAAGGTGGATGACAAGTCGAACGAGATTACGGCTATACCGGTGCTCCTAGAATTGCTTGAGTTATCAGGTTGTATCGTGACGATCGATGCGATCGGCTGTCAGAAAGAGATAGCCGAACAGATCGTGGATCAAGACGCAGACTACGTGTTGGCCCTAAAGGCCAACCAGGGCCGGCTATATCGAGATGCGCAGACCCTGTTCGAGGACGCACGCGCCATCGACTTCGCGGACTGTGACTATCACAGAACCGTCGACAAAAGGCACGGTCGCATCGAGATTCGTGAGTGTTGGGCGACAGCTCATCCGGAATACCTTGCAGCGTTGTACAAGCCTGAACAATGGACGGGATTGCATACAGTAGCTATGGTCCGTGCAGAACGGCGTATTGGCGATAAGGTAGAGACAGAAACCCGATACTACCTGTCGAGCTTGCCTGGCGATGCCAAGCAACTCCTGAATGCCATTCGCAACCATTGGCACATCGAGAACAAGCTTCACTGGGTGCTAGATGTGACCTTCCGTGAAGATGACAGCCGAATCCGAACGGGCAACGCGGACCAGAACATGACTGTGCTACGGCATATGGCCCTGAACCTACTCAAGCAAGAGCAATCCACCAAGCGCAGTATCCGGGGCAAACGTCTCAAGGCGGGCTGGGACGAGGGCTATCTAGCCCAAATCCTTTGCGGCAATTACGATGCGATTGCCCTGCCGCGCTTGGCTCTCCACACATAGAAACCTGGTTTCTGACAAAAACCCGGTTTCCAGATCCACGAATGCTGCACGCCATTGACATTCTATTGACACCCTTGTGGCAAGATAGGGACGACCAGGAAAGGAGGCCTCGGCAGCAGCATGGACCAAAAGCGGTACGGGAAACCTGGCGGATCTGCACAGCCTCCTCAAGTTCGCTGGGCGCGCCGGTCAGGCAGGCGCCTACGAGGGTTTTGTGCACTTTGACCCCGAGTAGGATGCTGGAGAGTTCTTGACCCGGTGTGCCAACAAGCCGGTCAGGTTCGAGAAAACCTGACCGGTCTTGTTACAAGTTCTCCTCCCCCCAGCGCAGGCACACCCACTCCCCGTCGCGTTGTTCGGCGACGACGGCGACCGTATAGCCGATCGGCCGGGCCATGGAAAAGGGCTTGTCGACGTTCGACAGCAGCAGCGGCAGCATCGCCCGCAGCGTGCCGCCGTGGCTGATCAGCAGCAGGTTGGCCTCCGTGTCGCGATACCGTTCCTCCAGCCTGGCGATCAGGGGCATAAAGCGCGCGGCGATGTCGTTATAACTCTCACCGCCCTCGATCCGCGCCTCGTGGTGGTCGTGTTCCATCCACTGCTGAACGACCTGCCAATAGATAGCCTCTCTCTCTTTGCTGTACTTTGCGCCCTCGAGGATCCCGACATCGTACTCCCACAGCCCTTCGGCCACCTCGGGCGTCAGCCCCAGCCGCTGGCCGACGATCTGCGCCGCCTGCACGGCGCGCAGCACCGGGCTGCAATAGAGGGCGACAAAGGGGATGCCGGCGAGGCTATCGGCTAACGCTTGGGCCTGCTCCTGCCCCTTGCCGGTCAAGCCGTAGCCGTGCGGCTTGTTCCAAAACACTTGCTGGACGTTGGCCTCACTCTCGCCGTGCCGGGCAAAATAGAGCCTCATGTCTCTCCTCCTACTGGCAGCTGAAAGTCACAGACGATCGACGGCTGGACCGGCCGGTAGCCGATCCGTTGGTACATACTGTTCGAGGTGGGATTGGCCAGATCGGCGTATAGAGCACAGAACTGGTACCCTTCATCGAGCAGCACACGGCTCAGGACGGCAACGCACGAGGTCGCATACCCTCGCTTCCGGTGTTCGGGCGGGGTATAGACGCCGCTGACAACGACCCCGTGGCGGGTTGGCCGCGCCTTCCAGGCCATGGACACCGGCGCCCCATCGTGCCACAGATAGAGAGAGGAGGCGGCCACCGTCCGCTCCACGCGTGCACGTGCCTCGTGGGGTGGCAGTGGATCCAGCGTGATCGCCGAAAAGCCGACCATCCACCCGGTGAGCAGCGGGATATGCGCTGTAGTGGCCTGGGTGAGCCTGCCCGGGCTGGAGGCGATCGCGTTGACCCGGTCCAGACGGTAGATCATCTGCTCCATCTGCACGGCAACCCTACAGGCTCTACGCTGCTGCCACGCCTGGGCAAAAGCGGTTGCTACCTCGCGTGGGCCGATTACGCCCGGCGGCGACACCCCCTGGTCAAGCAAATACGACACGGCCTCGTCGAGCGCGGCGTCGAGACCATCCCCCCGGCCGTGGACGATCAGGCGAGCCGGCGGAGTCATCAACATGACCAGGGGAACCTGCCCATCGTGTTCAACCAACGCGAGAAACGGCGGCCGGTCGCCCGGCGACCGTGCCGGTGTCTGCCCGGCTGGCTCTCGCTCGGTCTGCTCTCGCGCCAACCTGGTCAGCAGGCCCAGCAGCAGATTGTTCGCCGCCTCGTCCTCTTCCAGCGTGTCCCGCACCCTGTCCAGAAAGGCTGCGGCATCGAGATCGCCCCGCACGTTCACGCTGGCTGTCCTCCTTCTGCTTCGATCGCGTCGCGGGCCAGCGGCCCGACCCACCCTTCGCTGACGACGCGCTGATAAGCCTGGTCGACGTATGCGGCCATTTCGTCCTGCAGGCGATAATGGATCGCCAGCTGCAGCACAACGCCCATCACATGCGCCAGTTCCTTGGCCAGTTTGTTTCTGTCCGGCGCGCCCAACTTGGCCAGTTTGACGCCCATCCCTTCGAGATGGTTAACCTCGGTGGCCACCTCACCACACTCCTCAGCCAGACGGGTGACGATCTTGAACGGGTCATCGCTGCCATCGCGAAATTTGTTGTTCAGTGCCTGGGCGATCTTGTACAGTTTATCGATCAACTCTGCCTCCCAGCTTGCCGTGTCTGGTGCCAGGCCACGTGCCGCGCCTCGATGGCGGCTACCATCTCGCCGGTCACCGGCTCGGTACCCAGGCGACGCCCCTCGTCAGAATAGCCGTGTGTGTCTGACCCGCCGCTGACCAGCAGGTTGAAACGCCGCGCCAACGCGCCGAAATGAGCCCGCGCTGCATCGTCGAGGCGGAAATGATAGACCTCGAGCCCGTCCAGGCCCATTTCGACCAGCCCGGCCACATGTGTTTCCTGCAGCCGCTGGCCATCGCAGGTGACCGCCACGGGATGGGCCAGGATGGCCACGCCGCCCGCGCGGTGGATCTGGTTTATGCAGCGGTCGACGGTCAACGAACTTGGCCGCACCTGCCGCCAACCGCTTATCATCAACTCAAGGGCCGCCGCCTCTGTCGGGGCATAGCCTTTCCCCTGGATGACGTGAATCAGCTGCATCAGGCCGGCGTAATGGGGATTGTGGGCGAACACGTCGTCGATCGACACGGGATAGCCATCGGCGGTCAGGCAGGCGCAGCAGGCGGCGACGCGCGCGTGGATGTCGTCCAGCGTAGCCTGCTCGAAAGCACGGAATGCTGCGTCGTCGACGTCGACAAAATAGCCCAGCACGTCGATGTCGCTCTCTCCCGGCGCGGCGTGGCAGCGCTCCCAACAGCAGGTCAGCTCGATCGCCGGGATCAGGCTCAAACCAAGCTCACCCGCTAGCGCTCGCACCGCGCGCACGCCATTGGCATTGTCGTGATCGGTCAGCGCCACCGTGCGCAGGCCCAGCGCCGCACATCGGCGCAACACGCCCTCGGGCGCATCCCGCCCATCGGAGTAATAGGTGTGGATGTGCAGGTCGACGGCATGCCGGTTGTTCCCTGACTCGCTCATAAGACTATCTTGCCCTCCAACACGATCGTTCGCCCATCGACCTCGAGCGTCGCGCCCGGCAGGGCAAAATCGATGTTCAGCGACGACTCGTTCTGGCCGCCCATATAACGGTTCTCACCAAAAGCGACAAAGAGCGCGCCATAAACGTGCTCGTCGACCAACGTCCAGCCCATCGGCCGGTTCAGGTAGGGATTGAGCCCCAGGCCGATGTGGCTCACCCGTCTCGGCTCACCGCTGTGTGTATCAAACATCGCCCGCAGCTCCTCGGCACCGCTGCCGGCCTCGATACGCTCGATCCGCCCCCGGGAAAAGTGGAATACGACCTCGGTCGCTCCTTCCGCTTCCGGCAGCCACAAGCTGCCCTCGGTTTCTGTTTCGCGGACGGTCGTAAAGATCGCTCCCGATGGCAGGTTACCCGCAACGCCCTCCCGGTCCCAGTCGATCTGGTTAGTCTGGCCGCCATCCCCCAGCCAGGGACGGTCGCCGCGCTGTAAGCACAGCACGTGGCCCTCTCCGCTGTGAATCGTGATCGTCCGTCCTCCCTCCACCGCAGCAAACACCTTGTCGATCTCCCCTTGCAGCTCTTGTGCGCTGGCGGCCAGGGCGGGGATCAAGATCGCTTCCAAAGCTTCGAGGCTGAGGTTGAGCTGCCTGGCTTGTGCCTCTGTAGGGATCGCGACCAAGAGATCGGGCAGGGAACGCGCTTCTTCGGCTATGGTCAAACGGTATACAGCCTGGCGCCAGGCGTGGAATCGCGCTTGGGACACCATGTGTAAGTTCGGGTCCGCGCCAGCCAGCACCAGAATCCGATCGATCTGCTCTATCAACTTGGCTCGATGCCGATCCCAGTGAGCGAGATAGTCCAACGGGGCTTCATTCCACAAGCGCCGTTTGTATTCGGGGGGAAGAAACTCGATCAATGGCGTTGCGCCATGTAACTCAATGGCCAGCGCGATCTCGAGCAGGACATCGATCCGCCCCGCGCTGTCCCGGACGTGGACGAGCTCACCCGGCTGTACACCGAGCCCCTGCACGATGCGCCGCGCAATAACAGACCATCTTGTGTCTATCTAAACCTCCTCGGGCCACCGGCTGTAGGTTACTCCACCTCGGCCTCAGGCGCCCTGCTGCGGGCGACAACACCAGGTTGTGGGCCGCGTGTCACCCAATGCGGCCTTGGCCGTTCCCGGCGCACGAATTGCCAGGCCATGGTTAGCTCGGCGCCGATCAGCAGGATCACGCTGGTGTAGTAGGACCAGATAATAAAGGCGATGAACTTGCCCAACGGGCCATAGATCAGGTTATAGGGCCGAAAGGTGACCACATAGTTGGTGAACACCTGCTTGCCCAGCTCCCAAAACAGCGCGCTCAACACCGCCCCGGGCAGCCACTCCCACCACTGCATGGCAATGTTGGACAGGAGGCGATAGATCGTGTACACCAGGAGAATAGCCAGCACCATGCCACCCAGCGTCACCAGCCGGGCGCTGAGCTTGCTGGCCTCGACCGAGATCAGCCCCAGGGAGAGGTCGGGCAGGGTGCTGACGATCCCGTCGATCGCCGTCAAGGCCATCGACAGCACAAACAACAGCAGGATCAGGCCCACCGCCGCCAGGCCGAGCAGGCGCTGCCACCAGAACGACTTGGGCTCTTGCACCTCGCCAATGGCATTCAGCGCGCGGTGAATGCCGGCAAAGACGTTGCTGCCCGACCAAAACAGGCCCAACAGCGACAGCACGCTGGCTACGGTGCGGTAGCGCAGCAACTGGTCGATGTTGAGCTGCACCAGTTGGTCGGCCTGGGGCAGGTAGCGGTCGACAAAGTTGAAAATCGCCTCTTGCGTCTCGGCATAGGTCAGAAAAGAACTGCTCAGGACGATCAGCAGCAGGATCAGGGGAAAAAAGGAGAGCAGCAGGTAATAGGCGATCGCCGCCGCGCGCACCGCGCACTCGTGCTTGCCATAGTTGATGACCGTCTTGCGCACCAGCAGCGCCGCGCTGCCGGCAAGCCATTTGCTCTGTTCCGCCCAACCTCGCCAATCGACGTCTGGCATGGTCAGCGTACGCCGTCCCTGCTTGTTACGCAACGGGTTCCCCCTCACCGGGAACCGCCTGCCAGCAGCTCGCCGGCAAAGCTGTCGCCAAACGGGATCGCGCCGATGCCCAGCAGGTCGGTAACGGTCGCCCCCAGGTCGGCAAAAGTCGGCCGCGTGCCCAGGTTGAGGCCGGCGCGAACGCGCTCCCCCACCGCCAGCAGCGGCACGTACTCGCGCGAGTGATCGGTGCTGGTCGTCGTCGGATCGTTGCCGTGGTCAGCGGTCAGAAAGAGGATGTCAGCCGGGCGCAACGCCTGCAGCAGCTCGGGCAGGCGTCGGTCGACCTCCTCCAGCGCCGTCGCGTAACCGCGCGGGTCGTTGCGGTGGCCATAGAGCATGTCGAAATCGACCAAGTTGGCAAAGATCAGGCCGCCCTCCTCCGGCCGGTTAGCCATAAACTGCAGCGTGGCGTCCACCCCGGCCATGTTGTTGGTGCTGTGGATGACGTCGGTCATCCCACGGTGGGCGAAAATGTCCTCGATCTTGCCCACCGCCATCACCCGTCGCCCCGCCTCTTTGAGCCGGTCCAGGATCGTCGGCTGCGGCGGCGGCGCGGAAAAATCGCGCCGGTTTTCGGTGCGCACATACTGGCCATCCACCGGCCCGGTAAAGGGGCGGGCGATGACCCGGCCCACGTTGTGCTCGCCTTGCAGGATCTCGCGCGCGGTCTCGCAGATGTGGATCTGCTCTTCCAGCGGAATGACCGCTTCGTGCATGGCCACCTGGAACACGCTGTCGGCCGAAGTGTAGACGATCGGCGCGCCGCTGCGCACGTGGGCGTCGCCCAGCTCCTGGATGATCGCCGTGCCCGAGGCGGTGACGTTGCCCAGGGTCCTGCGCCCGATGCGGCGCTCGAACTCGTCCAGGATGGCGCGGGGAAAGCCGTTCGGATAGGTCGGCAGCGGCTGCGACGAGACCAATCCGGCGATCTCCCAGTGCCCGGTGGTCGTGTCCTTGCCCTTGGAGCGCTCGGCCATCCGCCCGTAGGCGCCGGTTGGCGCTGCGGCTGGCGGAACACCCAACACGGGCGCGCCCGACAGCAAGGCCGCGTTGCCCAGCCCGATGCGCTGCAGATGCGGCAGGGCGAGCCCGCCCACGGCGCGGGCCAGGTTGGCCAGGGTATTCGACTGCGGGTCTTGCTCGCCGTACTCGTCAGCATCGGGCAGCGCCCCGATCCCGACGCTGTCCAGGACGATCAGGATGGCCCGGTTGATGCCATAGGGTTGGTGTTCAGTGCACATCGTTCGCTCTCTTTCCAGGAATTGCCCGGTCTAGCTACCCTACAGTTTTTGAAAAGTTGACTGGCACGCTCGATTCGAGTAAAAGAAGGTTTGCGACAACACTCTTTACTCGGAGGA
>JAFGOG010000603.1 GCA_016926595.1 Anaerolineae bacterium
AGCTGCCGTGACCGTCGCCCAAAGCGGCCCGCCGCCACAATATCGTGTCTACCTGCCCGTCATCATCAAGAGCGCGCCGTGAGCCCTGTCCTAACTGAAAATCCTCATCCGTTCGACCACTAATCCAAAAACAAGAATCCTAGTTTGACACCACCGTTGTTGCAGGAAACAGAAATGTGTGGTATACTTGTGTCGGATTTGACAGCACACGGCCACCCACAAGGAGGAGGTTCTTGGAGATCGAGGCCAAGTACGGCATCCCCGACGAGCAGACATTTCGACGCCTGCAAGGAGCATCCGCGCTGGCAGGGTTCGACCTGGGCCAGGCAACTGCGACCGATCTCCAAGATACCTACCTAGACACAACAGACCGGGCCATCCTGGCCGGGGGGTACGCTTGCCGGCTGCGGCGGGAGGGCGGCCGGTACCTGGCCACCCTCAAAGGGTTAGGCAGCGCAGCGGACAGCATCCACCGCCGTGAGGAGCTCGAAACCGAGCTGCCGGGACCGCTGCCGCCCAACGACTGGCCGCCTGGCCCGGCCCGCGACCTGGCCCTGCGACTGGCCAGCGATCGGCCGCTGGTCCCCCTCCTGGTCATCGAACAGACTCGCTATGCGCGCGCCGTGCGCCAGGGTGAACGTCAAGCGGCCCAACTGACCTTGGACCGCGTGCGCATGGTAGCAGACGACCCCTCCGAACCGCCGGTCAACTACCTGGAGCTGGAAGCCGAGCTCCTGCCCGACGGCCGTGAGGAGGACCTGGCGGCGCTGGGCGCCGAGCTCGAGGCCTGGGGCCTATCTCCCGAAAGCCGATCCAAGTTCGAGCGGGCGTTGTCTTTGCTCGACAGGTCACGGCCAGCAACAGACCGACCGCCGCACCTCACACCCACCGAGAGGTCGGTCGTCGAGCGGCTGGCTCATGGTCAAGAGGTGATCGCCCGCCGGGCTCGCCTGCTCCTGGCCTGGGACAGCGGCGCGCCGCGCGCCGAACTGCTCGAGCAGTCAGGACTGTCCGCCCGCCAGGCTCGCTTTTGGCTGAGCGCCTTTCGTCGCCAGCGACTGGATGTCTTTCCCCAGCACGCGTTGGAAGGGCTGCTGCCTTTGTCCTCTGAGGAAGCGCCGCCGGCTGCCTGGCAGGTCACGCCTGCCGAGGAGCTTGCCGCGCCGCCTAAGCCTGTCGAGCTGCTCAGAGCGTCAGGCGTCGAGCCTGAAGACGCGATGAGTGAGGCCGGCCGCAAGACCTTCCGGTTTCACTTTCGCCGGATGCTCTACCACGAGCCCGGCACGCGCCTGGGACAGGACCCCGAGGCCCTGCACGATATGCGCGTCGCCACGCGGCGAATGCGGGCTGCTTTTCGCGTCTTTGGCAGCTACTACGACGAGTCGGTCGCCCCGTACGAGAAGGGCCTCAAGCGGATAGGCCGCGTCCTGGGGGCCGTGCGCGACCTGGACGTCTTTCGCCAAAAGATAGTGGACTATCTTGGAACGCTGCCCGGGGCGCAGCGGGGTAGCCTGGACCCATTGCTGGCCGTCCTCGAGGCGCGGCGCGAAGCGGCCCGCCAGGAAATGCTCGACTACCTGGATGGGAAAAAGTACGCTCGTCTCAAGGAGCGTTTCGGCGAGTTTGTGGAAACGAAGGGCCTGGGCAGCCTGCCCCTTGCTCAAGACGGTGAGCCACAGCCCTACCGGGTACGCCACGTCGCGCCTGTGGCCATCTACGATCGGCTGGCGGCAGTGCGCGCCTACGACGAGTGGGTGACTGTCCCCAACCCACCGGTCACCCGGCTGCATGCGCTGCGCATTGTCTGCAAGCGGCTGCGTTATGCCCTCGAATTCTTTCGGGAGGTGCTGGGCCCGGAAACCAAGGGTCTCATCAGCCAGGTGGTAGAGATGCAGGATCACCTGGGCGAGTTGCAAGACGCCGTCGTGGCCAGCGGCATCCTGCGCGACTTTATGGTGTGGGGCACGTGGGGCCACGAGGCTGCCCCCCAACGATTGCCCGACCTGGCCACGCCGGTGATCGCGCCCGGGGTGGCGGCCTACCTGGCCGTCAAACAGGCTGAGCTTCAACGCCTTCTGGATACCTTTCCACCCTTGTGGCAGCGATTTTACGGCAGCGAATTCAGCCGGACCGTCGCAGCGGTGATATCTGTGCTATGAAAGGAGCCGGCGCCTGTGCTTGACAAAATCGATCTCGACCGCAAACTGTCGAAGCAGGAGTATAAGGACCTGCTGCCACGCCTCCAGCGGCGATTGTATGACTTGGACAAAGCCAGTTGGGACGCCAAGATCCCAACCATCATCCTCTTTGAGGGATGGGACGCCGCCGGGAAGGGGACATCGATCAACCTGTTGACGTCGCGATTGGATCCGCGTGGTTTCAAGCTCTATCCCATCCAGGGGCCGCGTACCTTTGAAAAGCGCCTGCCCTGGCTGTGGCGCTTCTGGCTCAAGCTGCCCAACTGTGGCGAGATGGCCATCTTTGACCGGAGCTGGTACGGCCGGGTGCTGGTCGAACGGGTGGAAGGCATGACGCCGGAAGAGGAATGGCGCAAAGGCTACCGCGACATTGTGGATTTCGAGCACACCCTCGCCGATGATGGCCATGTCATCATCAAGTTCTGGCTGCACATCAGCCGTGAGGAACAGCGGCGGCGATTCAAAATACTGGAAGCGAATCCGCTGGAAAGCTGGCACGTCCAACCGGAGGATTGGGAACACCACCGCAAGTACGACGAATACCTGCTGGCCGTCGAGGAGATGTTGGAACGGACCGAGACCGAGTGGGGGCCGTGGACCATCGTCGAAGCCACCGACCGCCGCTGGGCGCGGATCAAGATCTTTCAGACGATCATCCGCCGCCTGGAGGAGGCGCTGAAGGAACGCGACTTTGAGCTGCCGCCAGAAGAGCTGGCCCATACCCCTCACACCGGCGAGGCGGAAGACAGAGACGACGAAACCCTGGACGCAGACCTGTCTGCCGAAGTCGAAGCGCAGGCTGGCGAGGAATAGGGAGCGGCTGCAATGCTTGACACGATCGATCTCAACGCGAGCTTGACCAAAGAAGAGTACGTCCATGGCCTGATCCGGTACCAATTGCAGTTGCGCGCCCTGGCTTACCAGTTGTATGTGCGCAAGCGCCCCTTGGTGCTCGTCTTTGAAGGCTGGGACGCAGCCGGCAAGGGTGGGGCGATCAAGCG
>JAFGOG010000106.1 GCA_016926595.1 Anaerolineae bacterium
ATGTTCTCAGGCAGCGCGCCGGGCGAGACCCCGCCGCCAAAAGACAGGATCATGCCCGCCATGCCGCCGGGCGCCTGGCTGTACTTGGCGAGGCATTCCTGCGCCCAGTGGGCTGTGTCAGCCGGTGTGCCGCGCACACCAATGTCCAGCGGGGGCACGTTGCCCATCAAGGCCACCCGGTGGCCCATTCTCGCCTTGACCTCGGCGATCTCCATCTCGTGGCTAAAGTTGAACACATCGAATTCGGCCTGAGCCAGGCTGCCGGCCAGGTGCAGGCAGGGCGTGTCGTTGTGGTAGATGCGGATCAAGCCGTCGAACTCGGCAAAGATGCGGCGCAGGTGAGGATGGATCATGGCCTCGTAGTGGCGCTTGGAAACCATGCCTACCACGTCGTCGAGCACCAGGATCCCCTCGGGCTCGCGGAGCGTATCGAGCTGGGCGTGGAGCCAGCGGATGATGGTGGTCGTCACCGTGTCCAGGAGGGACGAAACCAGGTCAGGCGTTGTGACCAGGCCCATTAGCAAGGGGGTCACCCCGACCAGCCAGGAGGCTACGGTCATCGGCCCACGGGCCGCGACCATGTGGATGGCCAGTCCTTCGCTGCAGAGGCGCCCGTCCATCAACTCGTAGAGGCGCAGCACAAGCGGCATCAGGCCATCTTCGTAGGGGTTGGCCGGCTTGGCCGCCGCCCAGAAGGCCAGATCGTCCACCACAGGCTCGATGGATGGCGGCCGGTCGGTGTGAAAACGCACTTTCGCTCCAAATGCAGAGGGCTCGGCGGCCATGCCATACTCTACCCAAAAGCCGGGGATCCACACTGCCCCCGGGAAACGATCCAGCAGCCCATGATTAACCTCCAGCCATTTTTCGGACAAGAGGTAATAGTCGCGCGTATCGATGCCGGCGTAGCCAGGCAGCCAGGGGCTGTCCACGATCAAGGCCACGGGCACTTGATCCGGTTTTTCCAGCCGAGCTGCCTGCTTGAATCGTTCCCAAGGCGTGCTCATCGTGATCTCCGTCTGGTTTCTAGCGAAAGCGGCTTGGCGACTGCCACATGTCTGGGTTGGGGCCGATGATCCGTTTGATCTCTTCTGTCGCATCGGCCAGGCGGGTGAGAATGTCGGGAGCCAGGACCAGGTCGGCCGCCTGCACCGTCTGCCGGATCTGGTCGGGCCGGCGCGCCCCGGCGATGGCGGACGTCACCCCGGGCTGGTGCAGCAGCCAGACGAGGGCAACGTTGGCCATCGGCTCGTGGATCTCGTCGCAGATGTGACGGATCTGGTTGATGGCGGCAAACACTTCGGCCTCACAGCCTGCCTGCCCATGACGCGCTTCTGGGCGCTCCCCGGAAAACAGCCTGGTCCGCGCCCGGCCGTCTGGCACGTCCTGCGCCGAGAGGAATTTGCCGGTCAGCAGCCCCTGCGCCAGCGCGCTGTAGCACAGGATGCCGATGCCTTCATCCACGCACCTCTGCCGGAGCTCGAATTCGACGGCGCGCCACAGCAGGCTGTAGGGAAGCTGGTTGGTCTCCACCCAGCTCATGGCCAATCCCCTGGAGGGGATCTCCGTCAGGTCGGAAAGGTCCTGCAACCCAAAGTTACACACGCCGACGGCCCGCACCTTGCCCTGCTCGCGCAGCTGTTCGAGCGCCTCCATCGTCTCCGACAGCGGCACGGTGCGGCTGGGCCAATGGATCTGGTACAGGTCCACATAGTCGGTTCGCAGCCGCTCCAGGCTTTTCTCACACGCCCGGCGCACCTCGTCGCGCGACAGGTTAGCCCGGCTCACCTTGGTGGCGATCACAGCCTCATGGCGGCGACCCAGCAAAGCCTGGCCCAGCGCCGATTCTGAATCGCCGCCGCCATACCCCTCGGCGGTGTCAAACAGGTTCACGCCAGCGTCTAGCGCCGCATGGACGGTGGCGACCGATTCGGCCATGTCCTGCGGCCCCCACGTTGCATCACCAGCCAGCGCCCAGCAGCCCATGGCTATAGCTGAGATGGAAATGTCAGTTTCGCCCAGTTTGCGGTATTGCACGGTGTCTACCTCTCAGGCCTGCTGCACATTCAAGGTGACTTTGAGCGTACGCGGGTCCTCGCCATCAACCTGCTTCAGAGCCGCCGTCACATCGCGCAGTGGCACCTGGTGGGTGATCAGCAGATCGGGATGGAGCAGCCCCCTGGACATCAGCCGCATGGCCTGCGGAAACTCGCCCAGCGTGACGCGCGAGGCGATGATCTCGGCCTCTTTGAGCACCAGGGTCTTGAAATGGACGGCCGACAACTGCTCGCCCAACCCCAAGGTTACGATCCGGCCCCCAGAGCGGATCATCTTGACGGCCTGGGCCAGCGGGGACTCCTGCCCCGCCGCAACATGATAATGGCCGACCGCCTCGATGACACAATCGACGCCCACGCCCTGGGTGATCTCTGCCACCCGTTCCACCAGGTTTTCCTGCCCAACGTCGACCGCATAGTCTGCGCCCAGCTTGCGCGCCAGCTCCAAGCGGAAAGGTTGGAGATCGGCGCTGATCGTGAGAGCAGGGTTGGCGCTGTGGCACAGGACGTCCAGCACCGACAACCCCAGCTTGCCCGCCCCCAGGATCGCCACGCTCTCGCCCGGCTGCACCTGCCCCCGCCGCAGGATGTGGTGTCCCAGGCCGTACGACTCGACCATTGGCGCATGGGCCATGGGGATATTGTCGGGCAGCCAATAGACGCAGTTAGCCGGCGCGGCGACATATTGCCCAAACCCACCATCCAGGTCAATGCCCAGCAGCTTGAGCGTCCGGCAGGCATTGAGATGTCCCGACATGCAGGCGGGGCAGGCATGGCAGGGGATGATCGGATCCACGACGACGCGATCTCCAGCTTGGAAGCCCTTCACATCCTTGCCAACCTCTTGGATAATGCCCCCGAACTCGTGGCCCAGAATCGCCGGATAGGTGACCCGGCCATGAAACTCGCCGCGATAGATGTGCAGATCGGTGCCGCAGATGCCTGCATAGCCGGTTTCCACCAGCACCTGATCCGGCCCGCACTGCGGATCAGCCGCATCGCCAAGGCGTATGTCTCGATCGTTATAAAGGATGGCTGCTTTCATATGATCCCTGTTTTCCCCTGGGACAACCACACGGGGTCGCCCCTACTATGGCTCGACCAGGTAGAGGTTCACCCGTCCGCCGTGGTCAGAGGCATACAGGATGCGCGACCCGTCCCAGCTCCAGGTGGGATGGCAGTGGCTGGACTGGGTATGCCACGACGTCCTGTGGTTACATAAAAGCTGCAACTTCGCCTCGTCGCCCGAGATGTCGATGAGCACCAGGTCGTCCACATCGTCGCCGACGAGCACGGTATTGTCGCGGTTGGCGTGGTAGTGGTTGCAATAGTAGGGCATGTCTATGCGCCTGACCAGGTTCCCTTTCCTATCGGCCAGCCCGACAAAGGGGATCATTGTGCTCTGCTTGACCGCCACGTCGGTGGCCACGGCCTGGGTCCGGCTTGAAGTAATGGTCCCGTCGTGGCCGGGACCCCGGTCATCGAAAAAGATATAGCCGTCCTGGGTCCAGAACTCGTGCCCGATGGAGTCATACTCCCCCTGCCGGAAGCAGGGCCAGGCCTCGTGCGAGACAAAATCGAGCAGCCAAATGCGCTGGGTGACCAGGTGCCACGGCCCCTCGTGGCAAAAGGTCGCCAGGGTCGGATCGTCAGGGCAAAACTGAAAGTGACTCAGCCAGTGGGTGTCCCGGAAGACGTCGAACCAGTCAGCCCGGCCGGGCCGGGAACCGTCGAGATAGGCCAGGGTGATCCGCCCATCTTTGACCAGATAATAGTGATCTTTGAAACCAGCATA
>JAFGOG010000604.1 GCA_016926595.1 Anaerolineae bacterium
ACGGGCTGTTCAGCGTCACCCTGGGCACGGTGACCGCCATCGACGCCGCCTGGGTTGACGGCCGCGACCTGTGGCTGGGCATCAACCTGGCCGGCGAGCTGGAGATGACGCCCCGCCAGCAGTTGGTCAGCGTGCCGTACGCCCTCAACGCCGGCGACGTCCGCAACGCCGATATCCATCCCAATACCATCTACGCCGGCACTTATGGATTGGTGATCGACGCCGGCGGCAACTGGCACGGTCAGCCCTTCCCCGAAGGTCCGACCGGGCCTACCGGTCCGGCCGGCGCTACCGGCGCTACCGGCGCTACCGGCGCTACCGGCCCTATAGGCCCAAGCGGGCCCTCTGGCCCGGCGGGTTTAACCGGTCCGGCGGGCCCGACGGGTGCGATAGGCGCTACCGGCGCAACCGGTCCCGTAGGCCCGGCGGGTGCAACCGGCGCGACCGGCCCGCAGGGTCCTCAAGGCGCGCAGGGTCCGGTAGGCGCAACGGGCGCGACCGGCCCCGTAGGCCCAAGCGGGCCCTCTGGCCCGGTGGGTGCAACTGGTCCGGCCGGCCCAGTAGGCGCAACCGGCCCGCAAGGCCCTCAGGGCGTGCAGGGCCCAGTGGGCGCGACGGGCGCGACCGGCCCGCAAGGCCCCCAGGGCGTGCAGGGCCCAGTGGGCGCGACGGGCGCGACCGGCCCGCAAGGCGACCAGGGCATGCAAGGCCCAATGGGCCCCCCTGGCGCGACCGGCCCCACAGGCCCAAGCGGCCCCTCCGGCCCATCAGGCATCGTGTATATGGCTTCCTACAGTGGGGGCGGCAACAGCCCGAGCGGGTCGCTTCAGTTCCTCGCCCCCACGGCGTCGGCGACGATCTCCGCCGGGAAGACGGTCCACGTCGTCTCCACCAAGTCGTTGGGCACTACAGCCGCCGGCGGCGCAGATAGCCTGAATCTGTATATCTGCTACCAGCTCAGCGGAAGCAGCATCACTGCAGTCGGCGGGGGAGCTTTCAACATGCGCCTGGCGCAGGACCAGCGGGTGCCGATGACCCTGTCGGCGACCATCTCCGGCCTAGCTGCCGGCACGTACGCCTTTGGTCTGTGCGGCCAAGACGACGGCTCTGGCAACTGGAACTATAACGAGTGGGGCTACACCTCGATCATTGTCGCCACGGTCCAGGCCAAGGACGGCGCCGGCGAGGAGGAGGGCCGATGAACCATCCCAAGGCTGCTTTCCTGGCGCTGGTCCGCCTGGCGGCGCCGATCGGGCTGGTGGTCCTGCTGGCCGTGGCCGCCTTGGCCCAAGTGTCAGCCAACCATGACCTGAGCTGGCACGTGCTGGCCAGCGGCGGCGCCGACACGGCGTCGGCCGGCCACCTGGTCCACGGCACGCTGGGCCAGTTCGCCGTCGGCCCCGCCAGCGGTTTGGATCACGCCGCCGGCTCGGGCTACTGGTACGGCGTTGGCCGGCCGCACCGGATCTACCTGCCGATCGTTCTGAAATCGGCAATCTGGTAAGCCCATCACCCCGCTGGTCAGAGCCGCGTTACCGGCTTTGGCCAGCGGATCTCTTGCCAGGCAAGAACCCCGGTTTTCTCCCACTCTACGGTGGCCCCGGGCGCCACGGGCGCCCTTGACCTCGGGCCGGTTCTTTGATATGATGAAAATCGTGGGCGCGGTCACCGCGCCCCTGCGAAAGGAGTCCATCGATGACGAAACCGGCCGTTCTTCGCTCCATAGTGGCCCTGCTGCTGGGCCTGACCATCGTCTCCCTGGCGCGGGGATCCGCCCCCGACTATGTCGGTCCCATCTACTCGGGCGCCGAGCTGGACTACCAGCCGGCCATCATCCGCGTCTCGCCGGGCGGCGACCTCATGGTCGTCTTTGAGCGGCTGGCGCCGGGCAGCTACTTTGGCGACCTGTATGTCAGCTTCTCGTCGGACGGCGGCCACACCTGGACCACACCTCAGGCGATCGTCAGCTCGGCGCTCAACGAGCGCCACCCGGCCCTGGTGCAATTGGCCTCTGATTCTTTCGCCCTCTTTTACCTGGTCGACGAGACCAGCTCGGGTGGGTATCGCCTCCACCGCGCCACTTCGGCTGATGGCCTGGTCTGGACCGACCAGGGCGCCCTGGACCTGGGCTGGGCGACGCCCGGCGAGATCAACCCGTGTGTCATCCGCGAGGCGGACGGCACGCTGACCATGACCTACCACCGCCTCTCGGGCCCCAGCTACATCGCCCGGTCGGCCGACGGCGGCGCCACCTGGGACAAGGCCAAGACTCAGGTCAGCAGCGGCAGCGCGGCGCTGCCCCGCCTGGCTAAACGGGAGAGCGATGGGCTATACCTGGTCACCTACCAGGTCAACCCCGGCGGCAACAACCTCGACATCTACAGCAAAACCTCAACCGACCCCTACGACTGGAGCGGCCCGCAGCACCCCCTCTCGACGGCGATCAACAGCCACGACTCGCAGCCGGTTGTGCTGGAAGACGGCGCCTTCCTGGTGACCTATGCCTCGACGCCGGTCAGCTACTTTGACCTCTTTTACCGCACCAGCCGCGACGGCGTTGTATGGTCAGATGGGGTGCAGGTGACGAACGACCCTGCCCACTATGACACCCAGCCCCACCCGCTGCTGGCGGGCGCGCCCGGCTATGTCCTGCTTACCTGGTCACACCAGGTGGGCGCAACCCCCTACGTCGACCACGACGTGTGGATCAACACCGGTCTGGCCATCCCCCCCGATCTGAGTGGATCGGCAAAAGCGGTCGATCCGCCCATCTTCTACCCGTCGGACCTGCTGACCTATACGCTGGTCCTGTCCAACACCGGTCTCGGCCCGACGGTCGCCTGGCTGGCCGATCCGATCCCTGCCGATACGGCCTACCAGCCGGGCAGCCTGTGGGCCAGCAGCGGCCAGTACGGTTACGATCCGGCTGGCGACACGATCACCTGGACCGGGATGATCTCGGCCGGCGGGCAGGTCACCCTGTCCTTCCAGGTCAGCACGGGCCTTGACCTGTCGGACGGCGACGTGGTGACCAACACCGCCTGGCTCACCGACGGGCAGGGGATCGCCTGCACCCTGACGGCCGCCGCCGCCGCCATCCCACTGTGGCGCTTTTATCTACCTGTGGTCATAAAGGAATAGTCTCATGCCGTGGGCGTGCGCCCCCCCCCTGGGATCGCCGGGCTCCGGCCCGGCCTTGCCCCCCCTGGGATCGCCGGGCTCCAGCCCGGCCCCACCGCCGCGTGGCGTGATGAGACGACAGGGTATCATCTGCGGAGGTGTGCATGACCATTCCCGGCCCGACCGCCCCTACGTGGCACTCACGTGGATATGTGCCGCATTTCGACGCACCGCATGCTATCCAGCACGTCACCTACCACTTGGCCGATAGCCTGCCGGCCGATGCACTCGCGCGCCTGGAGGAAGAGTTGCGCTCGCTGCCACCGCAGCGACAGGATCCTGAGCGGCGGAAGCGCATCGAAGCGTTGCTTGATGCTGGGCATGGAAGCTGTGTCCTGCGCGCTCCATCTGTTGCAGGCATGGTCCAAG
This sequence comes from Anaerolineae bacterium, assembly GCA_016926595.1. The sequence continues at coordinate 3,550 of JAFGOG010000604.1, forward strand.
CGTCATTGCTGCACTTTGACGGCGAGCGGTACCGGCTGCTGGCCTGGGTAGTGATGCCCAATCACGTGCATATCCTGTTCGAGCCCCTTGATGCCTTGACGGTGGCGCAGATTGTGGCATCGTGGAAATCGTTTACGGGGAGAAGGATTGCGGAGTATATGGACAGGTATCAGGCTCAGGGCCAGGCTGGAGCCTGGCGATCCCAGGAGGGGAGGCGAGTCTGGCAGAGGGAGTATTGGGACCGGTTTATCCGGGATGAACGGCACTTTAACGCAGCGATGAGCTACATCCACCAAAATCCGGTCAAGGCGGGGCTGGTGAGAAGGGTGGAGGATTGGGAGTGGAGTAGTGCCAGGTTGGAGCCTGGTGAACCACTGTGAGAAGGCGCCAAGCTGGAGCCTGGCGGTTCTGGGGAAGGCTACGTGCCGGGTGGCGTTTTTTGATCGCTCTGCTGCAACCGTGGTATAATAAACGGCTATCGCCCGGTAGCCGCCCGGGCGATTGGGGAGCGAGCCATGACACAGGAAGAAAAAAAGATCGTCATCCGGGGCGCCCGAGAGCACAACCTGAAAAACGTCGACGTCGAGCTGCCCCGCGACAAGCTGGTAGTCATAACTGGCCTGTCAGGATCGGGCAAGTCGTCGCTTGCCTTTGATACCCTGTACGCCGAGGGCCAGCGCCGCTACGTCGAGTCGCTGTCGGCCTATGCCCGCCAGTTCCTGGGCGAGATGCAAAAGCCCGACGTGGATCAGATCGAAGGGCTCAGCCCGGCCATCAGCATCGACCAGAAAGGGACCAGCCGCAACCCTCGCTCGACCGTCGGCACCGTGACCGAGATCTATGACTACCTGCGCCTTCTATACGCCCGCGTTGGGGTGCCCCACTGCCCGCGCTGCGGCCGCGAGGTGCACCAGCAGGGGGTCAGCCAGATCGTCGAGGCGATCGAAGAGATGCCTGACGGCAGCCGCATCCTGATCATGGCCCCCCTCATCAAGGATCGCAAGGGTGAGCACCGCAAGGTGTTTGAGGACGTGCGCAAGATGGGCTTTGTCCGGGTGCGGGTCAATGGCGAGGTCCACGACGTGGACGAAGAGATTGAGCTTGACCGCTACAAGATGCATACCATCGAGGCGGTCGTCGACCGGTTGATCGTGCACAGCAGTCCTGGCAATGGTGATGGCGCCGGCATGGACCGCACCCGCCTGGCCGACTCGGTCGAGACGGCGCTCAAGTTGGGCGGCGGGGTTATGATCGTCTCCGACGTGACGGTCGAGAGCCCGCGCGATTATTTGTTCTCCGAGCACTTTGCCTGCGTCCACTGCGGCATCAGCCTGCCCGAGATCGAGCCGCGTACCTTTTCATTTAACAGCCCGCACGGCGCCTGCCCGGCCTGCACCGGCCTGGGGGTCGAGCTGGAGATCGATCCCGACCTGGTGGTTCCCGACCGTGCCAAGTCGCTGGCCCAGGGCGCCATCGAGCCGTGGACCCGCGATAAGGAGACGGCCAGCGATGGCTATTACCGGCAGCTCATCGAGGCGGTCGCCGCCCAGTATGGCGTGCCGCTCGACGTGCCGGTGCGCGAGCTGGCGCCGGGCCAGTTGGACACCATCCTGTACGGCGGTCGGCGTGGCGAGCAGGTGACGCTCCACTACAAGAACGCCCAGGGCCATCAGCGCACCTACACCACCCACTACGAAGGGGTCATTCCCAACCTCCAGCGCCGCTACCGGGAGGTCAATTCCGATTCGGCCAAGGTCGAGCTGGAGCGTTACATGGCCGAGCGCGATTGCCCGGTGTGCCACGGCCGCCGCCTCAAACCGGAAGCCCTGGCCGTGACCGTGGCCGACAAGCCGATCGACGCGGTTACGCGCATGTCGGTCACCGACATGCTGCGCTGGGTCCAGGATTTGCAGGGCGCCGCTGCTGCGGAGGAGAGCGGACACCCTCAAGAAGAGGGCTCGCGTGTGCCGCCCCTGCTGAGCAGCCGGCAGCAGACCATCGCCTACCAGATCCTGAAGGAGCTGTATGCCCGCCTGACCTTTATGGTCGACGTCGGGCTCGATTATCTGACCATCGACCGGCGGGCCACGACCTTGTCAGGCGGCGAGTCGCAGCGCATCCGCCTGGCGACCCAGATCGGCTCGAGGCTGATGGGCGTCCTCTACATCCTCGACGAGCCGAGCATCGGCCTGCATCCCCGCGACAACGGCCGGCTGATCCGCACCCTGCTTGGCATGCGCGACCTGGGCAATACTGTCATCGTCGTCGAGCACGACGCCGAGACGATGCGCTCAGCCGACTGGATCCTCGACCTGGGACCGGGAGCCGGCGAGCATGGCGGCCAGGTGGTCTGTTCCGCGCCGTTGGAAGAGTTTCTACGCAGCAAAGAGTCTGTGACCGCCGCTTATCTGCGCGGCGAGCTGGAGATTCCCATCCCTAGCACGCGCCGTCCCGGCGACGGCAACGTTGTGACCGTGACCGGCGCGTTGGAAAACAACCTGAAGAACATCACCGTCAACTTTCCCCTGCGCAAGTTGATCGCCGTGACCGGCGTCTCTGGCTCGGGCAAGAGCAGCTTGATCGTCGAGGTCCTGTACAAGCGGCTAAACCAGCACTTTTACCGGGCCAAGGACAAGCCGGGCAAGCACGACCTGATCCTGGGTCTGGAGCATATCGACAAGGTGGTCAACATCGATCAAAGCCCGATTGGCCGCACGCCCCGCTCCAACCCGGCGACCTACACCAACCTGTTCACCGACATCCGCGGCCTGTTCGCCCGCCTGCCCGAAGCCAAGGCGCGCGGCTACCAGCCGGGTCGATTCAGTTTCAACGTCAAGGGCGGTCGCTGCGAAGCCTGCCAGGGCGACGGCATCATCAAGATCGAGATGCAGTTTCTGCCTGACGTCTATGTTCCGTGCGAGGTGTGTCACGGGCGGCGTTACAACCGCGAGGCGCTGGAAATTTTGTACAAGGGCCGCAATATCGCCGACGTGCTGGACATGACCGTCGACGAGGCGCTGGTCTTTTTCTCCAACATCCCGGCCATCCGCACCAAGCTGAAAACCCTGTCCGACGTGGGCCTGGGCTACATCCGGTTGGGGCAGCCGGCCACGACCCTGTCGGGCGGCGAGGCGCAGCGCATCAAGCTGTCGAAAGAGCTGTCTAGGCGCTCGACCGGCAAGACCTTCTACATCCTCGACGAGCCGACCACCGGCCTGCACTTTGCCGACGTGGAGAAGCTCCTGCAAGTGCTGCAGCGGCTGGTCGACCAGGGCAACACCGTGGTGGTCATCGAGCACAACCCCGATGTGATCAAGGTCGCCGACTGGATCATCGATCTAGGGCCTGAGGGGGGCGAGGCAGGCGGTTGGGTGATCGCCGAGGGCATGCCTGAGGAGGTGGCTCGTGTCCGCCGTTCCTACACCGGTCGCTTTTTGCGACAGATCCTGGAAGGGAAACGGTGAGAAGAGCCACGAGGAGGCGCATAGAATGAAGGAACCAAGACTCTCCATCCTGTTTGTGAGCGCTGAAGTCGATCCTTACGCTACCAAAGCGGGCCTGGCGCAAGTTGCCGGTTCCCTACCTCAGGCTATCAAAGACCTGGCGAACGATGAGATTGACATCCGGGTCATAATGCCCAAGTATAGCAACCAAGAGCTGCGCGCTGTGGAAAAGCAGGAACCCTTTAGTACTGTGGTTTCAGGGCTGAGAGTGCCTTTTGGCGGCCAGGAGTTTGATATAGCGGTGCAGAGGGATGATCGATATGGGGTAACGACCTATTTCGTGGACAGCTATGAATTCTTTGGCTGCGATGACAGAATCTACTGGCCTCCTGAGGCGCCCGGATCGGGCTGTGAGATTGAAATACCCAACATCAAACGTTTTGCCTTTTTCTCGCGGTCAGTTCTGGAAACGCTCAAGCGGTTGGAGTTTAGGCCTGATGTTATTCACTGCAACGATTGGCATACTGCGCTCATTCCTGTATACTTGCGGACGCTCTATGGCGAGGACGGTTTTTGCACGGACCGCAAACGAGGGCGCCGTACAGGCTCTATTCTCACATTGCACAATGTGGGGCGGGGTTTTCAGAGTATCTGGCCCGCAAATCGCAAGCCGGATATCCTTGAGCTTGCGGGATTGGCTGGCTATACAGCTTTGTACGACCTAGATTCGCGTTGGGGCCTTGGGCATTCAGCCCGCCCAATGGCGGGCTATGCTACCGAGATCAACCTGCTCAAGGGCGGCATTATCTACGCAGACCGGGTGAACACAGTCAGCCCTACTTATGCCCAGGAGATGCTCCAAGATCCCGTCATCACTGGCAGCGAGGGATGGTGTGGCGAGAAGTATGGCTACGAGGACAACCTCGTGGCTTTTCTTCAACATCACCAGGGCAAGCTCAGTGGCATCGTAAATGGCCTGGATTACAAGTATCGCGGTGGCGAGCAGCCCAAGGGTTGGGATCCTGAAAAAGATGATTGCATAACCCAGAGCTATACAGCCGCGGATCTGGACGAGATGGCGGGGCAGATTCCCAACAAGAACGAATGCAAGAGGGAACTCCAAAAGATGACAGGGCTGGCGCAGGACGAAAGCATCCCTCTAATTGGCATGGTTGGGAGGCTTGAGCCCCAAAAGGGAGTGTTGCTGCTTCTCAACGCTCTTGAGCAGCAAGCCCCCAACCGGCTAAAGGAGCTTGGCATTCAGATCCTCGTCTGCGGCAGGCCCGGTGAAGACAATGAAGGGAGGCGCATTAAAGCGGAGCTGGCCAGGTATGCTGGCAGTTTTTCCGCTTCAGGCGAGAATGTGTCGCCGTACGACGGCTGCTTCTCCGATTGGGTGAGGGCCGACATGACCTTTGTGCCCGAAAAGTTCATGCGCCAGCTATTTGCGGGCTGTGACATGATATTGATGCCCTCCGAGTATGAGCCCTGCGGTATGCCGCAATTGCAGGGACATCGCTACGGCGCCATTCCAATCGTCAGGAGGACGGGGGGATTGGCGGATACCGTAACCGACGGGGTAGATGGCTTTCTCTTTGAATCAGATCCCTGGGGCACCGACGGCGATAGAATCAGAAAGGCGTCCCAATCTATGCTGGATGCTATCGAACGGGCGGTCGCGACCTACAAGGGCGATCTCAAGAGATGGGGTGATCTAGTCCGAAATGCCATGGGCAGGGACCATACGTGGGCGGCATCGGCCCAACAATACATCGACCTGTACAGGAGTATCTAGGCAAGCACCAGGAAGCGGCAGCCAGGCTGCTGGCTTGGAACGTCACACAAAACAGGGGGGATGGATTATCCCCCCTGTTGATCAAAGGTCGAGCGCCGGCCTACTCGGCCGGCACAGCTATCTCAACCGTCACCGGCAACTGCTTCTCGAACACCAAGCCTTTCTCATCGCCCGTTTCGGCTCCCAGGTCGGCGACCACATAGTCGCCAGCCTGGAACTCGCCGCGCAGCACCCGCTTTGACAGCGGGCTCTCGACGTAACGCTGCAGCGTGCGTCGCAGCGGCCGGGCGCCAAAGGCCGGGTCGTAGCCTTCCCGGGCTAGCCATCGGCGGGCTGCGTCGGTCAGTTCAATGGCGATCCCCCGCTCGCCCAAGCGCTCACGAATTTCTGCCATCTGCAAGTCGACTATTTGCTCCACATGCTCCAAGGTCAGGGTGTGGAAGATGATAACCTCGTCGATCCGGTTCAGGAACTCGGGCCGGAAGGTTCGCTTCAAGCCCTCTTCAATCTGTTCTTTGGCCTTGCGTGCCTCTTCGTCGCCTCCATTGGAGCGGATAAAGCCCAGTGTGCCCCCTGCTTTTGCGTATTCTGTCCCGATGTTGGAGGTCATGATCAGCACCGTGTTGCGAAAATCCACCACGCGTCCCTGGCCGTCGGTCAGCCGGCCGTCTTCTAGGATCTGCAGCAGCGCATTCAACACGTCCGAATGGGCCTTTTCGATCTCGTCGAACAGCACGATCTGGTACGGGCGGCGGCGAACCGCCTCGGTGAGCTGGCCGCCTTCGTCATAGCCGACGTAGCCTGGCGGCGCGCCGAATAACCGGCTGACGGTGTGCTGTTCCCGGTATTCGCTCATGTCGACGCGGACCATGGCGTCCTGGTCGTCGAACAGGAACTCGGCCAACGCTTTGGCCAGCTCTGTCTTGCCGACGCCCGAGCTGCCCAGGAAGATAAAGCTGCCGATTGGCCGGCGTGGATCCTTCATGCCGCTGCGTGCCCGCCGGATCGAGTCGGCAATGGCGCCGATCGCCTCTTCCTGGCCGACGATCCGCTTGTGCAGGTGCTCTTCCATCGTCAGCAGCTTTTCCGCTTCGGTCTGCAACAGGCTCGACACCGGGATGCCGGTCCAGCGAGCCACGACTTCGGCGATGTCATCTGCGCCTACGTATTCGTCCAGGCCGGTTTCCTGTCGCCAGGCGTCGCGCTTTTCGTTGAACTCGCTCTCCAGAGTCAGTTTTTCGGCTTTGTACTGGGCGGCTCGCTCATAGTCGCGACTTGCCCACGCCGCCTCCTCCTCGGTGGCCAGCTTTTGCAGGCGGGCCTTCATCTGCTTCAGGTCGGGCGGCAAGGAATAGATCGCCAGGCGCAGTTTGCTGGCCGCTTCGTCGATGAGATCCACTGCCTTGTCGGGCAGACGCCGGTCGGTGACATAGCGGGCTGAAAGGCGGGCGGCGGCGATCAGCGCCTCCTCGGTAAAGCGCACGTTGTGATGCGCTTCGTAGCGGTCGCGCAGGCCTTGCAGCATGTCGATCGTCTCTTCAACCGACGGTTCTTCAACCCAGATCGGCGCAAAACGGCGCTCCAGGGCGCTGTCCTTCTCGATGTAGCGCCGGTATTCGTCCGCCGTGGTCGCGCCGATGCAACGCAACTCGCCGCGCGCCAGCGCCGGCTTGAGCATGCTCGACGCGTCCAGGGCGCCCATTGCCCCACCTGCGCCGACGACGCTGTGGATCTCGTCGATGAACAGGATCACTTCGCCCTCGGCGCGTTGGATCTCTTCTATCGCCCCCTTCAGCCGCTCCTCGAACTCGCCGCGGAAGCGTGTGCCGGCCACCATGGCCCCCAGGTCGAGCTGGATGACCCGCTTGCTGCTCAGGATTTCCGGCACGTCGTCCTGGGCGATCTTGATGGCCAGGCCTTCGACGATAGCTGTCTTGCCCACGCCGGCCCCGCCGATCAGCACCGGGTTGTTTTTGGTGCGCCGGCTGAGCACCTGGATTACCCGCAAGATCTCGTCGTCTCGCCCCACGACAGGGTCGAGCTTACCCTGCCGCGCCAACTGTGTCAGGTCGCGGCTGAACTTTTCCAGGGTGCGGTAGTGGCTCTCTGCCTGGGGCGTTGTCACCTGCTGCCCACCCCGGACCTCTTTGACAGCCTCCAGGATCCGGTCGCGCGTAACCCCCATCTCGACCAGGATGCGGGCCGCGGGGGCTTCCCGCTCGGCTGCCAGCGCCAGAAAGAGGTGCTCCGTCGAGATGTAATCGTCTTTCAGTTTAGCCGCTTCCTGGTTCGCCTGGTCCATGACCCGCTTTAGCCGGGGGGTGATATACACCTGGCCCAACCCTCCCGCGCCGTAGATCTGAGTGCGGTGGGTCTTTTTTAACTCCTCGTCGAGCCTTTGGCTGATCTGGTCCAGATCCACATTCAGGTAGCGCAGGATGTCAGGGATGACGCCGTCCGGCTGTTCTATCAAGGCCAGCAGCAGGTGCTCTGTGTCCACCTGGCTGTGGCTGTAACGCTGCAAGACTTCGTAGGCCCGCATGGCCGCGTCCTGCGCTCGTTCTGTGTATCGATCAAAACGCATCATGGTTCAGAACCCTCGTGTTTCTTACTGCTGATTATACCCCCTTTAGAGTTTTCTGGCAAAAGGTTGGAAAATCCTGGCTTTCAATGTCTGCCCCTTTGGGGCAGACATTGAAAGCCTTGTTGTTACTGACCGGGTATGCGGTCAAAGGCCAGATGGCCGTCGCGGACGTCGACGCGGATGCGATCCCCCTCGCGGATCTCGCCCCTGAGCAGGTGCAAAGCCAGGGGATCTTGCACGTCTCGCTGGATCGCCCGCTTTAGCGGGCGGGCACCGAACGCCGGGTCGTATCCCTCCTCGGCCAGCAGCTCCTTGGCCTGCTCCGTCAGCTCGATCTCCAGACGGCGGCCAGCCAGCAGCTTGACGAGGCGCCGCACCTGGATCTCGACGATTCCTTTTAGATCTTCCTTGGTCAGTCTGTGAAAGACAACGACCTCGTCTACTCGGTTCAGGAACTCGGGCCGGAAATGGCGGCGCAGCGCCTCCAGCACCAGGTTTTGCTGTTGCTCATCACTCATGCCGTCGCGACCGCTCAGGTACTCGGTGCCGATGTTCGAAGTCATGATCACGACCGCATTCTTGAAATCCACTGTGCGCCCGTGGCCATCGGTCAGCCGGCCGTCGTCCAGCAGTTGCAGCAGGGTGTTGAATACTTCGGGGTGGGCCTTTTCGATCTCGTCGAACAGGACCACGCTGTAAGGCCGCCTGCGCACCGCTTCGGTAAGCTGGCCCCCTTCCTCGTAGCCGACATAGCCGGGTGGTGCGCCGATCAGCCTCGACACGGTGTGCCGTTCCTGGTACTCGCTCATGTCGATGCGGACCATGGCTCCCTCGTTGTCGAACAGGAACTCGGCCAAGGCGCGAGCCAACTCTGTCTTGCCCACGCCGGTCGGCCCCAGGAAGATAAAACTGCCGATCGGCCGGTTGGGATCCTGCAGTCCAGCTCGGCTACGGCGCACGGCGCTGGCTACCACACTGATCGCCTCGTCCTGACCTACTACCCGTTCGTGGATCCGCTCTTCCATGCGCAACAGCTTTTCGATCTCTCCCTCCAGAAGGCGGCTAACCGGGACGCCGGTCCAGACCGATACAACCTCGGCCACATCCTCGCTGTCGACCTCTTCTTTGAGAAGCTGCTGGCCGTTCTGAAGGGCCTTGAGCTGGACCTCCTGCTCGGCCAATTGCCCCTCCAGCCGGTTCAGCTCCCCGTACTGGAGCTCCGACGCCCGCCGGTAGTCGTAGGTGCGTTGGGCCTCTTCGATCTGGTGGCGCACTCGCTCAATCTGCTCCTTGGTGTCGCGCAGACCTTGGATGGCGGTCTTTTCCTGTTCCCAGCGGGCGGTCAAGGCCCGGCTCTGCTCCTGGAGGTCTGCCAGCTCCTTTTCGAGCTTGCCCAGCCGCTCCTTGCTGGCTTTGTCCTTTTCCTTCTTGAGCGCCTCGCGCTCGATCTCGAGCTGCATGATCTGGCGGTCAAGCTGATCCAATTCCTGCGGCTTGGAGGTGATCTCCATCCGCAGCCGGCTGGCTGCCTCGTCGATCAGGTCGATCGCCTTGTCGGGCAAAAACCGCTCGCTGATGTAGCGGTCTGACAGCACGGCAGCGGCGATCACCGCCGAATCCTGGATGCGCACGCCGTGGTGGACTTCGTAGCGCTCCTTCAGCCCTCGCAGGATAGAGATCGTCTCCTCAACACTCGGCTCATCTATCAACACCGGCTGGAAGCGGCGCTCCAGGGCCGGGTCCTTTTCGATATGCTGGCGGTATTCGTCCAGGGTTGTCGCGCCCACGGCGTGCAATTCGCCGCGGGCCAGCATTGGCTTGAGCATGTTGCTGGCGTCCATGGCTCCCTGGGCGGCGCCGGCACCGACGACCGTGTGCAGCTCGTCGATAAAGACGACGATCTGTCCCTCGGCGTCAATGATCTCCTTCAACACAGCCTTGAGCCGCTCCTCGAACTCGCCGCGGAATTTAGCCCCGGCGATCATGGCTCCCAGGTCGAGCTGTACCAACCGCCTGTCTTTTAACCCTTCCGGCACGTCCCCACGCACGATCCGCTGCGCCAGGCCTTCGACGATGGCCGTCTTGCCCACGCCTGGATCGCCGATCAGGACCGGGTTGTTCTTGGTGCGACGGTTTAGAACCTGGATCACCCGCCGAATCTCTTCATCGCGGCCGATAACCGGATCGAGCTTGCCTTGCCTGGCCAGGTCGGTCAGATCGCGTCCATACTTTTCCAACGCCTGATAGGTGCTCTCGGGTGTCTGCGAGGTTACCCGCTGACTGCCGCGGATGCCTGCCAATACACGCAGGATATTGTCTTTACTCAGGCCGTGGCCTTGCAGCAGCCGGCCAACGCTGCCGGCGCGGTCCTCACTCAGCGACAGCAGCAGGTGCTCGGTCGAGACAAAATCATCGTGCATCCCCTCGGCGATCTTGATCGCCTGCTGAAGCGTCTGCTGCAGCTCGCGGGATAGGCCAACCTGGGTCGCGCCGCCATAAACCCGCGGCCGGCGGTCCAGTTCGCCGCCGAGCTGCTGGATCAGGCTGTCTGGCTGAAGGCCAAGTCGCTGCACGATCTGGGGTACAATGCCATCCGACTGGCGCAATAACGCCAACAGCAGGTGCTCGCCCTCGATCTGTCCATGGCTATATTCGGCGACCAGGCTTTGCGCCTGGGCGATCGCCTCTTGTGCTTTTTCGGTAAAACGGTTCAAATCCATAGCTACAACTCCCCGATCAGGTGCTCACTCTATTCTATCCAGCCCGCGTTAGACCAATGTGTGAAGAGTATTAGAACTCTGTTAGAAATGGACTTGGACCAGCATAGCATGGAGTAGCATGTTTGTCAATGTCTGCCCAGATTTGAGCCTTTGGGCCAGCCGTGTTACAATAGGATGCTGGCCTGCATGCATGCGGGCTGTTTTGGGAGAGCACAATGAGCCAAGCAGAATATGACGTAATCATCGTGGGGGCTGGGCCGGCCGGCATCTTTGCCGCCTTGGAGCTGACCGAGACAGCTCACCCGCGAGTGCTGATGCTGGACAAGGGCCAGGATCTGGACAAGCGCCGTTGCCCGGCGCAAGAGTCGGGCCGCTGCGTGCAGTGCGCTACCTGCGCGCTGATGACCGGCTGGGGAGGCTCCGGCGCCTTTAGCGATGGCAAGCTGACCATCACCACCCAGGTCGGAGGCCTGCTGGCCGACATCCGGGGCGACGCCGAAGCGGCAAAGCTGGTCGAGGAGGTAGACGCGCTGTGGGTGCGGTTCGGCGCGGACGGCGAGCTGTATCATGGCGAGCGGGACCAGATCGAGCAGGTTGGCCATCGCGCTGCTCATGCCGGCTTGAAGCTGCTGCACTACCCGATCCGCCACCTGGGCACGGAGCGAAGCGGCGCCATCCTGGGCAACATGTACCAGGAGTTGGTGCGGCGGGGCGTGGAGGTCCGAACCCGGACCGATGTAGTTCGCCTCCTGACCCACGACGGGTGCGTCACCGGGGTGGAAACAGACCGTGGCCAGGCGCTGACTGGACGGTACGTCATCGTTGCGCCGGGCCGCGAGGGGGCCGACTGGCTGACCGAAGTCAGCCGCGAGCTCAAGCTGAGCCTGAGCATCAACCCGGTCGACATCGGGGTACGGGTGGAGCTGCCAGCCTCGGTGCTGGCGCCCTTGACCGATCTGCTGTACGAGCCCAAGTTTGTCTACTATTCGGCAGCCTTTGACGACAAGGTGCGTTCCTTCTGCGTCTGTCCCTACGGCGAGGTTGTTACCGAATGGGTCGGCGACGTCATGACGGTCAACGGCCATTCGTACGCCAATATCAAGACCGACAATACCAACTTTGCCGTGCTGGTGAGCAAGAATTTCACCGAGCCTTTCAAGGAACCGACGGCTTACGGCAAGTACATCGCCCGGTTGGCCAACCTACTGTCCGGTGGGATCATGGTCCAGCGTTTGGGCGACCTGCGCGAAGGCCGGCGCACGACTGACCAACGACTGGCGCGCTGCATCACCCGCCCGACGCTGGCGAGCGCCGTTCCTGGCGATCTGAACCTGGTGCTCCCCTATCGCTACGTGGTCAACAT
>JAFGOG010000107.1 GCA_016926595.1 Anaerolineae bacterium
GGCCAGCGCCTCGGGCTGGCCTGACTGCCGGATTTGCCCGTTGGCCATAATGTGCACCAGGTCGGCGTCCAGCACGCCCGACAGGCGATGGCTGATGGTGAGGATGGTACGGCTCTCGCCGGCGGCGCGAAACGCATCGAACACGGCGCGCTCGGTCACGGCGTCCAGCCCCGAGGTTGGCTCGTCGAGCAGCAGCAGCGGCGGGTCGGTGACGATGGCCCGCGCCAGGGCCAAAAGCTGCGTCTGTCCGTAGGAAAGCTTGCCGTCTGCCTCGCCTAACCGGGTCTGGTAGCCCTCCGGTAAGGCCACGATCGTGTCGTGCAGGCCCACTGTCTGCGCGGCGCGCATCACGTCGTCGAGCGGGATCGCCTCGTCGCGCAGGGTGATGTTTTCCTGCACCGTGCCCTCGAACACGTGCACCGTCTGCGGCACCACGCCGAGTAACTTGCGCCGCGACGCGGGGTCTAGGCTGTGCGGGTCATAGCCGCAGATCGAGATATGACCCTCGGCCGGGCGATACAGCCCGGCGATCAGGTTGAGTAGCGTGGTCTTGCCCGCGCCGGTGCGCCCCACCAGGGCCGCCTTGCTGCCACGCCGCACGATCAACGCGACGCCGCGCAGCACGGCCTGGCCGGGCTGGTAGCCGAACTGTACCCCTTCTACCGTCAGCAGATCGCCGACCTGGCCGAGGTCGGGCAGCGCGGCGATGTGCTGCGTCTCGCCCCGCTCCTCCGGCGGGATCTGCAGCAGTTCGGCGATGCGCTGCAAGCCGGCCATCGCCCGCTGGATGGTTTGGAATTCCTGCGCCAGCGACTCGATCGGCCCAAAGAGCCGCCCGATGAGGTCGGCAAAGGCGGCCAGGCTGCCCACGGTCAGACCGGCCAAGCCGATCGCGCCGGCGTCGACAAAGCCCAACCGCGCGCCGAGCCAGATCACCACGGCGATGGTCAGCGCACGCACCAACTGCATTACACAGGGGAAATAGGCCACGTATACCGCCTCGTGATTGAGCGCCTGGAGATTGCCGTGGAGCGGCCCCTCAAAGCGGTCCTTGATTGGCTCTTCCTGCCCAAACGCCTTGAGCGTGCGCACCCCGGCAAAGGTCTCTTGCAAAAAGGTATTGATCTCGCCGACGCTGCGCCGCACGCCCAATTGGGCCTGGTAGATGTGCTTGCCGAAAAAGCGGGCCAGCCAGTAGACTCCCGGCGCTGCCAGCAGAGTGATCCCACACAGCAGCGGGCTAATGGTGACCATCGCCGCCACGATGCCGGCGACCTTGAACATGTCCGCAATGGCGTTGATCAGGCCGGCGGAAAAGAGGGTGTTGACGGCCTCCACGTCCGCTGTCAGGCGGCTCATCGTCTCGCCGACTGGGGGGGTGTTATAGTAGCGCATCGGCAGACGGGCCAGGTGGCGGGCCATGAGCAGGCGCAGGTCGAGCAGCACGTTCTGGCCGATGGTCGTCGTCACCATCGTCTGGGCAAAGCCGAGCGAACTGGAAAGGATCAGCGCGCCCAGGTAGAACAGCGCCAGCCGCAGCAGCCCATCGGTCAGGCTGTGCTTGAGATAGCCGTCGATGATCTGCCTGAGCAGCAGCGGCGGCGCGAGTTCGGCGGCCATCGCGCCGGCCGACACCAGCAGCAGCAGGCCAAAGAGCGGCCACATCCGCCGAAACGTCGCGCGCAGCGCGCGCCCGACAATGGAAAAAGGTTTGACCATCCCGTTGGTTTGGGGTTTTTCAGCCATGGGCCTCGTGCTCCAGCCAGTCTTGGGCGCTGAAAATGCGCGCATAGATGCCCCCTGCGGCCAGGAGCGCGTCGTGCGTGCCTTGCTCGACCACCCGCCCGCTGTTGAGCACCAGGATCAGGTCGGCCTGGGTAAAGGCGGCCAGGCGGTGCGAAAAGAGAAACAGCGTGCGCGGAGAAGCGGCGTTTCCCGTCAACTCGCGGTGCAGCCGCTCGACCATGCGCCGCTCGGTGCCGATATCCACCGCCGAAAAGGGGTCGTCGAGCACCAGCAGCGGGCTGCTGGCATAGATGGCCCGCGCCAGGGCGATGCGCTGGCGCTGCCCGCCGGAGACGCGCGCGCCCCGCTCGCCGACCACGGTCGCCAGGCCGTCGGGAAAGAGGGCCAGGTCTTCGGTCAGTGCTGCGATGTGCAACGCCTGTTGCAGCCGGGGGTCATCGTCGGGCACCGTTCCGGCCGGTTGCAGGGTGATGTTTTGGGCGATGCTGGCCGAGAAAATGAACGAGTCTTGCCCCGAGTAGGCCACGGCGCGCACCCGCTCGGCTGCACTCAGGTCGCGCAGTTCGCGCGCATTTGCCAGGATGCTGCCGCCATACTCGTACAGGCCGGTCAGCACGGTCGCCAGCGCGCTCTTGCCCGACCCCACCGGCCCGGTGACGGCCACCAGCGCGCCGGGCGGGGCGGTAAACGTGACCCCGTGCAGCACGTCGTGCGCGCTGCCCGGAAAGCGAAAGCTCAGATCGCGCGCCTCGATCTGCACACGGTCGCCCAGCGGCGCGGTTTCCCGGCTTTGTGCCGGCGACGTGGGGCGGGCGGCGGCCTCTGGCACATCCTGGCTCATCTTTTCCTTGAGCCGGTCCCAGGCGGCCTGGGCGGCGTGAAAACGGTTGATCACGTTGGCAGCCACCCGCGTGCGCGTGGCCATGGCCATAAACATGGCCAGGTAGGCCGTAAAACGGCCCAGCGTCCACTGCCCTGCGACCACCTGCTGCCCGCCCAGCACGATCACACCCACCAGTCCCAGCGAGGCCAGGCTGGCGTAGACTGGCATGATGCCCGTTTGCAGCAGGCTGGTCTTGATGTTCCAGCGTGTCTCGGACACGCTGAACGCCTCCAGCCGCTCGTTTTCCGCTCTTTCACGCCCAAAGAGGCGCAAGATGCCGATGCCGTTGAGCGTGCGCTGCAGGTGCGAGCTGACCTGAGAGGCGGCCTTGCGCGCGTTGAGCGAAAAGCGGTACATGGGGTGGCGCAGCGTCTCGGCCACGTACAGCGCCAAAGGGATGGGCAGCGAACAGAGCAAGGTGATCCAAGGGTTGTAGATCAGCAGCACGACAAAGTAGGCCACCATCAGCAGCCAGGTGTCCCAGGTTTCGTTGATCGTGTACTGCACCGTATCCACCACCTGGTTCACGTCGCCAACAGTGCGCGCCATCAGGTCACCTACCGACTCGCGCTCGACGCGCGCCATCGGTCGGTCGAGCACGGCGGAGAGGAGCCCGGCACGCAGGTCATTGGCGACGCGGTTAAACATGTCGCGCAGCCACCAGCGCTTGATATAGCGAGCAAACTGGAAGAACAGCGTCGCCAGGACAAACAGCACAGCATACCATGTCAGCCGGCGCATCTGTTCGGGGGAATAGCCTTGCTGCTCTAGCGCGGTTGCCGCGTCGATCATCATGCCCAGGAAGATCGGCCCGGCGACGATGACCGTGTTGTAGAGAATGCCGCCGGCGGCCTGAATCCAGAACTTGGCCCGATAGCGGCGGATGTACGAGATCAGCCGGAAGGGTTGATCGGGTAGGGAAAAAGTGCGGGTCATTGCTGTGGTCACCTTGTCTCCTCCAGGACTTCGCGCACCAACTCGGCGATCTTGCGGCGCGCTTCTGCCAGGGCGGCCTGCCCCTTGTCGGTGATGGCATAGTACTTGCGGGTTCGCCCGTCGACGACGCGGCTCTCCTGGGCCAGGTATCCCTGCCGCTCCAGGCGATGCAGCGTCGGATAGAGCGTACCGGGGCTGAGGTCATAGCCGTGACGGGCCAGTTCTTCGACAAACTCGGCGCCATAGATCGGCTCTTGGGCCGCGTGGTAGAGGATGTGGATCTTGATAAAACCGAGAAAGAAATCGCGGATCATCATATCGCCTCCCGATATTGGTAGGCGATATTATATCCAGAATCGACGAAAAGTCAAATCACGCGCCATAGGAATGGCGTGCTGTTGAGGAATTGGTCGGCCATGGGACATCTGGCCGTTACTGATCCTTTTAGAGCTGGGTGGCCTAGCTGTGGTTGGCCTGTTCATCGAGAGAACTGACCCCGTCTTCTCTTTGCGTTACGGTTACTGGGGCAGGCGCAAGGTCATGCCGCTCTCAAAGGTCAGGTCATCGATGTGGCCGGCTGACTTGCCGTCCTTCGAGACTAGATGGATATGGATCGCGTTTTTATGTCCTTCTCCTTGATGGCAGGCGCGTAGGTGCCGATGAATACGCCGCGCCATTCTGATGGCGCGGCGTTTTTCCGAGTAAAAGCCGACGATGTCCACCTCTTTATTCTTTATCACATAGTTGGCCTTGGATTGCCCAAAGAGTTCACGGGTGATAGGCTTGCCCCCGGTGCGGTCGACATTGATGTGCCACTGGAGTTCGGCGGGCTTGCCCGTCAACAAAAAGGGGAAGGGCGTAGAACTGGTGTCGATACCGGCGGCAGTCGCGCGAGCCTTGACAAAGCGCTGCAGGTCATAGTAGGTCTTAACATCGGCAGGTACAGGTTCGTCGCGCCATCAGAATGACGCGCCATTGCATGTGCTTTGTCCAGGTGCCAAAGATCGCCGTGCCATAAGAATGGCGTGCCGCTTTGGCTGTTGTCCATGATAAAGCCATCGCCTCGCACCTTGCGTCGTGCACGCCGGTCACATAGGGCTTGCCCTTGAAGATGGTGATCTCTCCATCGAGGCCTTCACAGGCCCCGACGCCGTAGGCGCCGTTGGCTCCCGACATCTCGGCAATCGGCAGGACGCCTTCCGTCGTGCCATAGGAATGGCTTGCCGGAAGCGACGATAGCCCCCTGTTTTCCATCGTATTCGACCAGACCGTCCTGGTGATGCTTTTTCATGTCATTTCCCCCGCTATAGCCTCGGAACGGATGCTCGCGGATAAACGCCCACGAAGCGTGGGGCATCCGTCGGAATACCCGGTAGGACCATCTGATCTCCCGGGCCGAGCTGTGGTTAGCCGCCGAGTTCTTCTGTAGCGGGCATCGTGTCGTGGGTTAACACCTCAGCCCGGGCGAACTGGCTCATATAGAGCCGGTGGTAGAAGCCACGCTCTGCGAGCAGAGAATCGTGCGTGCCGCGCTCGATGATTCGCCCATCGTCGATGACCAGCACGTGATCGGCGTTGCGGATGGTGCTCAAGCGGTGGGCGATCACAAAGCTGGTGCGGCCCTTCATCAGCTTCAGCAGCGCTTCCTGGATGTGGACCTCGGTGCGCGTATCCACGCTGCTGGTTGCTTCGTCCAAGATCAGAATGCGCGGGCCGGCGAGGACGGCGCGGGCGATGGCCAGCAGCTGGCGCTGCCCCTGGCTGAGCGTGCCGGCCCGCTCGGCGAGGGAGGTCTGGTAGCCCTCGGGCAGATGCTGGATGAACGTATCAGCGTTCGCCAGGCGCGCTGCCGCCATGCACTCCTCGTCCGTGGCGTCCAGCCGCCCATAGCGGATGTTCTCCAGCACTGTATCGGCAAACAGAAAGGTGTCTTGCAGCACGATCCCCAGTTGCCGGCGTAGGCCATCCTGCTTGACCTGGCGGATGTCACGGCCATCCAGGAGGATGGCCCCCTCATCGACGTCGTAGAACCGTGAGAGCAGATTGACGATTGTGGTCTTGCCCGCACCGGTCGGTCCCACCAGGGCCACCATCTGCCCCGGCTCGGCGGTCAAGCTCACGTCCTTGAGCACTGGGACCCCTGGCGCGTAGCCAAAGTCGACGTGATCGAACACGACCTGCCCCTGCAGCGAGGGCAACTCTACGGCATCGGGGCGGTCGGCGAC
>JAFGOG010000605.1 GCA_016926595.1 Anaerolineae bacterium
GCGTACCAGTCCTGGAGGTTGGCAAAGCGGGCCGTGGCCTCTTCGGCGGTGATGTACTGGCCCAGGGTCGGCGCATAGGGGATATAGTTCTGTTCCACAGCCTGCCCCAGGTACTTTTCCAAGATAGCCACGGTCGGTCCGGCGATATAGCTCATCCAGTCCACCCCGAGCTCGTCGGCCTTGGCCGATGAGAAGGTAGTCTCCTTGTTTGTCTCAGCAAGGATGCCAAGAGCTATGTTGTGCCAGGCGCCAGGGCCCTGGGGATAGGCTGGGAACCAGGTAGGATAGATAGCGGCACCCTGGGCGGCCAGCTCGGCATCCAGTTGAATCTGATCGCTATAGTACTCGATGACGAAAGGATCGGTCGACACGATACGCGTGCCTTTAAAGTGGGATAGGAATGACTCCAGGGCCGGCACCGCCGACGCGTCGTAGATAGCGCTTTCCGGTTTGCCCTGGTCGAAGGCCATGATCATCGCCATCACGCAGTCGGCCGCGGAGAATGTGGAGCCGTCGTGCCACTTGACCTCGTACAGATCCTCAGGGTAGTAGGTGATGACCTTGAGGTTGGCGGTAAGCCCATCGGGGTATTTTTCGCCGACGGTAACAAACTTTTGCGCCGTGGCATCCCAGTCGACCCAGGCGTCAGCCGGCACCTGGTTCTCGGGAACGAACTGCAAGCTGACCCAGTCTAGGGTCCTGTCGACCGGCAGCCCTTCCTTGACAAAGACTTCTGATCTTTCGATGCGCTGCGGCCAGCGCAGCCCGGTGTGGGGATCGGGCATGGCTGCGACATCACCCGTCGCGCGATGGATCATGGCGTCGTACACCCAGTTGGTGCCAGCGATCGGGTTCCACGGCTCGGTCAGGATGCTGGGCTCACCGAGGGTCATCGCGCCACCCACTTTGCCTTCACGGCGGAGGGTGTAGGCCCAGATGGTCGAGCCGGAAACGGCTGAAGCCAGGTCGTACCCGGCGATGACCTCCTGCCGGCGGGGTGTAAAGCTCTGCCGGTCAACCAGGAAGAGCTGCACCGAGTCCTGCATTGCCAGCTCGAGCGCCTTGTCAAACATCTCCCTGCGCTCGGCCATGGAGGTGAAATCGTTGCGATTCAGCCGGTCGGCGATCTCGTCGAACTCGGCTGACGGGGTCATGGCCATCCACAGGGGCGAGGGGTAACCGCGCGTCGTATAGTACCAGTCAAAATTGCCGCCGGAATCGCGCACGATCCAGTTGTTTATCCAACCGCCGGTATATAGACTCCACAGGCCGTCGGCGGGATTGCCCTGGTTCCAGATCGGCGCTGCCTCGGCGCCGGTCCTATAGTCACGTTGGACGGTAAAGCCAAGCGATTCGAGCTGAGTGGCGACATAGTCGCCGATATCCCGCCGCTCGTCCTCGGTGCGGATGAGGAAAATCAGCTCGACCGGTTCGCCTTCATAAAGCCACTTGCCGTCGACCAGTGTCGCGCCAAGCGTTTCCATCTCCTGGGTGATGACCTCCCTGGCCTTGTCCGGGTTGTAGGCATAGTATGCCTCCAGCTTCCGGGCAATGTCGGCATACCGGGCATAGTCTGGGAAGGCGGTGACGAGAGGCAGGCACCGCGGAACGCCCATACCACCCATCAGATCTTGGGCGATGTAGCTGCGGTCGACCAGCCAGTTGACCGCCTCACGGATCTTGGGCACAGAGAAGGGGTTGAGCTTGCCGGTCGCCGGGAAGGTAGGGCCGACCGGGTTGAACATGATCACATTGAGTGAGCCGTAGGACATGGAGTATGCCAGGTCCGGATTGGCCTTGACATCCTCAAAGAGGGGGGCCTTGGAAACGGCATAGGCATACATATCCAGCTCGCCAGCCTCGACACGAGCCACCCCAGCATCGGCTGAGGGTTCTTCGACGATGATCACCATGTCCAGCCAAGCGCCGGTGCGGTTCAGCGGCGAAGGCGTTGGGGTCACCTCGACCTCGACGATCTGGGTCTCTTTGACCACTGCGGTCACCTGCTTTTCGATGACCTGCGGTGCGCCTTCGACGACCACCGTCTCTTTGACGACCTGGGTGACGATCTTTTCCTCGGGGGTGGCTGTAGGGCCGCAGGCAGCGAGGATGAGGGTGACAACCATCAACAGGGCGATAGGGCTCGCCCACTTGTTTTTACACATCAGATTCTCCTCCTTCACATGGTAGGTTAGGTGCGGCCAACGGCTTTCAGTCCGGGCGCGGTAACCCGTCAGGAGAGGCGGGCCGGCCTGCCCCCTCACTCGACTCGAAATGTCTAGCCCGCAATCTCACCTCCTTGACAACCATGTAGCACACGGCACGATAACATGCCTCACGAACCCTTTACAGGCTGAGAGCGTTCAGACGGCGCCCCACCCCCGAACGCTCTCAACCCAATGGAGACGATGTTTGCCAACAGTATAGCAAAAGGGGCCAGGGCTGTCATCGGCCAAAGCGCGGATTTGGGGTACGTAAAAAGGAGGAGGGGGGCGACTGAGATTATCCACAACGAGCGTAACGCATCTACACAAATCGCGTAAAGCGCAGCAAACGCGGTTCAGATTGTTGAGACCAGGACGCCGCCGCGGGACGGTTCTCCTTTTTTGCCATTCTACCTTGAGCGGTTTATAATGAGGCTGACCCGGTACAGCCTATCCGGCTGTTTTCAATTCGCCTATTCAGAGAGGAAGACCATGTTCATCATCAAAGACTATGATCTGCAGTTAGAAGCGCCCGCCTGCGAACCGGGCGCAGAATACTGGAATGCCACGGCTCGCTTTGA
>JAFGOG010000606.1 GCA_016926595.1 Anaerolineae bacterium
AGGTCGGATTTAAGGATCCCGCGTACTTTAGCCGCGTGTTCCACAAGGTAACGGGCCTATCGCCTACCGAATATCGCGACCGCGGGTAGTCCCGGCTGTCCCGGCCAAAACGGAGGGGACCACGGTAGAGAGGGACGGTTCTGTCCAAGGGCTGTGCGCCAAAATCCAAGAAAGCTGTGCTATACTAAATCCTGGTCGTTTCTTTTTTTGGGCATGGCGCTGTTAGCGCTCACGTAAGCGCTAACGAGCACGCGGATCCGACTCCCGATCCCTAGAGGACCAGACGTTACTCAGGGGTGGCCGATGACTGGTCGTGTTACAATATCGGATGTGGCTCGCGAAGCGGGGGTCTCGCTGATGACCGTTTCACGGGTGATAAACGGCAAGGGTGAGATAAGCCCGTCCACCCGCCAGCACGTCCTGGATGTCATTGAACGGCTGGGGTACCGGCCCAGTGGTATCGCCCGGGGGTTGGCCACCCAGCGGACCGGTACCATCGGCCTGGTTGTGCCGGACATTGCAAACCCCTTTTTCTCTGATGTAGCCCGTGGCGCAGAAGACAGAGCTCGCGCCGCGGGCTATCATGTTTTTGTCTGCAATGCCGACGAAAGTCCGCAGCGCGAATTGTCTGTCTTGGAGTCGTTGGAGGAGAAGCGGGTCGATGGCCTCGTGCTGTGCAGCTCAAGACTTCAGGATGATGCTTTGCGCGCGGCACTGGAACACCACCCTGCCGCAGTGCTGGTCAACAGGAGGTTGGCAGGAGCCAAAGTGGGTGCAATTATGCTGGCCGACGACACTGGCGCCCGACTGGTCATCCAACACCTGCTGCAGTCTGGGCACAGGGCAGTGGGTTTTTTGGCTGGGCCGCTGACTTCTTACAGCAGCCGGCAGCGGGCTATCGGTTACGACACAGCGCTTGAGGCCGCCGGGATTCCCCATAATCTAGATTGGGTGCGCCCCTGCTCCTACGAGGTCAAGGGAGGCAGAGAGACGGCCCGCGCATTGCTTTCCGACCACCCGGAGCTGACTGCCTTGTTCTGCTACAATGACCTGGTTGCTGTCGGCGCTTTGCAGGCCTGCGCCGATCTGGGCCGCCAGGTGCCTGATGATCTGGCCGTTGTCGGCTTTGACGACATTCCCATGGCCGCGGTAGTGACACCGGCGCTGACCACATGCCGCGTGCCCCGTTACGAACTGGGCGATCAGGCTATGAGATCGCTGTTGGATCGTATTAATGGCTGTGCAGGGGATTGTAAGGAGATTGTACTGTATCCAACGCTTGTCGTCCGGGCAAGCGCACCTTGATTGCTCGACGCTCAGAGTGGGCCTCGAGCCGTTTCCCGATCATGGGGAGTCGATTGGTACGTCGAATTTATCGAGATCCCCTTCAGGGGAAAGGAGAAAAAGGAGGTGGGCAGCAATCCGAGGTAATGTGGTGACTCGCAAGAAATGGACAACAAAAACACAAAGGAGGGAAAGAAATGTTTAGCTCGAAAAAAGGTATGATGTGGCGGGGCGCGATTGGCATCATCCTGATGCTGTCGATGCTCCTAACGGCCTGCGGTGGCACACCAGAGACGATCATCCAGACTGTCGAGGTTGAGAAGACGGTCAAGGAGACGGTGGAGGTGGTCGTCACTAAAGAGGTCGCGATCGAAAAGATTGTCGAAATAACGCCGACGCCGGTGGCCAAGTACACCGAGGCGCCGCAGTTGGCCGAGCTGGTGACCAAGGGCGAGCTGCCGCCGGTAGACGAGCGCCTGCCCGACAATCCGCTGGTGGTCTTGCCAATCAGCTCAATCGGCCAGTACGGCGGCACCTGGTACCGGGGCTGGCGCGGCATCAGCGACTTTCACTGCTTCGGCCGCATCGTCTATGAGACGATCCTCCGCTGGCCGCGCGATCCTTCGGATCCGGTTCAGCCTGGCCTGGCCGAAAAGTGGGAGTGGTCTGATAGCGGCAAGACCCTGACCCTCTACCTGCGCGAGGGGCTCAAGTGGTCCGACGGCGCGCCTTTCACCGTGGATGACATTATCTTCTGGTGGGAGGCGATCGAGACCGACACAAACGTCACCAAAGCGCCGCACGCCGAGTGGGTCGTCGCTGGCGAACCGATGGCATTGGAGAAGGTGAACGACACCACGATCAAGCTCATGTTCGCCGCGCCAAATGGTCTGGCCGAAACGGTGGGCCTGGCCTTCCATGGCAACCAGTGGCCGCTGGGCTTTGAGCGGTTTGGCTTCTTTGCTCCCAAGCACTACCTGGAGCAGTTCCATCCGAAGTACAACTCCAGCGCGACCTACGAGCAGTTTGAGGCCAAGGCCTGGGAGTACAACCCCGAGCGCCCGGCGATGACTCCCTGGACTATTACCCAATGGGAAGAGGGCGCGGATCACATGGTTGCCACCCGCAACCCCTACTACTGGAAAGTGGACGTGCAGGGCCAGCAGTTGCCCTACATCGACGAGGTGTATTTCTACCTGGTCGAGGACAACACGGCGATCAACACTCTGGCCCTGGCCGGCAAGCTGGACATGCAGCACCGCGGCATCCAGCTTTCCCAGTACCCGGTTTACCTGGAACAGGCCGAGCAGTACGACTATCACGTATTCCTCTGGCCTCAGGCCCAGGCTTCAGGTCTCACCTTCTTCCCCAACCAAAGCTACAGCGATGCCAAGTATCGGGAGCTGTTGCAGAACTTCAAGTTCCGCCAAGCCCTGTCTCAGGCTATCGACCGGGACACCATCAACGAGATCCTGTGGCTGGGCACAGGTGTACCCTCTACCATCAGCGTCGTGAGAGACTCGGCGCTCTACCAGCCAGATATTGCGAATATCTACGGCAAGTATGATGTCGAGCTGGTCAAGTCGCTGCTCGACGAAATCGGGCTGCCGGTGGGCGCCAACGGCATGCGCACCTTTGCGGATGGATCGCCGCTCCAGCTCGTCATCGAGTCTTCCTACACCTCTGGCTCACTGTACGATGGCATTGAGCTGGTGGCCGAGTGGTGGCGGGCCGCCGGCCTCGACACCCGGGTGGAGACGATGAGCCGCGACGTCTATTGGCCCAAGGCCTGTGCGAACGAGGTGATGATCGCCACCTGGACCACCGACCGCGGCCTGGTGCCTCTGGTCGACCCAATCTACCAGTTCCCGTTCGATGAGCGGTCGTGGATGGCCCCAGCCTTTGGCATCTGGTACAAGACCGGCGGCACGCAGGGCGAGGCGCCAAGCGGTGATCTGAAGGAGCTGATGGGGCTGTACGACCAGTACCGCGCCACGGTCGATCCGGCCGAGCAGCTCAGGATCGGCAAGGAGCTCGTGCGTAAGACTACCATGTCGCTCAGCGTGATCCAGACCTGCGCCGAATCACCTGCACCTGTCGTCGTCAAGAACTATTTCCACAACGTCAGCGATAGCCACACTTCTGACTGGATCATCATGACGCCTGGCACCCAGGATCCCTGTCACTACTGGATGGATCCACACTAGCATCGGAGATCAGGAGGGGCTTGTCCGGGTGGATCGTTGCCCGCAGGCCCCTCCTATCCCCTAAAGGGGACCTGTGTCAATCAGCCATTTGTACCCCAAAGTGGGGAGTGGGGCAGGCTTTGCCATGGGTGGTTGTGGGTTATGA
>JAFGOG010000607.1 GCA_016926595.1 Anaerolineae bacterium
AGCGCCCGGTAGTACCGCACCATGTGCCAGGACCGTTTCAAAATCTGTCCGGTTTCCATCGTTTTGACACTCCTTTCAGTTATCCATCCATTGGCCAATCGTACACTGAAGCAATGCTCAGCAGAATCTCGATCCGGATGGCCCCCTCGCCACTGGCCGAGTTGGTCATGATCACCGCGCCCTGCCCTGTTTCTGGATGCATCCACAGCAGGCAGGTGGAGCCCCAGGTGCCGCCCGTGTGCACGAATTGAAACGCCCGCCCGCTGCCGGCCAGGTCGAACCCCAGGCCATATGAATCGCCGGTGAGTTCCTGGTCACGCTTGATCTGTGGCGTGAGCATCTCGTTGGCCATTTCCTGCGAGAGCAGCCGCTCTGATTCTCCCGCACGGGCACGCATGATCTCGATCGCAAACCGGGCCAGGTCCGAGGGCGTCGTCCACAGGCCACCAGACGCCAGGTAGGGATAGTGGTGTCGTTTCCCCTCGAGGGGCCGCCCGTCCACATCGTGTTCCGTGGTGGCCTTCTCCCTGAGCGCTTCCGGTAGCGGCTGCTCGAAGGTGCTGGACGTCATGCCCAGGGGTCCAAGAACCGTGTCCTGCATCAGCCTGGCAAAGGGCTGGTGCGTGACGTCGGTCATCAGCAGTTGCACCACGCCGTAGCCCAGGTTCGAGTATTCGTAGGCCGTGCCCGGCACCCGCGTCACGCGGACGGGGCGCCCCTCGTCTGCGGGCGGCTCTGCTTCCAGCAATTGCTGGACCGTCACGGCCGGCGTTTCTCCCGCCGGCGACCACCAGTCGAATTCGGGATCGCTGCTCGAGCGCATGGGCGAACCATCGGCCAGGCCCGAGCTGTGGCTCAACAGCCGCCGCAGCGTCACCTTTTCCTCCGTGGTGTATTCGTTCTCCGGCACGTGCCAGGAAACCAGCCTGTCGTTCACGTCTCCGTCCAGATCCAGGAGGCCGCGCTCGACCAGCGCCAGGGCCGCGGCCGCAGACACGGGCTTGGCGATGGACCCCGCATGAAAGAGGCTGTCCGGCGTGACGGGCTCCTCGCCTCCGGCCTCCAGGACGCCATAGCCCCTGGCCCACTCGATCTCACCATGGTCGATGACGGCGATGCTGACGCCGGGCAGGCGGTAGTGCGCCATGCGCTCGGCCAGGGTCCTGCGCTCTCCCCATTCGATCTCACGCTCTGCCGTGATGGGGATCAGCCCGTTCTCGACGCGCCCGATGCGCTCCAGGGCAGAGTCGGGCAGGTCTGCGGGCAGGGTTTGGCTGGCGCCGGGCCCACCGCAGGCGCCCAGCAGCAGCGTGAGCGTGAAAACAAGGGCGATCATGTAACGGGTTCTGGTTTTCGACATCGTTCTAACCTCTTTCCAGGACCGCTACCAGCAAATCATCGGTCGAGCTTCCCTTGACCAGAAACGCATCCGCCCCGGCAGCCAGCGCGGCGCCCCGGTGGTGCACATCCATGGAGGTGATCACAACCCTAATCGCGGGCCAGTGCGCCTTGATCCACCGCGCCGCTTCCAGGCCGTCGAGCAGCGGCATCCGGATGTCCATCAAGACCACGTTGGGCTCCAAGTCTCGCACCATATCCATTGCCTGAAGCCCATCCGCCACCTCGCCGACGACCTCGATCTCGGGTTGCAGGGCCAACAGCGCCCGCAGTCCACGGCGAGCCGGCACACTGTCGTCGGCGATCAATACCGTGCGTCGTTCCATCATGCTCTGTACCTGTCGACGATGCTGCTGCCAGTATAACAGGGGATCGGTGTGGTGTCATCGGCGAAAAGGAAAAACCTGGAGTATGCAAAAGGACCACGCAAAGGTGGTCCCTTATACCTTTCGTCCGATCGGCTCTACAACAAATGTTATGGTGCCCCGGACACGTTGCTCCCGTCATTCAGCGCGGCCAGGCCCTCGCGCAGCGCATAGAGCGTCGCCTGGGTGCGGCTGGCCAGGTGCAGCTTGCCCAGGATGCTGCTCACGTGCACGCGCACGGTGCCTTCGGTGATGGTCAGCGCCGCGGCGATGTCGCGGTTGTTCTTGCCCTGCGCCACCAGGCGCAGCACCTCCACCTCTCGCTCAGTCAGTGGTTCGGGCGCCGGCGGCTGCTCCGGCGGCTGGGATAGCTCGCGCATCAGCTTGCGGGCGATGCGCGGATGGAGCGAGGGCTCACCCCGGTATGCCTGGCGGATGGCATCCACCACGTCGCCGGGTTCAGAGTCTTTGAGCAGGTATCCCATTGCGCCGGCCTTGATGGCCGGAAAGACCTTGTCGTCGGTGGCAAAGCTGGTCAGCACCAGGATGCGGGCTTCCGGCTGGCGAGCCATCACCTGCCGGATCGCCTCGAGGCCGTCCATCTTGGGCATGACCAGGTCCATCAGGATCACGTCCGGCTGCGTGCTTTCGATGCCCCGCACCGCCTCGAGGCCGTTGCCTGCCTCGCCGACGACGTCGAGGCCCGGTTCCAGGGTCAACAGGGCGCACACCCCTTTGCGTACAACGACATGATCCTCTGCCACAAAGACGCGGATCGGCTTTGACAGGCTCATGCTGTCCCCCTCTCCCACACCACCCGGACCGTGGTGCCACTCCCGGCGACGCTATCGATCTGCAGGCGGGCGCCGATCTCTGCGGCCCGCTCCTCC
This sequence comes from Anaerolineae bacterium, assembly GCA_016926595.1. The sequence goes on from JAFGOG010000607.1 coordinate 2,654, forward strand.
ATGCCGCGCAGTCCCAGGCCGCCGCTGCGCCGCGCCTCGCCCGGGTCACACCCGTTCCCGTCGTCGTGGATCTCGAGCGTCACACACTGCCCGTCCTCGCCCAGGGACACGGCCACGCGGCGGGCCTGGGCGTGCTTGAGGACGTTGTTCAACGCCTCCTGCGCGATGCCGTACAGGGCTCCCTCGACCTCTGCGTCGAGGGCCGGCGTGCCGTCGAGGTGAAACGCGATCTCCAGCCCGGCCCGGCTTTCCACCGCCTCCAGGCGCGCCTGCAAGGCAGAGGCCAGCCCCTCCTCCTCGAGAACGCGCGGGCGCAGCTCGTAAATCAGCAACCGCATCTCGGCCAGCGACTCTTTGGCCGTCCCCTTGAGCTCAGCCAGGTATCCGGCGACCTGATCCGCCCGTCCGGCCGACAGCAGTTGCGAGATCACCTCGGCCAGGAGCGTCACGCCATACATTGACTGGGCCACCGAGTCGTGCAGCTCCCGCGCCAGCCGGTTGCGTTCGTCGATGATGGCCTTTTCCCTCTCGCTCTGGCGCAGCGCCTGCTCTACCTGGATGCGCTCGGCGACTTCTTGTTCCAGGCGCACGTTGGCTTGCGAAAGCTCGGCCGTCCGATCTGCCACCTGCCGCTCCAATTCCCGGCTGTGCGCCTCGATGCTCCGCACCCGCCACCGGTAGGCGCCAGCGACGCCTCCCACCAACAGCAGCAGGGCGATCCCTCGAAACCACCACGTGCCCCAGAAGGGTGGCGCGATGGTGATCTGCATGGCGGTTTCTTCTTCATTCCACACTCCGGCATTGTTCGAGCCCCGGACGCGAAAGACATAGTGCCCGGGCCGCAGATTGGGATAGTCGGCCCGCCGGCGTGTCCCTGCCTGCACCCAGTCCGCGTCCACCCCCTCCAGCCGGTACGTGTACAGGTTCTTCTCCGGCGCGGTATAGTCGAGGGCGGTGAACTCGAAGGACAGAAAGTTCTCCCTGTACGATAGCGCGATCGGCTCGTCCGGCAGCGGATCGATCTGTATCACCTCGTTGAACAGGCCCACAGTCGTGATGGCAACTGGCGGCGGCTGGGGGTTCTCGGGGATGCGATCCGGATAGAAGGCGACGAGGCCGTCGTAGGTGCCGAGCAGGATCTCGCCTGTCTCGCTCTCAAAGACCGCGGTGTGCACAAAGCGGCCGGCCGGCAGGCCGTCGCGCGTATCGTAGGCGCGGAAGGTCTCGGCGTGGGGGTCAAACCGCGCCAGCCCCCGATTCGTGGTCAGCCACAGCATCCCCGCCGAGTCGGGCACGATGCCAAGCACTGCACCACCGGGCAAGCCATCCGTTTCCGTGTAGTGGCGGGCCGTCTGGGCCCGGCGGTCGACGCGCTCCAGGCCGCCCCACGTGCCGATCCACACCACCTCCTCGTCCGGATCTTGGTACAGCGCGAACACTGAGTCGTGGGTGAGAGACAAGGGGTTATCGCCGTCGTGCCGGTAGATGTCAAACTCCTCGGCCGTGGGGTCCCAGACGCTGATTCCACCTCCATCGGTGCCTACTAACAGCCGTCCATCCCGCATCTCATAGATCGTCGTCACCAGGTTGCTGCTCAGTGCCGGGTCTGCCGTGGAGCGGTAGTGGGTGGCGGTGCCTGTGGCGCGATCGAGGCGGTAGAGGCCATTCGTGGTTCCGATCCACAGATCCCCTGCACGGTCCTCTACGATAGCCCGCGGCTCGCCGGCACTTACGTACCAGGTGTGGACGAACGTCCCTGTCTGCGGATCGAAGCGCTCGAGCCACTGGTTGTCCGTGGCCACCCATAGGTCGCCGGCCCGGTCCTCGTAGAGGGCGGTCACACCGTCGCTGCTCAGGCTGGTTGGGTCGGCGGGGTCGTGCCGGTAGACGGTCACGGTGCCGGCGTCGCGATCGAGCCGGTTGAGCCCGCCCTCCGCCGTCCCGACCCACACGTCCCCATTTCGATCCTCACACACCGCCCGAACCATGTCGTCGCTCAACCGGTAGGGCGAGTTCAGCCGATTTTGGTACAGGGCAAATGCGCTCGCCGTCTCGTCAAAACGGCTGATGCCGGCGCGCGTGCCGATCCACACAACGCCGGAGCGATCCTCGTACAGCGCCAGGATCGTGTCATCGCTCAAGCTCGTCGCATCATTCCGGTCGTGGCGGTAGTGGATGAACCGGTTCTGGCCCCTGTCTAGCCGGTCCAGTCCATCGGCCGTGCCGACCCATAGTCTCCCTTTGCTGTCTTGCAGCACGGCCCGCACCTGGTCACCCCCCAGGCTGGCCGGATCGGCAGGATCGTGGCGGTAGCGCGTGAATGTCCCTGACGAGGCGGCCTGAAGCGGTCGGTCGAGCCGGTTCAGGCCGCCGTCCGTGCCGACCCACAATCCGCCGTCGCCATCCTCACAGATCGCCCATACGTCGTCACCGGTCAGGCTCGCATCGTCATCCGGGCCGCGCGTGTAGTGGACAAAGGTGCCGGTCTCCGCGTCAAAGCGATCCAACCCTGCTCCGGCTGCATAGGCCCCTTGTCCCATCCCCAGCCACATCTCGCCGGCGCGATCCTGAAAGATCGTGTGGACGATGGTCCCGGACGGCCGCCCGGGGTCCCCCGAGCCGGTGCCCGAGAAAAAAAGGGGAGGTTGCGGGTTCGTAGGATCGAGGTGAGTCAATCCCAGGTGTGTGCCTACCCACAGGGTCCCTGTCTCGTCCTCGCCGAGAGCCAGGACAGGCCAGCCGGTCAGGTAGTGGGTGAACTCTTTCGTCCCAGGATCGAAACGCTCTAACCCGCTCTGGGTTCCGACCCACAGGTCACCATTTTGGGCCTGGTAGATGGCATAGACTGTATCGTGGGAGAGTGACGCGGGGTCGTCTGGCTCGTTCCGGTACACGGTGAAGTGGTAGCCATCATACCGGTTGAGGCCGCTGCCAGTCCCAAACCAGATGAACCCCTGTTGGTCCTGGAGGATGGCATACACCACGTCGTCGGACAGGCCATCCGCCATCGAGATCCGGGCAAAGCGGGCGGTGCTTGCAGGGAGGGGACCCTCTTCCGCATTCGGGGTGGTGCCCTGGTTTGCCAGACTGCGCGCCGCGACGGCCTGCTGCCCAGCAACCCCCAAAAGGCTGGCCAGGCAGGCAAGAAAAAGCACCATGTGCAGCCCTGTCTTGCTCATCGTGCAATCTATGCCGGGCGAGATGGCGCTCGACCCTCTGTCTCAACGCAATCTGGCCTCAGCTCGCGTCTATATCTTACCACAGATGGTGCCTACTGGCAATAGGGTTGGAAACATGATTTCTGCTGGGTTGGGTAAATTTTCCAAGGCCGCGCTGGTCATAGGTGACCACGGCGCAATCCGGCCCGGCCAGGCGTTCCACGTCCAGCATATAGTTGCTGGTCAACCCCGGCCCGCCGTTGATGGCGATCAGCACGCATCCGGAACCGGGTTTTCCGGCCATGCGGACCTGCAGGCGGACATCCGATGCCTGGACCTGGAATTCTCGCACCGCTGCTTCTTGTTCCAGGTAATCGACGGCCGCCTCTAACTGGGCATCGACGCCCAACAAAAGCTGTTGGCGATCCAGCTCAACCTCGATATCGGGCATCACACCATTCCCCTCCAACAGACGCCCGTTGGGCGTCTGCGACCCGCCTTCAGGATAAATGAGCACGGCGTCGTGGGGTAGCGGCGCGATATTGGCCGTCAGGCAGCGGCCGGGGGTCTGTGTGCCCACGATCGTGGCCCGACCCAGGGCCTGCAGGCTGCCGGCAAACTCTTCACTGGACGAGGCGCTCAGCTCGTCGACCAGGATCACTACCTGGCCCCGGTACGCGTCTGGTACGGGGTCGAGATAGGCTTCTTCCACGCCGTCGCGGTGCTGATAGCGCATGAACAGCTCTGGCTCGCCTACCAGGTGGCTGGCGATGGCCTTGCGCACCGGGAACACGCCGCCCGGATTGCCGCGCAGGTCGATGATCAGGGCTGGCGCGTCGTGCAGGTCGTCGAGGGCCTGCAGCACACCGTCCAGCGCCGCCGTCACCAAGCCGGAAATGCGCACGTAGCCGATTCCGCCCGCCAGCCGTTTCACCTCGACTTCGGCGCAGGCCGGTGGCGTGGAGGGATCGAGCGGCGCGCAAGCCCGGCCGTTGGTTGGGCCGTACACCAGGGTGGCGCGCTGCAGGCGGTCGTCGGC
>JAFGOG010000108.1 GCA_016926595.1 Anaerolineae bacterium
GGCCGCCAACTGGTCTGCCATGAAGCTGATGGTAAAGGGCGGAAAGGCGGTGTTCTGGCCGCCAAAGGCCAGCGGTCCCTGGAAAGGCGCATTGGGCGCCGGCAGGGCCAACGGCAGCACATCGTCCAACCCGACGAAAATCGCCCCTTCTGCCGTCTTGGACTGGCCGCCATCTGGCCTGCGCTCGCGGAGGTCCTGTCTCGAGGATGCCTGGCGGCCTGGCTCGGCTCCTCCGGCCTTTTCCAGGTACTCGTCCACCTGCTTTTCGAGCATCCGCCACGTTTCGGCTTGTAGATCGTCGCTGCGCAGGATGTGCAGCCGCTCGTCATAGATCGTCTGGCGCTGCCGGTTCAGGACGTCGTCATATTCCAGCAAGTGCTTGCGGATCTCAAAGTTATAGCCCTCCACCGCAGTCTGGGCCTGGGCGATGACCCGGCTGACCAGGCCGTGCTCGATGGGGATATCGTCGCCGATCGTCTCCATCAGCCTGCCGATCATCTCCCGGCGCCCGAAACGGCGCATCAGGTCATCCTCCAGCGACAGGTAAAATCGGGATGAGCCCGGCTCTCCCTGCCGCCCCGCGCGGCCGCGAAGCTGGTTGTCAATGCGCCGGGCTTCGTGGCGCTCGGTTCCGAGGATGTGCAGCCCGCCCACCGACAGCACTAGGTCGCGGTTCTTGGCGTATTGGGGCACCACCTCGGCCACGGCGCTGTCGACCTGGGCCGGGGTAGCGTTGAACGGATCGAGGCCCCTTGCCTGGAGCGCCAGGCGCACCTTGTGCAGCACTTCCTCCGACAGCTCGCCGCCCAGCCGGATGTCGACGCCGCGCCCGGCCATGTTGGTGGCGATCGTCACCGTGCCCGGCTCACCCGCCCGGGCGATGATCGTCGCCTCGCGGGTATGCTCCTTGGCGTTGAGGATCTGGTGCGGGATGCCGCCCCTGAGCGCCCGCTCCATGGCCTGGTAGTCGGGCGCGCTGGGATGGGCCGCCAGGCCCAACTGGCCCGCGATCCAGGTCAGGTTGTTGGCGGCCAGGGCGTTCGCGTCGACCCCCACCTCGCGCGCCAGCTTGCGCCACGCCGCCGAGTTCATGGTCTCCAGGCCGGCGTTCAGCGTCTGGCGCAGCTCGGCCCGCGCCTCGCGAGTCAGGTCGGCCTCCATTAGGGCGACGGCGATGCGCGGCGACAGCGCCGCCATTTGCAGGCGCTCCGCCGCCAGGCGGCCGCTGACCCGCTCCGACAGCTCGACCGACGTCGTGCCCACCAACACCGGCTGGCCCCGGCTGTGACAGGCCAGGATCTCGCGGGCCACAGCCCGCAGCTTGGCGTCCTCGCTGCGATAGACCACGTCTGCGTTGTCCGCGCGGATCATCGGCTTGTTGGTCGGAATAGTCACTACGTCGAGGTTGTAGATCTTGAAAAACTCTTCGGCCTCGGTCATGGCCGTGCCGCTCATGCCGGCCAGCTTTTCGTACATCCGGAAATAGTTCTGGATCGTCACCGTGGCCGACACTACGTCGCGCGGGCGGATCGGCACGGCCTCCTTGGCCTCGATCGCCTGGTGCAGCCCCTCGCTCAGCCGGCGGTCGGGCATCAGCCGCCCGGTGTGCTGGTCGATCAGGATGATCTGCTTGCGCTGCCGGATATAGTCGCGTCCCTCCTGGAACAAAACCTGGGCCTTGAGCGCCTGCTCCATATAGTGGACGTAGCGATAGTTGGCCTCGTCGTAGATATTCTCGATGCCGGTCTGCCGCTCCACCTCGGCCAGCCCTTCATCCGACAGGAATACGCTGCGCTCTTTCTCGTCCAGCTCATAGTGGACCCCCTTTTCCAGCATGCGGGCGATACCGGCAAAGCGGGTGTACTCCTCCACCGGCTCATCCGACGGCCCCGAGATGATGAGCGGCGTGCGGGCTTCGTCGATAAAGATATTGTCCACCTCGTCGACGATGGCATAGTACAGCGGGCGCTGGACACGATGGGCCAGGCTCAGGGCCAGGTTGTCGCGCAAATAGTCAAAGCCAAATTCGTTGTTAGTCCCATAGGTGATGTCGGCGGCGTACGCTTCCTTGCGGGGCGCGGGGCGCAGCCCAGGGTACGGCTCGCGCCGATAGTCCGGATCATAGATATACGCCGGCTGCTCGGCGCCCGATTGCAGCAGCCCGATGCTCAGGCCCAGTAGGTGATAGATCGGCCCCATCCACAGCGCGTCACGCCGGGCCAGGTAGTCGTTGACCGTGACCAGGTGAGCGCCGCGCCCTAAAAGGGCATTCAAATAGATCGGCATGGTCGCCACCAGCGTCTTGCCTTCGCCGGTCCTCATCTCGGCCACCTTGCCCTGGTGCAGGACGATGCCGCCGATCAACTGCACGTCAAAAGGCCGCATGTCGACGGTCCGCTTGGACGCCTCGCGCACGGCGGCGAACGCCTCGGGGACCAGGTCATCCAGCGTCTCGCCGGCGGCCAGCCGCGCCCGGAACCTGTCGGTCAGCTCGCGCAGCTCGGCGTCGGCGCGCTGCTCCATGCCGGTTTCCAGCGAATTGATCGCCTCCGCCACCGGCTCCAGCTTGCGCAGTTGGCGCTCATTCGGGTCGCCGACAACTTTGCTTAACAATCCTTTGAACATAGCTCACACCCATAGCTCCTGGGCTCGGATTATATCACAAACCCGGTCAAACGAAAAAGCCAGGGCCGCGGGCGAATGCCCCAGGCCTCACTTGACAAGCACTCCCCTCTATGTTACAGTAACCCCGCGATCCAGCAAGTTCTCTCAAGCTGTATAGTCAAAGAGCAGGAGAAACCAAATTGACCAAAACCATCGCCATCGCCGGCAAGGGCGGCACCGGCAAGACGACTATCACCGCTCTGATCATCGACCATCTCGTCAAAAGCCAAAAAGGCTCAGTGCTGGCCATCGACGCCGATCCGAGCGCCAACCTGAACTTGGCCCTGGGCGTGCCCTTGCAAGACACCGTCGGCGACGTTCGCGAAGAGACCGCCACCGCCGTCGGCGGCAGCCGGGCGTTGGGCGGCCTGTCCAAGTGGGACTATCTCGACCTGCGCATCAACGAGGCCCTGGTCGAAGAGCGGGGCTTTGACCTGCTGGCCATGGGCCGCCCCGAAGGCCCTGGCTGCTACTGCGCCGCCAACAACATCCTGCGCACCTCGGTCGACCGCCTGTCGGCGGCCTACGATTACGTCGTCATCGACAACGAAGCCGGCCTCGAGCACCTAAGCCGGCGCACCACCCGCGATGTAGACCTGCTTTTGATCGTTTCCGACCCCACCCTGCGGGGCATCCTCACCGCTGGCCGGGTTGTCGAGGTGATCGACGAGCTCAAAACAGCCGTGACCGCAACCTACCTGATCGTCAACCGCGTCGACGGCGATCAACTGCCCGAATCCCTGCTGCAAGCCATCGGCGACCACAAGCTCAAGCTCGCCGGCCTCATCCCTGCCGATCCGGCCGTCGGCGACCTCGACGCCAGGGGCGAGCCGATTGTCAGTCTGGCCGAACAGGCCCCGGCCCGGCGCGCCCTGGACGCCATCCTGGCCTCCATAAACGGAGTATAAGACAGGCCAAAATGAAAGAAGCGCTGCTGTACGAAAAGCTGGACAACCAGCGCGTCCGCTGTAACCTCTGCGCCCACCGCTGCATCATCGCCCCAGGCCGCAAGGGCATCTGCCAGGTCCGCGAAAACCGGGACGGCGTCCTCTACACCCTCGTCTACGGCATCCCGCTCACCCAGGCCGTCGACCCCATCGAGAAAAAGCCCCTCTTCCACTTTTATCCTGGCAGCGCCGCTTTCTCCATCGCCACCGTCGGCTGCAACTTTCGCTGCTCCTTCTGCCAGAACTGGGACATCTCGCAGATGCCTCGCGAGCGGGGGCGGATCGTCGGCCACCAGGCGGCCCCCGAAGAGATCGTCCGCGCCGCCCAGCGCTCTGGCTCCCGGTCGATCGCCTACACCTACACCGAGCCCACCATCTTTTTCGAATACACCTACGACATCGCCCGCCTGGCCAACGCTGCCGGCATCGCCAGCGTGTACGTCACCAACGGCTACATGACCCCCGAGATGCTCGACCTCTTCCAGGGGACGGCCGGCGATCATGGACCGTGGCTCGACGCTGCCAACGTCGACCTGAAAGCCTTCCGCGACCAGACCTACAAGGAAATATGCGGCGCCCGACTCCAGCCGGTGCTCGACGCCCTCAAAAAGATGAAAGAGCTGGGCGTCTGGGTCGAGGTCACCACCCTCGTCGTCCCCGGCATGAACGACGGCGAGGCCGAGCTGTCCGACATCGCCCAGTTCATCGCCGTCGAGCTGGGCGTCGAGACGCCGTGGCACATCAGCCGCTTCCATCCCGACTATCAGATGACCGACCGCGGGCCAACTCCGGCTGCCACACTTCATCGCGCCTACGATCTGGGCCGGCAGGCTGGGCTCCGCTACGTTTACGTCGGCAACATGCCCGATGCCCACCTCGAAGACACCCTCTGCCCCAACTGCGGCCGGACCGTCGTCGTCCGCTGGGGCTTTTCGGTTCGCGAGCGCCGCACCCACGATGGCAAATGCGACTACTGCGGCGCCCTCATCGACGGCGTTGGCATCTAGCCGGCGGCCACTAGACAGAGATCGTCTTCCACCGCCCGCCGCGGAAACGGAAAAAGTTGAACGTGCCCCGCACGACTATATCCAGCGACATGGCCGTCCAGGCGCCCACCAGCCCCCAGCCCAGCATCACCCCCAGTACGTAGGCCAGCGGCAGCCGTATCAGCCAGATGGCGCCCGCCGTAATGACCATGGGAAAGCGGGTATCGCCCGCCCCCCGCAGTGCGCCGGCAAAGATCATCGCCGCGGCCAGGAACGGCTGCGCCAGGCCCATGACCCGCAGCGGCGTCGTCCCCAGCGCGATCACCTCGGCGTCGTTGGTGAAAAACCCCATGATCTGCGCCGGGAAAAATACAAACATCAGCCCGATAGCCGCCATCAGCGCCGCGCCGATCTTGTAGGCCGTATAGCCGCCCTGCTCCGCCGCCTTGGGCTCCTTGGCCCCCAGCGCCTGCCCCACCAGCGTCGTAGCCGCCACGGCAAAACCAAAGCCCGGCATGAACGACAACGACCAGCCGTTGATCGCTACCTGGTTCGCCGCATAGGCCGCCACCCCTAACGACGCCAGCACCGTGACATAGGCCATATTCCCGATCCGGAACAGCAGGTTCTCCAC